>NZ_MSHA01000049.1:61762-196505 GCF_001940965.1 Bacteroides sp. Phil13 | reverse complement strand
CAGTTTGTCAAGCACAGCGTCCGATATTTGATCGGCCACTTTGTCGGGGTGTCCTTCAGACACCGATTCGGATGTGAATAAATATCCCATTTCAAATTAAAAATTAGAAATTAAAAATTAAAAGAAGTATGGAGATAAATGTGAGTAGAAGCATCAGCACGGAGCCGTCAGAAAAGGATGTTGTTTTAGCATTTTTTTCTGTGGTTGCAAGCTACTCAAATCTTTCCACATTTCATTTTCGGGTGCAAAGATAAAGGTTTTCGATGAATATAGTATATAATCAGGAAAGTATTAACACTTCTATAAACAGAATACCCACTTGTAGGTAAAGTGATCGGGATGCCTGAAGAGGCTTTAACATTCGGAAGAAGGCGGATCACCCGGTTTTCTATTGCCAACCTTTATCAATACCATGCCGATAACGATCCATAACAGTTCACGCAGCCGGGTAATCAGTCCCACATAAACACCCAGTGCCGGAGACATATGTAAGCCATCTACAGCCAGGGCCAGTCCACCTTCACGCGCCCCCAGCTGCATCGGGAAGAAGAATATCAGATTGCTGAACAGCGAGGAGAAAGCCAATATCAACACACAATCCCATCCACTCACTTCCGGGGTGAAGACGCGCAGAATGATGTATATTTCAAGGCTGGAGAATATGCGTGCCGAAAGCTCCAACAGCAGCGAACTGTAGAAAGTAATCTTATGTTGGCTATGCAACAAGGCTATCTGACTATCAATCTGTTCCAGAGTATCTTTTTGTTTCACAATGAAACGATGTGCCCACCGTTTGACAAACGGTACCTTCTGCAGAAACCGGAAAGTCTTCACCGTCATTCCATTCTTATATCCTCGGGCAAAGAAATAGATAGCCAGCAGGCAGAATGCTCCTATTGCAGTGAGCAATATCGACATAAAGGTATTCACAGGATACAGGAAGATATATAAGAATATGGAAAGAAACCAAAACCAGAAGTGAGAAAAGATATGCATCATCACGTACAGAATGACGGAAGAGGTAGCCTTACTTACACCCACATAGGGAGTCAGCTCCATAATCCGGTACGGTTCGCCTCCCATCAGTCCGCCGGGCGTGGCATAATTGATGGCAAAACCGGTGATCGACAGTTTGCAGACCGTCCAGAAAGGAACGCGATACTTACGGTCATCCCTGATTATCAGATACCACGAACAGGTATTTATCAGATAGACAAAGAACCACAACAGCATGATCACAGGAAACCAAAAGCCCACGCGCTTCAGATGCTCCCATATATCGGAATAATCCATATCCATCGTGCAAAGCATGACAACGATAGCCAGCACACCAAAAAGCAAGAACAAGTTGCGATATTTATTCTTCATACTGTTTTTATAACACAAGCATTCTATTCCTACAACACAAGTATTTCATTTTTGTAACACAAGTATTCTATTTCTGAGACACAAGTGTCCTATAAAGCTCCTGCATAGTCTTTTTTAACACAGGATGCAGTACATCAGGGGCAATTTCCGCCAGCGGTTCCATCACAAAAGCACGTTCCTGCATCAACGGATGGGGAAGTTTCAATGTAGGGGTATCCAGAATAAGATCATCATACAACAACAAGTCGACATCTATCACACGGTCACTATACACACCATTTACAGATTTATGAATACGTCCCATCTCCCGCTCAATGGACTGCGACTCAGAAAGTACCTCTAAGGGAGAAAGCATAGTTTCTATACAGACAGCAGCATTCAGGAAAGCATTGTCCGAGGAGAACCCCCACGGAGCAGTAGCATAAAAAGCGGACAGGGAAATCACTTTCCCTATCCGCTTCTCAATATATTGCACGGCAAGACGGAGATTCTGCTCCTTATTGCCTAAGTTAGTCCCTAAACTGAAATAGACGTACATTACTTATCCGTAATCAACATCGCATCGCCATACGTACCGAAACGGTAACCTTCCTTCAGAGCCACATTATACGCCTCCATTACCTGATCGTATCCACCGAAAGCAGCAACAATCATCAACAAAGTAGAAAGCGGCATGTGGAAATTGGAAATCATCGCATTTGCCACTGTAAAGTCGTAAGGAGGGAAGATGAACTTGTTCGTCCAGCCTTCGTACGGTTTCAGATGTCCGTCTGTACTTACGGTGCTCTCGATAGCACGCATCACGGTAGTACCCACGGCACAAACCTGTCTGTTCATATCCTTGGCACGGTTCACAATGCTGACGGCTTCTTCGTTCACAACCATTTGTTCAGAGTCCGTCTTATGCTTCGTGAGGTCTTCCACATCAATGTCGCGGAAATTACCCAAACCAGCATGAAGAGTAATATAAGCAAAATCGATACCCTTGATTTCCAAGCGCTTCATCAGTTCACGGCTGAAGTGCAGACTGGCAGTAGGAGCCGTTACCGCACCTTCATTGCGAGCAAAGATAGACTGGAAACGTTCTGAATCATCCGGTTCTACAGGACGATTGATAATGCTATGCGGCAGTGGGGTTTCGCCCAGTGCGTACAAAGCTTTCTTAAACTCATCGTGCGGACCGTCATAAAGGAAACGGAGCGTACGACCGCGAGAAGTCGTATTGTCAATAACTTCAGCCACCATAGAATCGTCGTCACCGAAATACAGCTTATTGCCGATACGTATCTTACGGGCAGGGTCTACCAATACATCCCACAAACGGAGTTCTTCGTTCAGCTCGCGAAGAAGGAATACCTCGATACGGGCACCGGTCTTTTCCTTATTACCATACAGGCGGGCAGGGAATACTTTCGTATCATTGAAGATGAACACATCTTTGTCATCAAAGTAGTTCAGAACATCTTTGAATTCCTTGTGCTCAATCTCACCTGTCTTTCTGTGAAGCACCATAAGGCGCGATTCATCTCTATACTTTGTAGGGTGCAAAGCAATCTTCTCTTCCGGAAGCTTAAATTTAAATTGCGACAGTTTCATATCTATTCTTTCTTTAAGTTATTCTTCAATTTCTATCTCCTGAGCATCTATCCACTCTTTAAAATTCATCGGGTCAAGGCAATCTTCCAATCGGACATCGCCTACGCGAGTACGTTCCAAAGCCGTAAGATGAGCACCACTATTCAGCGCTTCACCGATGTCACGTGCCAGGGCACGGATATACGTACCCTTGCTACACACCACGCGGACTTTAATCTCCGGCAAGTTACATTCCAGCAACTCTATCTCGTCAATCACCAACAACTTCGGCTTCAACTCTACCTCTTCACCTTTACGTGCCAGATCATAAGCACGTTTGCCATTCACCATACAGGCTGAAAAGGCGGGAGGCACTTGTTGTATCTCACCGATAAATGTCTTCAACGTCTCTTCCACCAACTCCCGCGTAATATGCTCCGTAGGGTAAGTGGCATCTATCTCGTGTTCCAGATCGTAGGAAGGAGTGGTGGCGCCCAACTGAATGGTGGCAACATATTCCTTCGTATGGTACTGAAACTCTTCAATTCGCTTCGTAGCCTTACCTGTGCAGACAATCATCACCCCTGTAGCCAAAGGATCGAGTGTACCGGCATGGCCTACTTTCAATTTCTTCACTTTCATCCGTCGGCAGATGTGGTAACGCGCATGTCCCACAACTTTAAACGAAGTCCATCCCAACGGTTTATTGAAATAGAGTACTTCTCCTTCTTTAAACTTCATCTGCTATCCTTGCATTTGTGAAAGTACAAGGGTCACAATACCGGCAATCGCACAATAAACCGCGAAGTATATCAGTTTCCCCTTTTTCACAATATTAATCATCCACTTACAAGCCAAACAACCCGATACAAAAGCCGCAATGAAGCCTATCAACAATGACAACGTTGAAATACTTCCGGCAATATCTTCGCCTTTCATCAACTTCATACCATCTAGCAGGCCTTCACCCAATATCGGTGGCATCACCATCAGGAACGAGAACTGAGCCAACTTTGCCTTATTATCGCCCAGCAATAACCCTGTAGCAATTGTAGTTCCGGAACGTGAAAGTCCGGGAAGTACAGCACAAGCCTGAGCCAAACCGATAATGAATGCATCTTTCATAGAAATATTCTCTTTCTGCTTCGGCTTATAATAATAAGAGAAAGACAATAAAGCAGCCGTCACCAGCAACATACAGCCTACGATCAGTAAACCTGAACCAAAGACCGCTTCCACCTCATCTTTAAAAAATACACCTACAATACCGATGGGCACCATAGAAATCAGGATATTAATTACATAGCGTGTCTCTTCATTCATCTGCCACTTGAACAGCCCCTTGAAAATCCATTCTATCTCTTTCCACAGAACTACCAGCGTACTGAACACCGTAGCCACATGTACTACTACCGTAAATGCCAGATTTTCTTCCCCTTCAATACCAAATAATGCCGAACCGATAGCCAAATGTCCGCTACTACTTACCGGCAAATACTCTGTCAAACCCTGGATTATCCCAAGGATGAGCGCCTCAAACCATTCCATGTAGTTTATTTATGATTTATAATTTATGATAGAAGGCACATCCTCCCACACATAGCATTTCATTCTTTCATTCCTTCATTATCCGTTTGCTTGTCACGCGGTTTACGCAACACTGCATATATCATAAGTAAGAAGCCCGCAAGGCAAACCACCGGAGCAACTTTAATACGTCTTGCACTAAAAATATCCGGTTCAAAGTGCGTCGGTGTAGACACCGGACCGGTCATCAGGATAAAGCCGATAATCACTACCGCCATTGCAACTGCAAGCAGGATAAAGTTGGTTTTATCGAAAGCAAATTTCTGTTTACTCATCTCTTTATTTATGATTTAATTATTTACGGTTTAACTTCATTCAAAACATTTCTTATTTTTCCATTCATGTATAGTTCCGATTGAAGCAATTATACTTATATGTAATACAGTGTACTTGCCTTCATCCGCAGGAACTTATTAATGGACAGGTATGCACAGAACCACGTAATGCACACCCCGAACACAAGCACCGATACGGAAACCAGCATCATAACATTAGGCGTAATAACACTGATCAAATCTGGCTCATACACCACCAACCAGTAGGCAGCACCCCACAAAATCCCATCGGCAATGACAGCAGCCAATACGCCTATCCAAAAGTTACGCCACAGGAACGGACGGCGTATAAAACTCCAACTCGCCCCTACCAATTTCATTGTATGAATGAGAAAGCGCTTGGAATAGATTGTCAACCGGATGGTATTATTAATCAATGCAAAGGATATGAACGCCAATAATACCGCCAACCCCAGTAACATCAGGCTTATGTTGCGGATATTCTCATTGACCATGTTTATCAGATCTTCCTGGTAACGCACTTCCTGTACATTGGTATTCTTCTTTATCTGTTTCTCTATTTTAGCTATACTGTCGGTATTCGCATAATCAGAGTGCAACTTCACTTCGATAGATGCATGAAGCGGATTATAACCCAGAAAATCTTGCGGGTCTGTTCCCATTGCTTCAATCTGCTCGCGAAGCGCCTGCTTCTTCGAAATATACTCCGTAGACCGTACAAACACTTCCTTATCCAGCCTCTTTTGTAACTTCAGAATATCCGCCTCCTTCATATCATCACTAATGATAATAGAAAAATTGATATTCTCCTTCACATACACAGACAGATTATGGGCAGTCAGCACGAAAAACACCACCAACCCCAACAACAGCAATACCAACGTAGTACTGATACTGGAGGTAATGAACTGCATATCAAAATAGGATACGGAATTATTTTTGCTTTTCGTCTTCATACCTTCATTTCTTCCTTTATCACCTTCTTATCACTCTATCACTCTATCACTTTACCACCCTATCACCTTTTATCTTATTCCCCCTACTTCTGTTTCTTTCTGAATACATAAATCATCGAACTGCTCCGCTCCTTGCTTCCCAATGCACTGAACCATGCCAGCGTGCCACTAAGCATACCCCGGAAGAAAGACAGAGAACGTCCCATATACTTTTCACTCAACATCGATACATAGAATGCATCAAATGGCATCGGATAGCGTGCAGCCAATATAAGCTCATGCTTGGCACCCAACTTCTGAATGGTACCCGGCGTAAAATGCCACAAATGGCGCGGAACATCATAAGCAGCCCAATGTGCACCATACTTCTTAGCGTCATAAGAAGAACAGTTAGGCACTGCGATAATCAGTACACCCTTTTCCGTCAGGAGTTTATTCAATGTATCCCACGTCTCATTCAAATGTTCCAAATGCTCCATAACGTGCCACAAAGTAATGACATCAAAGCTGCCGGGAGCAAAATCCTGCAATGCGGTATCAGGCTTTATATCCAGATTGAAGTGTTCCTTAGCAAATACGCGTGCCTGCGCATTCCTTTCCACTGCCTCCACCTGCCAGCCTCGCTTCTGCATAGCATCGGCAAAATATCCTGTTCCCGTACCGATATCCAGCAGACGTCCTTCCTTACGATGTGCTTCGCGAACCACCAAGCGTGCCTTACGGCCCAGCATATAGCTACGCACCCAGTGGTACACCCTGTTCATAAGGCCTTTTTTCGTATCGGAATGGGAAATGTAATCGGGAGTTTCATAATATCTGCCTATCTCGGCTTCCACGGGGAAATCCTGCGTAAAGAGAAAGCTACAATCCTGACAACGACACAGATAGAATGCTTCGCTGGAAGCATAATGATCTATGCAAGTCATAGCACGCTCTATATGTGCACTACCACATACCGGACAGACTTTTATGGTGAGTTTATTCATTGAACATTATGCAATAATGAAATGCAGCCCGAATCAATCAGACCACACTATACCCGAATTTGGTGCAAAATAACAAATAAAAAGTGACGCTACGGGCTTTCTTTAAGGAGTTTTAATAAAAGAGAGGAACAAACGCTTGTTTTAAATAAAAAAAACATATATTTGCGGAAACAACAACACTCTATTCAAAACTATATGAAAAACGCTTTATTGACTTTACTATGCTATCTTTGCTGTCTCCAACTATTTGCCGACGAGCAAACAATTATTCCCAATCTAAAGTTTGGAAAACCTACCATGGAAGAGTTGACCATGACTACTTATGCGCCCGACTCTAATGCCACAGCCGTTATTCTATGTAAACTGACCAATGTCAGCTACAAATGGGGGCTAGAAAGCTTCCGCCTCGTTTCTGAGTATAAAGTAAAAATCAAGGTACTCAAACCGGAAGGTACATCTTATGCCAATGTTACGATTCCCTACTATGACTTGCCAAACAACACCATGAGAGAAAATATCATTGGTTTGGATGCCAGCGCTTATAATATGGAAAACGGAAAAATGGTACGTACCAAAATGAAAAAAGATATGATATTCAAAGAGCGCCTCAGCGAAAACCAGATGACTCTGAAATTCTCCATCCCGCAAGTAAAAGCAGGGACTCTGATAGAATATGAATACCGGTTAGAATCAGACTTCTTCTTTACCATCGACAGTTGGAAAGCACAAAGTGACATTCCTACTTTATATACCGAATACGATATAATCATTCCCGAATATTTCAAGTTCAATACAGACATGCGCGGCATGGAGAGCCTGGAGACAAAAAGCGAATCCACTTCTCTCAGTCTCTCTATCGGGGGGCAGTTCTTCCAATGCACCGGATCACACATGAATTTTCGGGGAACTCAACTACCCGCCTTGAAAGACGACAGTTACGTGTGGTGTGCAGATGACTACTGTACACAGGTAAATTTAGAACTACTGGGAATTGATTTTCCCGGCTCTCTCTATCAATCGTTCACAAAAAGCTGGGAACAAATTGATGAAGCATTGCTCAAAGACAATGAATTCGGTGGCAGACTGAAAATGAGCAATCCTCTTAAAGAAGAGATGAATGCACTACATCTTGAACAGATGAAAGGAACAGAAGAAAAGATATGTGCCATCTACACGCTACTCAAAAATAAGGTGAGATGGAATGAGAAATACAACTTATACGGTAAAGCCCCAAAACAAATACTGAAAGAGGGCACAGGAAGCAATGCTGATTTAAACTTCATCCTCATCAGTATGCTGACAGATGCCGGAATACCTGCCTATCCAGTAGTAATGAGCCGACGGAATATGGGCATACTCCCCCTGACCCACCCCAGCCTTCAGAAACTAAATACTTTCATCGTAGGTATTGCCCACACAGACACCACCTTGGTTTATCTGGACAGTTCAGTAGAAGACGGCTACCTCAATGTACTGCCTCCTCTACTTATGACCAACCGCGCCCGGGTCATCATTCCGGGTAACCACAGTCAATGGGTTAATCTGGAAGCTCTCGGAACAAACCAGTTGAGATCCGCCGTTATTGCCAGCATTTCTCCTGAAGGTACCATTTCTGGTACACGCGAAACACTTTATGCAGGTCAGTATGCTTCCCGCTTACGGAATAAGTTCCGCACGGCAAAGGACAGCACCGACTTTGTCAACAAGCTGGCTTCCGAAGAAAACATACAGGTCAAGTCACTCCAGATAGAAGGAAGAAATTACTTCTCACCACAAGTACGTGAAGTAATGGAATTCGAAAAACAATCTACAGTTAACGACCAGTTTATTTACGTCAATCCGCTTGTATTCCTGCATGTTTCCGAATCCCCTTTCAAACAATCAGAAAGAAAGCTCCCTGTAGAATTTCCTTATACGGACCATCTGTCACTGACCGCTAATCTGACTATCCCGGAGGGATATGTAGTAGATGAGAAGCCGGAAGGTCTAAGGGTGCAAACAGGTGATGAGAAAGTATTCTGCCGGTATACCATCACCCAGCAAAACAATCAGGTCACTCTCAGATACCTTTTCAGGTTGCAAAAGCTATTATTCCTGAATACCGATTATCCCGAACTGCAGCAATTATGGGAAATAATAGTAAAGAAGAATAATGAAATAATGGTTTTAAAGAAACTCTAATAGAGAGATTTATGAAAACAAACAAGTTCTTGATCGGATTTCTGTTACAAGCCACCGTTTGTTCCAGTGGTCTGCACGCCCAAACAGATTTACATGCCAATGCTTATTCCATCATACAGGATGCCGTAACGGATATTGTATGTACCTCTCCTACCGATGCCATTCAGAAAGAGAAACGCGTAATACAAATACTGGATGGAAAAGGGAAAGGAGATGCCTCTTTTGTCTGTATGTGCGACCGCTTTTCCTCTTTAAAGAAATTCTCCGGAGAAGTCCGCGATGCCTCCGGCAACGTCATCCGTAAGATAAAAAAGAGTGAGCTGAAAGTTACCGAATACTCGGATGAACTTGTTAGCGACGATTATTATTATTTCTTTGAATACACTCCATCGCGATACCCTATAACCATCACCTATGAATGGGAAATAAAGAACAGCGACGGTCTCATCGGCTATCCCAGTTTCCTACCACAAAAGAATTATAACCAGTCCGTCGCACAAGCAAGTTATCGCATTCTCACTCCGGCCGATAATCCCTGTCGTTACCGTACAATCAATATGCAGGCAGAGGTCAGCCAAAAGCAAACGACGGACGGAAACTGGCTGACGGAAGTTAAAGTTCAGTCCCTACCCGCCATTCAGAAAGAGCCTTACAGCCCTGCCCTCTCCGAACTATTGCCACGCATCTATTTCACTCCCCGGAATTTCTCTTTTGAAGGAACTAAAGGAAGTATGGATAACTGGCAAACATACGGCGCATGGCAATATCAGTTACTAAGCGGCAGAGATCAGATTCCCCCGGCACTAAAAGAAGAACTGCAAAGGCGGACAGCAAACTGCAATACCCCTTATGAGAAAATAGCCGCAGTATACCAGTATCTTGCATCCACTACACGTTATGTCAGCATACAACTCGGTATCGGTGGCCTACAGCCCATTGCCGCTGCCGATGTACACCGTACCGGATTCGGTGATTGTAAAGGACTATCCAACTATATGCGTGCCATGCTTACAGAGTTAGGAATTCCATCTACTTATACTGTAATCAGTACTACAAACAGACGCCTGTTAGCCGATTTTGCCAGTGCCAACCAGAATAACCACGTCATCCTGCAAGTGCCGTTACCTAACGATACACTTTGGATCGAATGCACTAACCCTACTCTGCCCTTGGGTTATGTACATCACTCCATAGCCGGACATGATGCTTTACTTATCGGCCCTGATGGCGGAACACTTTACCGACTACCGACCTATGCCGATTCCTTGAGCACCCAAGTCAACGACGCTCTCATCTCCCTTCAACCGGATGGAAGCGCCAAAATCGAAGTAAAACAAAGTTCACGCCTGTTTCAATATGAAGATAAAGCAGATATCATAAACATAGAACCTGCCCGGCAGAAAGACTGGCTACGCTCAGACATCAGTCTTGTACAAGCTAAAGTAGATAATATTCGCTTCAAAGAGACCAAACAAAAAGAGCCTCAACTGGATATTCATTACACCATCGAAAGCAGCCAGTATGGAAATAAAACCGGAAAGCGTCTGTTCATCCCCGTCAACATATTCCATAAAGGCTTCTATAGCCCAAGCAACCAAGGTGAGCGTACTCAAGATATTCAAATCAATTACGGTTATCTTGATATAGACAGCCTCAACATCCGGTTACCGGAAGGATACGAAATAGAATCACTACCTAAAACTACAGATATGGAAACTAAATTCGGCAAATTTCATTCTTCCATCACCTTAGAAGAAGGTGGAAATATTCTTATTGTACACCGGCTATTGTTCCATCAAGGAAATTATCCCAAAGAAGATAATACAGATTTCATGGATTTCCGCAAAAATGTCGCTACACAATACGCAGCAAAAATCATAGTGAAAAAGAGCGGGGAGTAACAATTACTCCTCGCCAACATTTTCGTAAGTACGCTCTTCCTTTATTTCTTCCACACCCGAAAAATCCGTATAATATTCACGGGATAGTTTCAGATATTTATCAAATAAACGACGGGTAATAACGAGCTCATCTCCACGGGTAACAGGTATTCGTGCCTTATCTGTCTGAACCACATAAGCCAATTCCCAATCCGCCAATTGATTATAAAAGTCATTCGCGCGAAAATCCTCTCTGCCATAAGCCAGAGGCAACCCTTCTTCCTGATAGTCAGTGCCTGCATCCAGATGCCCTTGCAACATTGTATAGAATTTCTGCCAACGGGGCAAGTAATAGCCACTGATCAGCCCTGCCCACTCACGCCACGAATAATCAAAAATACGCGGATCACCATCAGCTCCCCAAATAGTTACCAAAGAAGTCGCATCACGTTCCA
Organism: Bacteroides sp. Phil13; assembly: GCF_001940965.1. Taxonomy (NCBI): domain Bacteria; kingdom Pseudomonadati; phylum Bacteroidota; class Bacteroidia; order Bacteroidales; family Bacteroidaceae; genus Bacteroides; species Bacteroides sp. Phil13. The sequence goes on along the minus strand of NZ_MSHA01000049.1, from coordinate 185,221 downwards.
TCAAGTCTTTCTCCTCCTTTGTCTCTCCCCAACTACGAGCCTCCATCAGCCATTTGTCAAAGCTATACTCACTTCGCGTATAAAGCAACTCATCCATATCACTCAATAACTCAAGAAAACGTCCCGAGTGCAAAGTGAAAGCTGCTTTATCTTTAGCAATAAATGCTTCTGCCGCCTTCTTGTGAACTAACTGCCCCAGATTCGTCATCATTTGACGTTGTACATCTACAATATCGAAACGATAAGGTTTGGAAGCAGCCAATTTATCAGCATCTTTCAAAAGTTGAGCCTGTGCCTGAATAACCAACATCGGTTCGTATGGAATGCCTAGTCCTGCATTTGGCCCGGACTTCTTTACATCCAATGCCGGACGGGCAGCTACAATAGAACTTCTTTCCGTCCCATTTGTACCCCGTCTATAAGGGCCCTCCAACAGATACATCCATGCTTTTTCGGCAGCAACAGATTTCGCCCCATAGCGACGTTCGGCATAAGCAGCAAGCCACTCCTGTAAATGGATACTGTCAGTATGGTTAGGCATTTCAAAAGCCAGATCATAGTAAACAGGATTCTGTTCGATAGCCTCCATAAAAAGCCCGGAGCCACATACATTCGGATAACGTGCTTTTGCTTTCTTGTATTGATTGGAAGCAAGCAGCGCCAAGTCACCATGCATATTGATACGTCCCCCGAAATTATGAAGATTGCCGGCTATCACCGGATACCCCCAGCCACCATTAGCAGCTGTTTTCGAACCATTCAAATCTAATATGAGTAAAGACTCCTTGGGAATTGCTTTCACAATATCTTCTCGCATACTCCAAGCCTGCATCACCCATAAAGCTCCCGTATCAAATGTCTGGAAGAGCTTATGTATGGTCTGTCCCACGCTTTTTAAATATTCAGGTGTATCTACCGGAGGGGCACTCTCATGAAAAGGATCGGCGGCATATGCCCCGTAACTGCCGAACAACTTATCCTGTTCTTCCAGAAAAGCTAACCCCATCTCATGAAACAAAGGATCAGTCGGGTCCAGTTGAGCAGTACCATCGAAACCGCACCATTTCCGCTTCATACTAATCTTAGCCTGCGGATACTTCTTCTGCAATTCCCGCGGTACATATCCTGAAAAACCCTGCTGAATAGGTTGCATACCCAATTCAAGTTGACGTGCCAGTATCTTTTTTCCCAAAGCCACATGTTTATCTATGACTGATTTGGGCAAAGGACCTCCATAGCTCTGAATATTCTGCATCCACTGCCATGCCGAGTGCCCCGGTCCGGTAAGAAAAGCACGTGCTTCCTCTTCCGTAAAGTTAAAGCGCAACAGTGTATTATACCATACCCCATCCAGTCCTACAGAAAACAGAGGCATATTGATAGCATTCATTGCCATATAATCCAACTCTTGCTGCCAACGTTCCCAATTCCACCATGCTGCAGTATAGCTCACTGTGCAATAATTCATGTAAACGCGATATTTACCATTAATAATTCTCCGTTCCTTATGTGCAGGCTGTGGAAGCTTTGCAGGTAACTCCAATTGGTTACCAAACCAAGATACATGCGCATGGCACGTATACTTCAGATACCAGTTAAAAGCAGTTGCCAGAGACACGGCATTATTTCCCCGCAGGATAATTTTCTGCCCGTCGCCATCCACTTCATAGACATCATTTCCATTCTCAGACGGTATTATTTCCAACCGATAATGAGAAGCATAGCCCGGAGTAACCCGTTCTATCAAGTCATACACAGCCTTTTCCGACGAACCTGTAGCCCATGCCTGCAAGTTGCTTAAACACATAAACAAGGTAATCAAATAGAAATTCTTCATAGTATATTATTTTGGAGACAAAAATAGCCACCTTACCAATAAAGAGTTATTGATTATGTACCAAATGTTTGAACTCATGTTTCAAAAAGAATAAATATTTCGATTTATTTCCGATCACTGTTCGATAATAAGCGGACAGTTGTCCGATAATGAACAGGTTATGCTTTCAAACAATCACTGATTATCAACATATTACTACTTTGGCACAGGAATTGACTTTTATTAAGCGAAAGCGGTCAGCAAAAAAAATAAAGATTAACTGCCACTTTTCAGCAAATAGTTCCGTCTAACAGATAAGAGCGAAAACCAAATAGAATTAGTAACAATTAAAAAATAAAGATTATGAAAACTACAAGTTTATTTAAAGCAGTCGCATTGGTAGCTATTATGATAGCAAGTGTTCTTAACTCCGAAGTGAAAGCTCAGGATGGTTTCATAACAAATCAGGTGATGAACGGCGAATTGGTAGCATCAAAAACTATCTTCAAAAAAGATGACTCTTACCTCCAACGCCACATGCAGTACACCTTTGCATACGATGATCAGAACCGTTTGATAAGCAAAGAGGCTTCCAAATGGGATGGCGCAAAAGATGAATGGGTACCCTATTTCAAAATGACTTACCAGTACAGCGATAATGAAATAATAATGAACTATGGTCGCTGGAACGAATCTCACAAAGCTTTTGATGAAGCAATTCAGAAAAGTGTATACGAACTGAATGATGCAAATATGCCGACGGCTTACAAAGCCTACAAGCAAGATAATAAATCAGATTGGACTCTGGTTGACCACAAACAAATGGACTTGACAACTAATCTATTGGCAATTGCAAAATAAAAATACAGAAATTAAAGTTAACAATTAGTTTAAGCACACGGGTCGGGAGGCTCGTGTTTCTTTTTTAATAAGGTTCAAGAGCATAATCGTTCTGTTATCTTTTAAGTACCACATCTCAAAGTGTTATCTACAGAAAACGTGTTTTGCAGAAAAACGTGTTTTGCAGATAACGTTTATCTGTAAAAAACGTGTTTTATAAAAAACATTGCGTATCTTTGCTACACAACAAAAATTATATAAATATGGAAATAACAGATGCTTATATTAACTCTACCCGCTTAGTAAACTCCGTCAGCATGGCTCATGTCCGTTATTTATATGATATCATTGACTGGTCATCGCGCATGGTTTGCATCAAGGGAGCGCGTGGCGTAGGAAAAACAACCTTGATGCTACAGCGCATGAAGCAATTATTTCCAAAAAGCGAACAAGCCATATATATATCCTTGGATGATCTTTGGTTTACCGAACACCGACTGATAGATTTAGCAGAGTACCACTTTCTCCACGGCGGAACTCACCTGTTTGTTGACGAAGTACACCGTTATCCATACAACAATTGGATACAAGAGCTGAAAAACATATACGACAGATACCCCGAACTTCACATTGTATTCACCGGTTCCTCTTTATTACAAATTGACTTTTCCATGGCCGACTTATCCCGCAGATGCGTTTTCTATACACTCCAAGGACTATCATTTAGAGAATATCTGGAATTTGAAGGAAAAGGAAAATTTACAGCTTTGCCACTGGATCGTATATTAAAAGAACATATATACATTGCTACTGATATTGTCTCGAAAATCACTATCATTCCACTATTTGAGGAATATTTGCGACATGGCTATTATCCTTTCTATAAAGAAGCTCCGGCTTCCTATCCTCTACGCCTGCAACAAGTCATTACTACCATTCTTGAAAATGACCTGCCTGCGGTAGAAAAGGTAGAGTATGTTTCTATCAAAAAGATGAAACGCCTATTGATGATTGTTTCACAAATGGTTCCTTTCAGCCCCAACATGACCAAAGTAGGTGAAAGTATAGAAACAACAAGGCAGGCAGTCACCCGCATGTTCCAGCTATTGGAGCGCGCTGCCCTACTCATCATGCTTTATTCCGAAAAGAATAATATGCAGCAGCTTACCAAACCGGAAAAGGTATATCTGGAAAATACCAACCTGATGTATGCACTCGCTCCAACCTCAGACATAGGCAATATCCGTGAAACCTTTTTTGCCAATCAGCTGAAAGCGAACCATACAATAACCTTCTCCGGACAAGGAGATTTCCGGATAGATGACACTTATACATTTGAGGTAGGGGGAAAAACAAAAAACTTTGAACAGATAAAGGATATTCCCAATAGCTATCTGGCAATAGACAATGTGGAATATGGAACAGGCAAGCGGATACCTCTCTGGTTGTTCGGATTTCTGTATTAAATCACGAAGAATTACAGATATTTCTCCCACAAATAGCGTAACGGCTCAAGCAATCTTCCGGTCACGCTCCTTTCATCCGTCATCACCTCTGCTGTTCCGGTAAGTTCTCCGTTGAAATCCAGAGCTTTACCATAAGATGTACATAAATTCTGTGGCAAACTTACGGTAACCGTATACATACTATCACTATCCTTCAAGAGGGAAACAGATACTACCGTTCCGGTCAGGAAACCGAATTCCATATAAGGATACCCCGTCACGCTGATATTCACCCTTTGCCCGGGTTTCACTTTGCCCGACCCGTTGACGGGCAGTTTTATCTTGCCGATAATATCCCCTGTCTGCGAAGCGACGATAGAGAAGACCTTATCCCCACTATTCACATTCTGATTCTTCTGCCACACATTATTATAAGACAATATACCACCGGCCGGACTGATGAAAAGATATGTCATTTTCCAGTCCTCAATGCTCACCTGTAATTCATTATAAGCAGCTTTTAAGGCTATCCCCAGACTGTTAGCCTCCCGGCTTCGCTCCATCCGGGTTTCAAGAATATTTTGTTGTAACTGCGCCTCCTGTATTTTGGCCGAAGAAAGTGAGGTCATCATCTGTTCCTGTCCCTGTTGCCTGTTCAGAAACACCTGTTTGGCCTCTTCATAGTCCGACTGTGCCGTCAGTCCCTCGCCAAAAAGTTTCTTCTCCCGGCTGTGCACCGTTTCGGCTATCCGTACCTGCTCTTTGTCCAGTTCTGCCTGGCGTTTCAGATGCTTTATATAATTGCGGTACTCCTGCAATTCTTTACGGGTTGCCTCTATTTTCTGCTCATAAAGGTCTAAAGACAGGAAATTACGATAATCCGTCAAACTTTTGATAAACGTAGCATAAACAGCCTGTATACTGCCCAAAGCCAAACGTTCGGGAAATTCAATGCTATTTATGCAACTATCCGTCAGGCAAAAATCCTGCAATACCTCCCCCAATAGTAATACATCTTTCGTCTCTGCCGGATTTTCCAACACGGCAATGATCTTGCCGGCTTCCACCTGCTCCCGGTCTTTGCCATATACCTCCTTTATTTTCCCGCTTCCCCGCGCCACTATCCATACAGGCGGATGCTCCGTGGTAACCGTGATTTCCGCACTCACCACATCCGGATACTTGAAGAAGCAGCCACCGATAAAAAACAGAGCCAGCACACTGAAAAACGCCGTGATTCCCCACCTCACCAACGCATGCGGCGGCCGTGTCAGTATCTCTTGCACCTCCTCGCACCTCAATTCTATGTCTTTTTCTTCTTGTTTCTCCATAATTCTCAACTCTCCACTTCTCAAAGTTCCAGTTGATTCTTCACTAACCTGTAATAGATTCCTTTGCGAGCCGTCAGCTCTTCGTGCGTTCCCGTCTCCGCTATTCGCCCTTGCTCTATCACCACTATCCTATCCGCATTTCTCACAGTGCTCAGGCGGTGCGCCACCACCACCGATGTCCGTCCCTTAAAAAACACCTGCAAATTCTCCATAATGATGCGTTCATTGTTAGCATCCAGTGCATTGGTTGCCTCGTCGAAGAAGATAAATTCCGGATTCTTATACACAGCACGGGCTATGAGGATACGTTGTTTCTGTCCCTGACTCAACCCATGCCCTTCCTGTCCTATTTTGGTGTTGTATCCCAGTGGCAACTCTTCGATGAACCCGTGTATGTTTGCCACCTCGGCCGCATGGCGCAACCGCTCTTTGTCAATGTGTTCCGCACCCGGCGCAATGTTTCCCGCAATGGTATCGGAGAAGATAAAGCCGTCCTGCATCACAACGCCACACTGCCTTCTCCACTCCCGGATACTGTAGTTCTCCAATGGCGTATCTCCTAACAGTATCTGCCCGCTTGCAGGAGGATAAAAGCCCAACAGCAACTTCACCAATGTTGTCTTTCCGCTTCCACTCATACCAACCACAGCCGTCTGCTTTCCCGTTTTTATCTCCAGGCTGATGTCGTCCAATGTAGGAAATTCACTCAACGGATCATACCTGAAACTCAGATTCTCCAATCGAAGATCTTTCCCCGGAGGAATGTCCCGTATCAACCGTCTCGCGGGATCTTCTTCATCCGGCTTGTCACGCACTTCGCCCAAGCGGTTCATGCTGAGGCGTGCATCCTGCATGTCACGTGCAAAAGCTATCAGGTCATTCACCGGACTGTTCAGTTGCCCAATGATATACTGTACGGACAGCATCATACCCAACGTCATCTCTCCCCGCACCACAAGACTTGCCACCAGACCCGTAATTATAATATTTTTCGTTTGGTTTATCAATACCGCTCCCGAATCCTGATACTGCCGCAGGGCAAGGCTACGGATATTCACCTTGAACAGACGCGCCTGTATCCGCTCCCATTCCCAACGCTTCTGCTGTTCGCAGGCACTCAACTTTATTTCCTGCATGCCATTTACCAGTTGCACCACTGTGCTCTGGTTGGCGCTCTGCTGGGCAAAACGTTTGTGGTCCAGTTCCGCACGTTTCTTCATGAATAGCCAGACGTATGCTATATAAAGTCCACTACCGCCCATGAAGATAAGAAATATCATCCAGTTATAAAGCAACAGTACAACGCCGAAGACTACGATGTTGAATGTAGAGAATACCACGCTCAGACTGCTTCCCGTCAGGAAATTCTGAATACGCGTATGGTCGTTGATGCGTTGCAGGATATCACCCGTCATTTTAGTGTCGAAGTAGCCTATAGGGAGCTTCATCAGTTTAATCAGGAAATCGGAGATGAGGGCAATGTTAATGCGCGTCCCCAGATGCAACAATATCCAGCCACGGATAAACTCCACGGCACTGCTACTGAAGCTCAACATCAGTTGAGCTATCAGTATCAAATATATAAAGTTAAGGTTTTGGTTATTAATTCCAAAGTCTACAATAGACTGCGTAAGAAATGGGAGCATCAGTTGTATCATACTACCCAAAAGCAGACCTAATAGTAGTTGCCCCACCAAATTCCGGTAAGGGTGAAGATATGAATACAGAAATCCGAAACCTTTACGATTAATAGGCTCATCTTCATCCTTCATCATATAGAATTCAGGAGTCGGCTCCAACAATAGCACCACTCCCGTATTTTCTCCATTCTTTCGCGAACTCACCCAGCAACGACAGAATTCTTCTTTGGTATATCTCAACTTTCCTCCTCCGGGATCAGCTACCCATACCTGCCGATCATTTATTTTGTAGACTACAACAAAATGCTGCTGATTCCAGTGTACGATGCAGGGCAGAGATGCTTCTTGAAGTTTTGCATAATCTATTTGCACACACATACTTCGAAAACCAAGTTTATCTGCTGCCTCGCTGATACCCAGCATGGATACACCTTCACGGGTGATGAATGACTTTTCCCTCAATTTTTCCAGTGAGTAATGCTTGCCATAGAAAGCAGTCACCATGCGCAGGCAGGTGGGGCCACAATCCATGGCATCGTACTGGATATAAAAAGGAAAATTTCTCATAATGTTTCCTCATTTCTTCCAATTAAACCCAATCAGAAACTCTCTCCCTCTAATGCGTTGCAAACAACTAATAGAAGTTAGTTCATTGTGAACATTATATCCATATTCCTTTGAGTTGAAAAGATTGCGAACCTTGATATAAAGTTCAAAATCTTTCCACTTATAAGTTAGTTTTGTATCAGCCATCAACAAATCCTTATATACGTTTTTGCTCATTTCATTGCGGTAATACTCACCGGATAGGGTGAAAATAACATTTTTGTGTGGAATGATATTCAATTTAAATGTATGTTGCCAATTATCTAATACTTCTTTTTCCTGTATATCACTTTCCAAACTTGAAAAGCCATAACTTATTTGATAAAACCAATCTAACCATGTAAACGGTTGTCCATATACATCCATGCTCATATTGCTGGAAGAAGAACGATAGGAGACAAGCTTATTTTCTGCAATAAGTGATATATCTGAAAGTCCATAATTAGCTTTAAACGTAGCAATTCCTCTGATAAAATCAATGCCCTTACTCACATTTCCCATAAAAAACCACGAATCAGAAGATACTGGTTGTTCCCGATAGGAGTATAAAAGAAAATCATCTACGAAACATTGCTCGCTTTGGTAAGGTGAACTGTTCCAAAAACGAAAAATACTTAGATTTGCAAAAAACTCTTCTAATGACCGCTTATAATAGATGTTTCCTATTATAGATTTTCCAACAGAAGTATCATACGTTTCATATCCACTTTTCAAGGTACGATAATCCGTAAGAATCAAACTATTATAATAATTCCCTACGTCATAACCTTGAGAAGAGACCTGCCCACTCACACTTACATTTAGCCTGGAATTAACATTCCATCTGACAACAAGTTGTGGAGAAAAAAGAATATCATTCTTTGATTGCAAACCACCTCCCAAATTCCAATGATAATAATTAGCAGGAACATTCAGCATAAAATCCCATCTACCTATCCCATATTCTAACTGCGGAGCAACATACAGTTGCAAATAATTGGATGTTATATCGTTTACTACTTGATTGGATGGTAAGGATACACCCTCCAGTTTACTATCCATTGAGCGCAATAATCCTGCCATCCCTCCCTTCAATGTAAGTACAAACTTATTAAGCGCAAGACTGTAACTGGCACTTTCATTTGTATAAAGGACTTTAGTATCCGTACTTTGATAAAGCCGCTTCTCGTTTTGTACCACATCCAAGTGCTGCGGGCGAGAGCACAATTGATTATTACTGGTAAATGTAATCAATTTCTTACCCAAACGTTGCATCCATTGCAAATGGCTACCCAGTTGATAAGAAGGCATCCATGCAGATTGTCTATTAGGATAAGAACCTCCGGTTTGTAAGTCAACATCATTCCATTGGATATTTGTACTTAGAACATGATTTAGATAGAAATTATCCTTGTTAGCTTCCAACATGATACGCCCTCCTAAATGATTTTGCCTGCTTACTCCCAGCTCATCCTCTGATATAACCCTCGCGCCATCCGGCAAGAAATACACCGTTTTCAACCAGTTATTGTCTACTTCCCTATTATTAAGATAATCCACTTGTGTTTTCACTTGTAACTTTTTCGACGTTTCCCATAGTTGGCTGGTAGAAATCAAATGCGAGCGATTGAAAAGCGTTCTTTCTTTTTCCAAATTAGAGATTTTTTTCGGACTGATATTAATATAGTTTCTCAATCCCATCATTGTACTGTTCTCATTCCACGCATTTGAGTAAAAGTTTTGAATATCATTTCCAATATTCACGCCTGTATTGTTACTTTTCAGAGTTGTAATATTCTGTATATTCTTCTTTATCAACATTCCGAATAAGACACTATTCCACAAAACATTCTTACTCCCGGCATATCCTCCTTCCGCCTCAAAACTGCCTACCCACTGCGCTTTAGCCTGATCTTTCAGTTTTAGATTAATAGCCGCCTGATCTGAAAACGAGAAACCTGCCATTACTTTAATGGGCTGATGATTCTCCATCACCTCCACTCGCCCTACATCTCTGTATGATATGCCTTTAGTTGCAATACCATAGCGGCCTTCCAATAAATCTTTACCCTCAATATAAAATTTGTTTATATCTACTCCATTATATTTTATTTTACCTTCTTTATCTACATTGATGCCAGGCATTTTTTTCAGCACATCGCCTATACTTTTATCTTGTTCGGTGGCAAAACCGGCTACATTATAAATCAACGTATCCCCCTGTTCGCCTATTCTCCGTGCTTTAACTACTACCTCTTTTATATGTATGGAGGTTTGCTCCAGACATACATTAAATTCTTGTTTTTTTCCATTTAAGGCATAAGACTTTGTTTTATAACTCATCAAAGAGAAGGAAATATTACAACTCGAAGCCATTTCATCCGATACATTAAGGCTGAAAAGTCCGTCATTATCGGTCTGTGTATATTTTATTATGCTACCTTGAGAATTTTTCAGCATAACAATGACATTGGAAAGAGAAGCATTGTTTTCTGCATCCACAACCTTTCCGGTTAAACTTACTTGTGGATAAACCGTCAATGCCGATAAAGATAATATGACAAGTATTAGCCAATTTTTCATGCATCACTTTCATTTATAGTCCCGCTCCATAGCATCTACTACATCTTCAGATATCCTTTCTGATTTCCCCAATTGCTGCATATCTCTATTTAATTTCCGTACTACATTCTTTAGACTTTTAGCTTGTTTGGCTATTATCTCTTTTCTGTCTACATCTTTATATCCACCTACATTATCCTCTCGTGGCTCAGCCAAAAAGATGCCCTCATTATCAGTTTTCCGTATCCCTTGTATTTCAAAACAATACAATTGTTTGCTATCTTCCACCTTCATTATCAGTCCCGGTAACCCACAAAATTTATAAGGACCGTCACTAATCGGTATATCAAGGGTAAACCATGCCGTATATTTTCTACCCCTCCACTTACAAGTCGCTTTCTGACAAGAATAGCCAATAATAGTCATAGTATCTTCTGCAATCTCCCATGATTGCAATTTTTGTATATCGTCTTCAATGTACTTATAATACTCATGAGATGCAGCATCCTGCACCAACATTTTCCCGTTTTCAGGATAGTTTTTATAAATCATATATTCAGATGCACGGCTTGGAATACCCATCAATAAAACTTTCATTTTGTCTTCTTTTCGGGATGTTTGAGCACTCTGCTTCAAAGCTTCATTAAATCTTTGATTAATTAATTGCTTACCATCAGGAGTACTGCATAAGGAGTCATGTTCAAATGTACTGTAGCTATAGAATTTAGAAAGTCGCTTTCCTACCTCAAGCCTCGTTGTTTCCGCCGTTTGTACGTTTGCAACATAATTATACTGAGAATATTTATACTGGCATACAAGATATACAGTGTCCAATTGCTGCCACCCCCAGGCTTTCATTGTTTGGGTTTGGGCATGAATGCCAATAGAGAAAAAAAAGAAAAGAATACTAACTGATATCTTCATAATATTTTCTATTAAAATAATCCCTCAAAACGTTTTAAGAACTATCCCACACCTTCAATAATAATAGTCGTATTAATTTTGAGATAGCCTCCAATTGTTAATTGATAAAGGCATATTCCTAATGAATATGCCTTTAAAGTCTTACGACATTACTCATCCTTTAGATACTAAAGTAACATCATCATACATTTTATCGCATCCGGCCTGCGTCCAACCTACCGCAAAACCCGTTGTTTCTCCAGCGGTAAAATTGCCATTACGGTTGTGGTACAAATCATGAAGTTGCTTGCAATACTCTTCTGCCGAAATACCACCTGCAATAGCATTCATCTGAACCTTGTTCAGCTTGAATGCTTCAAAACTACTTAAATTTTTCATAACAATAAAAAATTTAAAGGTAAATAAAAAGGTTATCCCGGATTTTTTTAAGCTGATTCCAAAACAGCTATTACTTCGCGAAAATAATATCTTTATGTTAATACATATCTTAAATCTGATAGCGGATACACTTCCGGTATATAATGCTTACTCACTATAACAGAGGGAGCCTTGTTTATTCTCTGTCTCCGGCAATATACCTGTTGCTTCATCCACAAGTCTTGTACCTCGGTTGTTATATTGTAATCATCCGCTTCTTTGATGCATTTCGTTTCATACCACTCTTCCAAAAGTTGCATTGCCTTATCCCACCCATCCATGTAATAAGCTGCAATGACAATTTGCGCAATTTTTTCTCCCAACCTATCATTTGGAAATGTCAGAAATACCAATGATACAGGAATCCTTGAAGCTATCTCTTTTACATGACGATGAACCCTCGCACAATTCTTACAATTGGGGTTAGTTACTATCATCACCTCACCACCTCCTGTCGCCTGACTATGCAGCGCAATATCCGGACTTGCCATCCCCTCTATTTGAGGCTTTAGTGTCAGTAACATCTGAAAAGTCTCCGAATTAAACAAACTACCAAGATGTTTCTTTAGAGAAACTCTTTCCCTCTCCTTGTTCTGGATAGTTTTTATTTGTATTTCAACAATCAAACAAATACATCCTATAGCAACAAATACGGAAAATGAAGTAAAGGAAAAGTCTATATCAAAATAGTTTCTTAACATATAAAGAGCAGCTGCATTGCCCCATACTGCCAAGTTTACCAACATGCAAAGCATGCACCCCTTATGAAAAATGAAAGCCTGATAAATAATGGAATATAGAGTGAACACCGTTGCAACAACACAGCAAATGGCAGAAATCCCATAAAAATCATTCCAACGGCTCAAAGAAAACAAAAAGAGAACAGCAAAGTAGAACAGAGATAATTCTCCTAATCCTACACCTGCTATATTTGCTCCCTTAGAATGAAGCACTTCATTACAGTTCACCGCCTTCCCTATATGGCAGAATGACTCCATGAATTGCTCATTCACCCGTTCTTTGTAGAGGATAGCGATAGACGCAAGAATGCCAAGACTCAATGTACATAAATAGACAATAAAAGCAGGTGATTGATTTTGAGAGAATGCAGTTTGCATCCCCAATATCAGGATAAAAAGTATAGCGATGGCAGACCTATAACGCAACAAATAGAAAATAATATTTTTCATTACATAGTAATGTTCATTCGAGGTCTTTTCAGTAGGCTCTCCGAATAAGACAATACCCGTCCAGTGTGGCAAAAATTTGTCCACCGTCATACTGTGTTCTCGTCCATCTCCATTAATGAATTCTACGATGAAATCGTCCTTTTTTGTCACTACACAAAATGGATTTTTGTCCACCTGAAGCATTGTGATGAAAGGAGATTCTAATTGCGAAAAATAATCGGATGACGGAAGTTGATATACTTCATTCTTTACATGAAGCATATCCAGTGCATCGCTGATACTTCGTATGCTATCTCCTAACGGAGTATCGAGCAAACGATGCACAGTACTTCTGCTCGCCTTTACAGATAGTACCCGTAAATAGTGATAGAGTACAACAGCGATATTATTATCAACTTCAGCCATGATTACCCTTGTTTATATAGAATATTATAAAGGGAAATATCCTTCTAACGTGATTTCATCAGAGACAAGTTCTATCATATAATCTCCTGCGTCTTTCCCGCTTAGATCAATAGAAAAGCTTGTAGGATTAGTAAACAGCTCAGAATAAACAGTTTCTCCAGTAGTTTCATTAATAACATTGACCGTAACAGCAGAGAATGCAGCCTGGAAGTCAACTATTACCACCTTATTATATAAGTAAGCATACACAGGTTGAAAAATAACACTGCGAGTTTGGGGAGCATCTTCCGGAGTTATATCACCAACCGGCCCGATTGGATCTCTATCCCCATCCTTCTGGGTAAGCATTATCTCCCTATTACCAGAAACGAACTGAGCGTTTGCAGAACCGGCTAAAACCAAAAACGAAAATAAAATAAATAATACCTTTTTCATATGCATCAGACTTTTGTTTTATGATGGCTAAATTACAAAAGTCTGTGCAAACAAAGTGTGTCACAAGTGTGTCATCACCTATTTTCTTTGCAAAATTTCTTCAAATCCACAATTTTGCTCAACACCCATCCGCTTAAGCAAAACATTTTTCTTTCGATAGAGTGTTTTTCTGGAAAGATGCAATAAGTATTCTAAATGGGAAAATGGAAAGCCTGCCAAACTTAAACACACCAAATGAAGTTCTTCTTTAGATAATTGGTACTTTGCACAAAGATCTGTTATGACGTTATTCCACTGTATATCCATTCCGACTACAAATTCCTGCCATTCCTGATCGCTTATTTCTTCATCAGATTGATCCCTATCCTGATAATCTTTTATAATAGCCTGCATCTTTGTGTAAAGCGGTGAGTGCAGGAAAGCCTCTTTTGCCAAAGTCCTTCGCTTCAAAATCATCTCGTCCAGTTCTGCCTGCAAGTTTTCTCTTTGTTCTTCATCAATCTGATGCGAAGCCAATTCTTTTCTCAACCCTTCAATCTCCAGATTCTTTTGTTCTATATTAGTCTGTAAACTAACATAATGTTGATTTAAATTCTGATTTATCTTTTCTAATTCTTGTTTATCCCTTTGCAATAAGTCATTTTTTCTTTGATATCGTCTATATAGAAAAAGAACAATTGCCACAATTATTATTGTTATTAGTATAAAACCATATATATATGTATTTAAACGTCCTTTATAATATAGCTTTTGAAGCATTGCTTGTGCATCTGTTTCTGCTTCAATTATTTCATTGACAACTACACTCCGACGAAACTTATATAGGCTATCTTTATATGCAGAACTGTTCCTCTCCAATTCTACGGATAAGGCGGCATTTCCCTGAATCATTGCAATGTCTGCCAAACGCATATAAGCACCTGCCTTTCTTCCATAATCTTTACTCAACAGACTTTTATTTAAATAGAAAGTAGCAGAATCATACTGGCCTAATTTATAGTAGGCATCTCCCAGAAGAAGAAAAGCACGATAAGCCCGTGCTGTATCTCTCCGCAAGGAAAGATTCAACTTTGCATAATACAAAGCCTTTTCTCCCTCATCCATCCGACTGTACAAATTACTGAGTGAAGCTGAAATATTAGCTTTCAAACCATTATTCCCCACACTATCTACTGCCCCAAAAGCATCCGATAATTTCCGTTCAGCAATAGGAAAATATTCCTCCCCTTTTGTTAAAGCTATAGAACCTTGCTTAGACAGGGCTTCTGACCAAAGAGTGGTATCCTTAACCTCTTGAGCTATTACTTCCATCAACTTATAGATAGAATCTGCTTTTTCATTGAAATCCTGTATATTATAGATAAATCCTATATTATTATATATCAATCCTAATTGTCTTTTTTCTTTCGCTTTCTCCGTCAAAGGCGCCGCAATAAGAAATTCCCGGATTGCTTCCGCCTGCCGGTTCATATCCCTATACACACATCCCCAATAATAATGTGCCTTTGCCTGCATGCGCACATCATTCGTTTTATCGTAATATGCCACAGCATAGCGTATCAACGAATCATCCGTCTGCACAACATAATTCTTATCCCTTGCCTGCGTCAACAACAATGCATAGCAAGCACTATCAGCCTGTGTAGCAAATTTATCCATTGAAATGCCCTGCAAGATACACAACGCACTGTCCGGCCGCGATTGCATAAGAGAGTCCGCCAATATCAGCTGTCTGTTATTACTCTGCCGCTCATTGCAGGCTACCGGTAAAAAAGCAATCAAAAGAATTATTAAAGCTATATTGTTTTTCATTGTATCCGTCATATTACTATAAATTGTAGCGCAAAGATAGAATTTTATATCAAAATGTAAGAATAGTTTGGTAATAGTTTACTTCAATACAAAGAATATAACTTTAACCCCGTCAACCGGATTGCAAAATGGTTACACCCTTTCACCCGGATGGTGTAGCCCTAAGCATAAAAGGGTGTAGCCATCCGGGAGAAAGGGTGTAGCTATTACAGGGAACTGATTATTAACTATTTATAAGTTCCCAAATTCATAAAAATGAAGAAACAGACATGGCCGGAAAGACATCCGCACCTTCTCATAAGTTTCTCCGTTGTATAAAAAAATCGGTTAATCCCTCAGATATTGCAACCGTTTTCCCCAGTCTTCCATAGCTACCTGACGCCACTTGTAGACAGTCTCAGCCCCCTGAAGGTTCCGCCAGAACAATGCAGGGTCACTCTTGTCAGTGTACCAGTTGGGACCCACCTTGTAGTCGGTGGCAGACTCCCGGCCCGGCCACAGGTTTTCAATGGTTATGGCACCTTCCAGCGCAGGAAAACCGGGTATATCGGAAGTAATGGTATAGGGGAGCGTGCCGAGGTAATACGTAGAATGACGCACGGCATAATCACCGCCTCCGAGGTGGAATCCGTCCCATTTCTGCCGCCCTATGGTGAGGGTGAAACAGGCCGAGTCGGCGGGAATATCGGAACGGTCGGGACCTTTGACATGAAACTCGATAATCGAATAGATGGGTACGGTGTCCGCAGCCGTGGTAAGCCGGTGGAAGACCGGTCGCGAACTGCGTGCGGTTGGTTCGAAGCTGCCTCCCCATGACTCGCCCTCAGGATCATCGGGATTGCCGTCCATCACATAAAGAAGTGCCGGTGTGTCGCCCATCTTGGGGATGCCCTTGTAATAATTGATAAAGTCTGCGCCAAGATGCCCTGCACCTTTGATGTAAGCATCATAATATCCGGCATTGTATTTATCTTTCACTTTATTTTGGGTGATAAAACCCCGATAAGAAGCGTTGTCTTCAATCATCCACAAGTTGGGAAAATTCTCGGCTATATAGGCATAACTGTTAGTACTCCACTTTTTGTTAGGACCTCCAATCCAGTAGACACGGATTTTGTCAACAATGTCAGGCGCATCGTGAAGGGCTTGAGCCACGTCGTCAAGTCCGCCCCACACAGATATCCACAGCGGGCGTTCATCCTGCCGACGCGCACATTGCACTATCCACCGGGAACCTTCGGTGGGAGTAAGGAATCCCCGATAAGGAGCCGCTCCCTTACGCCCTTGCTTGGTTATGGCGCGAAGTTCTGCGGGAGACATCAGCCCCTTAATATGTTCGGACAGTTTGGGAAGATCTTTCTCGTAGAGGTCGATCATACGGAGAATTTCTTCCCGGTTTCCCGAACCGTAAGAAGGAGAAGAGACAATTCCTTCAAGGTCAAGACAATCAGTATACATCAGCAGATGAGCCATTGACTGATTGTCGTCAGGATCCGTTCCCCCGATGTCAGTACTAACGAGCACACGCGGTTTTATAATGTCAGTAGCCTGAATCTGTGTCCCGATCAGGCCTAAGATCAAAATGGCAAGTAATACTAATCTTTTCATGATAGTTTGCTAATTTAAGATTTATTCTGCAAATTTACGCTCGAAATTCAATTTAAACCACCCACAAATTCGTAAAAACATGTCAGATTCCGAGAAATTGAAGACTTTCGATGAAAAACGTGACGAGTTTAAGCCCTACGGCCTGACGTGTGAGATCTGGCGTCCGCAGCTTATGCCGAAAATCGATCGTCATAACGAGATTGAGCTTAATTATATTCCCGAAGGGGGTATTACCTATTTCTTCCCTACAGGAAAAGTGACGGTTCCACCTCGCAAAATTACGCTGTTTTGGGGGCTTATACCCCACAAGATCATTAAAAGTGAATCTGACGCACCCTATTTTGTGGTCACTATACCGTTTAACCTCTTTTTAGGCTGGAGATTGCCTTCAACCATTGTCAATAGAATTCTCGGAGGGGAAGTTGTAGTCGAGACCGTCGAGTCAGAGTGCAGACTCGACAAGCCAATGTTTGAGAGATGGGTTTCTGATATGACAGGCAAGCAAAATCAGGAGGCGGTAAGCCTTGAGATTCAAGCCCGAATATTGCGGTTAACAAAAAATATGTCTGTATCCGAAGCCAAGCCCACTGCCATACTTAACCCTGCCGACGCGTCGATTTTGGAAAGGATTGTAGTCTATATTGCCCACAACCATAACCGCCCAATAAAAATTTCCGATATTGGACGGGCTGTGGGGCTTCACCCCGATTACGCCAATGCTATTTTCAAGAAGGCCTTTGGTTGCACGTTAAGTCGTTATGTAGCAGAGGAACGGATAGGCCAAGTCAAACGCAAACTTATTCTGACAGACATGAGCATAACGCAGATAGCCTTTGAATGCGGATTCAATTCAATCAGCCGTTTCAACAATACTTTTTTTAACATCTGCGGACAGACTCCCCGATGCTATCGCGAACAAAACAAGTGAAACTATTTCAGGCTGCTATATAAGTAAGTTTTATCAAAGCCATACCAAAGCCTATCATGCCACTTGAATATACACACTTCACATGATAATTACCATAGGATAATATATTTTCCTCCTATGATTGTTTCTCCCTATAATGCTCCATTTTGTGATGCCTACAGATGTGATTCAGCAGCGTCACTACTATGAAGCACGTGCTTCACAGTTGTAAAGCACGATACCCACATCCGTGGTCACTACTAAAATAATGGTTATCAACAAAATACAGATGATTAGTTTTCTTAATGAACATAAGGGATTGACATTTACAATCCCTATTTGGAATGGACAAAAACAGGCAGGTGTAAGTAACTTTACCTACACGCCATTTTTATCTACCTACACCACACTCTAACACCGATGAACAGGGAGGTACAGAGCATGAGTGCAAGCGTGCAAGTAAAAGTATACTAAAATCTTATGTATGTTTGAGGTCAGACTTCTTCCCCCTTCAGCGTTGCGGAACTGGCTTCGGTAATCTTCACCATTACAAAATCACCCACGCGATGTGTACCCCGGTCGAATACTACCACCCGATTTTGCTCCGTACGTCCTACAAGCTGCTCACGGGAACGTTTGGAAACACCTTCCACCAACACTTCATACGTCTTGCCGATGCAACGGGCGTTAGACTCGGCGGATAGACGATTCTGCAAAGCGATAATCTCATTCAGCCGACGTATCTTCACTTCTTCAGACACATCATCCGGCAGATGCTTGGAAGCATACGTACCCGGACGCTCGGAATATTTAAACATGAAAGCCGAATCGTAACCACATATTTCCATCAAGGAAAGGGAAAGCAGGTGATCTTCCTCCGTTTCGGAATGGAAACCGGAAAATATATCTGTAGACAGGCCACAATCGGGGATAATACGACGAATAGCATCCACACGTTCCAGATACCACTCACGGGTATATTTACGATTCATCAATTTCAGGATGCGAGAACTCCCACTCTGTACAGGCAGATGGATATGCTTGCATACATTGGGAACTTGTGCGATGACTTCCAGTGTTTCGTCACTCATATCCTTAGGGTGCGAGGTAGTGAAACGGACACGTACCCCCGGTGCGGCTTCAGCCACAGTGCGGAGCAGCATAGGGAAAGTAACAACCTCCCCATCCGGTTTCTCAAAACGGTAGGAATTTACATTTTGTCCCAACAGGGTGACTTCCTTATAACCTTTAGCCACGAGGTCGGACACTTCGTTAAGGATGCTTTCCACATCACGACTACGCTCACGCCCACGGGTATAGGGAACAATGCAATACGTACAGAAGTTATTACATCCACGCATGATGGACACAAAACCTGAAATGTGGTTTCCACAAATGCGCGAAGGAATCACATCCCGGTAAGTTTCAGTGGTAGAAAGCTCCACATTGATAGCTTTCTCGCCTGCCTCCACAGCTGCAACCAGATCAGGAAGAGTGAGATAAGCATCAGGTCCCACCACCAGGTCGACGTGATGATTCGTTATCAAATCATCCTTTACCCGCTCGGCCATACACCCCAATACACCCACAATCAGATTTCGTTTTTTCTTTTTAAGTGAATGGAAGAACTCTAAACGATTCAGGATTTTCTGTTCGGCATTGTCGCGAATGGAGCAGGTGTTCATAAACACGGCATCCGCTTCTTCCAGTGTATCTGCCGTTGAGTATCCCGCCATCTGCATTACAGAGGCAATCACTTCACTGTCCGCCACATTCATCTGGCAGCCATAGGTTTCAATGAACAACTTCTTGTTGTCATCAGCAGTTGCAGATTTAAAGTCTGCTCCCGTTACTTTTTCCATAATTTCTTTTTTTTATTTCGGTTGCAAAGATACGCCTTCGGCACTAAATTACAGATGAAATGAGGAAAAATAACACTCAATAGTTAGAAAATGAAGAATTTCTGGTAATTAATGTTAAGAGACTAAACATTTTTGAGGTAGATGTTTGGCGTAAAGCAATTAATTTCACAATTTTGTGCAATGAAAGAAACATTAGATTTTTTCATAGTTAAGGTTTAGGTTAAAAAAAATAAGGGGAGCTGTGAAGCTGCCCTTTTTTCATGTTTAAAAATTGGCTGTAATTCAGATAATTTAGTTACCTTTGGCGATGAAAAACTTAAATGAGTATGGATGACATATTACAGTTTCTGTTAATCGCAGGCATAATCGTTATCGGAATTGTCAAACAATTCAAGAAAGAAGCAAAAAAGAACGCTGACAACAGCCCCGCTATGCCCATGCCGGACACTGACTTTGACGATGACGCACTGCCCATTCCCGAAAGCTGGGGAAAGACTTATGGCGGATATATCCCCGAAGGTCCCCAACCGGAACCGAAACCCGTTTCCACAGCTAAAGAAGAATACCAATTCTCTTCTTCAAAACATATTTTTGGAGGAGATCCTGCAAATACATCCCCAAAACCTATTACGGCTCCGCCGAAACAGAAGATTTCTCCTCCTCCATCCGTACAGCAAAAGCCCGAAACTGATTCCGAATATGCGATCCATTCGGCAGAAGAAGCACGAAAAGCTATTATCTGGTCGGAAATACTGCAACGAAAGTATTAACAAACGGAAAGTTGAGAGTTGAAAATGAAGAGTTGAGAGTAACTCTTCCGGTAACTTACGAATTTTCACACAGAAAAAATAACTAAATACATTATGGCACTCAATTACATCTCGGCAGCGGAAGCTGCAAGCCTGATTAAACATGGCTACAACATCGGCTTGAGCGGATTTACTCCCGCAGGAACAGCCAAAGCCGTTACGGCTGAATTAGCAAAAATAGCAGAAGCAGAACATGCAAAAGGTAATCCCTTTCAGATAGGTATCTTTACCGGTGCTTCTACGGGTGACTCCTGCGACGGCATACTTTCACGCGCCAAAGCTATCCGCTACCGTGCTCCTTACACAACCAATTCTGATTTCCGTAAAGCTGTGAACAACGGGGAAATCGCTTATAACGACATCCACTTGTCACAGATGGCACAGGAAGTCCGTTACGGTTTCATGGGCAAAGTAAACATTGCCATCATCGAAGCTTGTGAAGTGACTCCCGATGGTAAAATCTACCTGACTGCAGCCGGTGGTATCGCTCCTACAGTTTGTCGCCTTGCCGACCAGATCATCGTGGAACTGAATGCTGCTCACAGCAAGAATGCTATGGGTCTGCACGATGTATACGAACCGCTTGATCCACCTTACCGTCGTGAAATTCCTATCTACAAACCGAGCGACCGCATCGGTCAGCCGTATATTCAGGTAGACCCGAAAAAGATTGTAGGTATAGTAGAAACCAACTGGCCGGATGAAGCACGTAGCTTTGCCGATGCCGATCCATTGACTGACAAGATTGGCCAGAATGTAGCCGACTTCCTGGCTGCGGACATGAAGCGTGGTATTATCCCGTCAACATTCTTACCGCTGCAATCCGGTGTAGGTAACATTGCCAACGCCGTACTTGGTGCACTGGGACGTGATAAAACGATTCCGGCATTTGAAATGTACACAGAAGTGATTCAGAACTCCGTAATCGGACTGATTCGCGACGGTCGTGTGAAATTCGGCAGCGCTTGCTCACTGACTGTAACCAACGACTGCCTGCAAGGCATTTATGACGATATGGATTTCTTCCGTGATAAACTGGTACTCCGTCCCTCGGAAATCTCCAACAGTCCCGAAGTCGTTCGCCGTTTAGGAGTTATTTCCATCAACACAGCTATCGAAGCTGACCTCTACGGAAATGTAAACTCTACGCATATCGGCGGTACGAAGATGATGAATGGTATCGGTGGAAGCGGTGACTTCACGCGTAATGCTTATATCTCCATCTTTACTTGTCCGTCCGTTGCCAAGGAAGGCAAAATCAGTGCTATTGTTCCGATGGTATCTCACCATGACCACACAGAACACGACGTCAACATCATCATTACCGAACAAGGCGTTGCTGACTTGCGTGGTAAGAGTCCGAAAGAACGTGCACAGGCAATCATTGAAAATTGCGTTCACCCGGATTACAAGAATATCCTCTGGGATTACCTAAAACTAACCGATGGTAAGTCTCAGACTCCGCAAGCTGCACGTGCTGCACTGGCTATGCATGCAGAACTTGCCAAAAGCGGAAATATGCAAAACGTAGACTGGGCACAGTACAAGTAAATACTTTAAAAACGGGGCTTGCCACCATACAGATAGCAAGCCCCGTTTATATTTTCTACAAAAGTCATTATGCGGCAATCCAACTGCCCAATATTTTTCCTGCATTATAAATAATACAAAAACAGAAAGCAACAATACCTATATAGACCAACCAACGAGTAAATTCATTTCCCATAAGTTTTTGCCAAACACTCTTCAATACATCAATCATTCCTTTCATTTTAATTGTATTTCTTATTTGTTATACTGTCGTTTCCTATATCAGTCGCCCCCCCCTTACTCATTAATCACATTAATAACCTACTTTATCTTCCTCTAATCACTTCATCGCATACCGCATCCTGAAAAGCACGCGCCTTAGCTCCCGAAAGAACATTTTGATTCATAATGGCAAAAGCAACCTCATGTCCGTTTGCCATACGCAGATAACCCGCCAGACAATTAATAGCTGTAAAAGAACCTGTCTTGGCATGTACATTCTTATAAGAAGGAGTTCCGCGTTTCATACGATACTTTAATGTACCATCTACTCCACCAATAGGCAAGGCCTTATATAATTTCTGAAAAACATCCGTACAGGAATAGGCAAACTTCAGAAAAGAAACCAGCAGGTCCGGAGAAATATAGTTATAATTGGAAAGTCCGCAACCATCCGCCAGATTGTAGCGACCAACATCCTCACCCAAAGCCTTTACTTGTTTACGGATAGCAGAGAGTCCGTCTTCATCCGAAATCCTCTTCTTTCCGGTGGTTTGTGCACCCAGGCGACAGAGTAAAGCCTGCGCATTCAGATTATCACTTTCTTTCATTATCTGATTGACAACATCCTGGGTAGCGGTTTCAAACAAGGCCATTTGTACCGAAGTACTATCTTTCAACAATTCATTAAAAGAATAGTCGTCAGGACAACTGATACCTTTTGCCCGCAAACGCTCAAGAAAGGTATGCATAAAGAAATCCTGGGAGGAATAGATATTAACCGTACCTATCCGCTTACTTTCCACATTTCCTTTTACAACTACGTTATTACCATTCTGTAGCCAATCCCGGGAAACCCCGAAACGTCCGGCAGCAGGAGTACGGGATTTGGTTTCATTCGTTACGGTATAATAAGAAGAGGCAGGAACACAATCGAGACTTGCCAAGTGACCCCGTTCGCCGGGAGAAGCCGTAACAGTGACCAGACCTTTATTCAGCATCAATGGCGAGAGATAAGGTTGATAGGAGGCAGGCGTATCATCCCAAGCCCAACCGCTTCCCCAATAAATGGAGTCTTTCATAGAAACATCTCCATATACATGGCCCGATATCACCGAGAATGGGAAACGACTTACCGCATTTACCAATGAATCCAGAGCTTCATCGTCAAATTCAGGGTCATATCCACCCACAACATACAAATCACCTTTCAGCGTATCTTGTTCAATCACACCCTGATACCATACTTCTGTTTTAAAAGGATCATCCGCATCCGGATGGGCAAGGGCGGTAATAGTAGTCAGCAGTTTCATAGTAGAAGCCGGACGAGAGAGCTTATCCGCCTGATAAGTATATAAAGGCTTCTCGTCAGTCAGGTCGTATATGGATATGCCAACGTTGGAGCCGACAGGAAGTTGATATTTAATCAAGGTATCCAGACGGGAAGAGAGGTCCTTAACAACCGTATTTTGTCCCCATACAGTTACAGGAATAAACAAGAGGGAAAGAACAAGAGACAACAGATATTTTTTCATGTTTATCGGGTTACAACGCTTCTTTAAAAATCTCTGAAACCGTGGGATGCGGGAATACTATTTTCTTCCAGGCTTCAGTGGTCAGTTTCAGTTCGATAGCCATGCCTGCCAGAGTGATAATTTCAGAAGCCGGATTACCCAGTATGTGCGCTCCCACTATGGTCTCGTCATCTGCTATCAGAAGTTTACAAACTCCATTCACTCCTTCGTTCTCAGCAACAAAACGACCGGAATAAGCCATCGGGAGTTTTACAACACGATAATTAATACCTTTCATTTGCAGACTTTCTTCCGTCTGCCCTACTCCTGCAATCTCCGGATTGGTATATACTACACCGGGAATAGCCCAATAGCTCATGACATCTTTCTTGCCAAGTATTGTATGCACAGCTACTTCCGCCTCACGAACGGCTGTATGTGCCAGCAAAGAATAACCAGTCAGGTCGCCACATATATATACTCCCGGAGCAGAGGCTTGCATCTGTTCGTTTGTACAGATATTCCCTCTTTCCGTTCTTTTTAATTCCAGATTCTCCAACCCGAAACCTTTCGTTACCGGACGACGACCTACACTCATCAATAGTTTCTCAGCAAGCACGCTGCCTGTACCTTCTGCATTCTCAAAATTAACCTGTACTTGTGGCTTCCCGTCTTCGGAAGAAGCCTCAGCAAGAGATACGACCTTCGTACTAAGCATAAACTTGATTCCACGTTTAGCATATTCCGCACGCAGAAGAGCGGAAAGCTCTTTATCCATACCTCCCAGGATTTCATCAAGCATTTCGATAACAGTGACCTGCACGCCCAGACTATTAAAGAAAGAGGCAAACTCTATACCAATTACTCCACCACCAATAATGGCAAGTGAAGCGGGAAGTTCCTTATTATCTAGAGCATCGCGGTGCATCCAGAAAGGTACAGTATCCACTCCGGGAATAGGAGGGATGAATGTTTCCGAACCGGTGCATAGAATCAGATTCTCGCACTCATAAGTCTCACCACTACACTGCACGGTATTCTTATTGATAATGGTAGCTTCTCCCTGCACGATATTCACTCCGTGGGCAGTCAGCTTACCTTTAACACCCAACACCAGTTTACGCACCACTTTCTGTTTACGGGCAATAATCTTCGGTAAATCAAATGAGGCTTCGGAAACAGTGACTGCATATTTGGAAGCATGACGCGCAGCATCATACGTTTTTGCCGAATACAATAAAGTCTTGGTAGGGATGCAGCCTTCATTCAGACAGACTCCACCTAAACTTTGCTTTTCAAACAACACTACGCTTAGTCCGGCTTTCCCGGCAGCTTCGGCAGCAGTATATCCCGCAGGACCTCCACCGATAATGGCAACTTGGTATTTCATAGTTTCTATTTATTTATAGGTATATTGCAACTCAAGACCAGGATTCTTTTCTTTAAGTGCGGCTATCAGCCCTTCCGGGTCAGCAGGAGTAATCGGGAAAAAGCCTTTCTTCAATCCATTTTGATACCTGACCACCATCTGGCGGACGCGCCATTGCCATCCTTTGGCAGACGGGTTATAGAGGATACAGTTCACTCCGATCGCCTTCTGAGATACACCGAACACAGTCTTCACCCAAAGGTCTCCATTTTCTTTAATGATATATTTCCTTTGGTAATTACTGATCAGGAAAGGAATAGCCACAATGAATCCACATAAGGCAGACGCTTCTTTCAGCAACAGGTATGCAACGCACATAAAAGTAAGAACAAATACTATTACCCATTTTTCAGTAGTAGTCATACCTTTCGATTTGAATATTTTTTCCATGTATACAGGGGTTATTTATAAACTGCCTGCAAGTTAATAAAAACCTCTCTTATCTGCACAAAAGAATTGTCCTTTCTTTATCTTTTTCACCGTACGCTTCATCTTTAAAGCATATAAATTCAGTTCTATCGAAGATTCGGTTTCTGTTGTATCTTCCATCTCTTCTACAGACAATAATTCGTGAAGTAACTCGCTACTGCGCTGGGTTAATGTTTTCTGTTTGCCTTCATCTGTTTCTGTTGACAAGATATTTAGATTACGAGAGAGCTCTCTCAAATGGGCAAAAGACTCTATAATAGCAAGAGTTGTAGCCGTAGCACGAGGACTTTTCAAAACGGTAGCAAGCATGTAAAGACCTTTTTCGGTGAAAGCTTTAGGTATTGCACGTACTTTAGGGGATAAATTTGCGGTCGAAAGTTTCGACCGCAAATGTCGTATCTCACTTTCATTCAATTCAATAATGTAGTTCTTAGGACAAGGTACAACTAATATTCTACAAAAAGCACCGCCCCTTATCTTTTTCTTACTAAAAAAACATACCTTTGCTTGCAGTATTCCTCAATAAAATACGTCTATAAACAAAAGCTATTTAAACTAACGGAACTAAAGGTACATGAAACGAACAAACTTATTCCAACTGCTATTGTTCTCCACTTTCATTCTTTTATGTGGGACAGCTTGTGATAACGGTGAAGATGAACGCCTTTCTCCTATGAAGAAAGTCATCATGGAAGGAAATAATAACAGTGTGGAAATTATCATGAGCCGGACCAACTGGAAGATAGTTTCACTTACTTCCCTTGATGGATGGAACCAGTTGGCAAGCGGACTGGAAGGATTTGGCACAATCTATTTTGACTGGGGAAGCATCACAAGAGATAAAGAAGACGCCCTGACCATACAGGCCAACGAGAACCTGGAAGATGAAGAACGGGGACTAATTATCAACCTGAGTACCAGTAGCGGACTCTATACAGAACAGATCATTGTACAGCAAAATCCCGGAGATAAATATGAAATAAAAAGCATCACCTACTCACTGGAAGAAGGAGACGGAGAATTCTGGATGGATTCACGCCCCTATGGCCTTACCTTCCGAAACTATACGGACAATTCCACCACTACTACCATATTTCCTTATGACCATGCACCTGAAGAATATCAGTTCCACTGCCCCAACGATCTTGCCTTCAAATTATTGAAGTACGAAGAACCTTTAGTGGATGTCCCGGAAATAGTAGACGAAAAAATACAGCTGACAGGTGAGAAAGTGAAATATAGCCTATTTCCACAACAGTATGACAGCAAACTAAAGTATACGGAAGTGAAAGTAGAGACTCCCCCTCAGAAACAAACCAAAATTTCGGGACTGATACTCTATAAATTGCACCAAATAACCTATACATTGACACTCACAAATGTACGTACACAAGAAGAGAAAATTGTAAAAGGAGAAATGTCGAGGAAGTTTCCTTACTTTCACACGAAACCCCGTACGGAAGTCAGCGAACTACCTTCGCAAGAATAACTCATTCTCTATTCACTATAATACCCAGCATCGTAATCTCTTTTTTACTAATGCTGGGTGATTGCTTTTCATCCAGCTTACGACAAACCAGCTTCGCTACCTTCAAGGCGTCTTCCTTCGTTGCAAAAGCTATTTTCCTCCCTACAGCAGGTATATAAGGCTGACGAATCAGTGTATCTCCCTTATGGAGTACCATATACCCATAGCCACCCTCCGCCTGCATGGCGCGGCAGGTAAATTCCGTCTCACCGGTATTCGTGCAGCCGGAGAAACAAGAAAGGCATACTGCCACCAGGGACAATACACCAATCTTTACAATAAACACTAGCTTCATAAATCACAAAAACACTAATCAACATCTTCCTGCTCATAGGGCAGGAGTTCATAAACATCATCAAAATAGCTGGTTCCCGAAGCTCCCGCCAATACAAAGCCACGCTTGCCCGTAGAGAAAGATACAGCATAAGCGCGCGACGAACCTCCTGAACTTACATTATGTACATTCGTCATTGGCGTATAGTCATCATCGGAGTCACCATACCACAAATCCTCATCAGGATCATACACCCAATAATCACTGGTTACCCCACTACGGGTTCCGGTAGCAATATACCCTCTTCCGTCTATCACGAAAGATACAGTACCTAAGCGCGCTATGGCGTAATCATCATCATAATCTTCATCGCTATTAGTATTGGCAATGTCGCGCAACTGAGTCCAACCGTCACCATCAAATTTCCATAAATCATCAACCAGCGTATTATTGTTCTGCCCACAGCAGATATAAGCTACATCATCTATAACGAAAGCCGTACCATACCAACGCTTGTATCCCCCGAATCCATTTACAATTTCCCATTGCTTTCCGGCAGCGGCATTAGGATTAAAGCGATAGAAATCTTTCAGATAATTATCATTGAACCCTGTACCCACATAACCGTATCCTCCAATCGAAAAAGCCAATGCACCGTAGCGTGCACCACCACCAAAGTCATCCATCTGAGTCCAGGTGTCTGTGGCGGGATTATACTCCCAGGTATCTGCCAGATATGTGGGTTCGGCCTTCTGAATGCCGGTAGTAATGTAACCTTTATCATTCAAGGCAAACGAAGCCACACTATGGCGTCCCGCTGCTGCATCGGGCATATCGGCACATTGTGTCCAATAATCTCCATCCATATTGTACTCCCAAAGGTCTTTCAGATAGGTCTTATTCGACCCACGATAGCCACAACACAGATAACCCTTATTTCCAATGGTGAAACTGCCGGCCTGTCCCCGTGCTACACCGTCCAGGTCCGATCTTCTCATCCATACACCCTGTGTATATTCATCGTCGTCCGTACAACTGCCGGCCAGGTATCCAACCGCCAGCAGTATCATTCCAAATAATAGTCGATTCATTTTTCTCAGAACTTATTTTGATTTACTATATTTTTGGTAGCAAAAGTAGGCTACAGGTACTTCATCAACAAATATAACCGACAAACGGCACTAAATTTCCGGTAAATACCTTTACCGATAAAACCTGCCCGATAGCCGATTTTAATAGGAAGATATAGAAGTTTCATTTTCCTTTGCGACTCTAAAAACCGCAGCAATGAAAAAGTTATTGTATAGTCTGATTATAATGATCGCCGCCATCTGTGCTTGTCAGGATGAAAATTCAGAATTAGGACAAAGTCTGGTGAACAGTTCTTTCTATAATGTATATGTAGATACTTGTACGGTGGACATCAGTACCATTCTTATGGACTCCATAGAGACCAGGGGAGACAGTATTTGTCAGTTAGGACACTATAAGGATGCCTCATGGGGTGAGGTCTCCGCCGCTTACTATGCCGAATACTCTAAAAACAGCTTTACTCCCAACGAGGATTATAGTTACAGCTTCGACTCGTTAGTACTGAGGATGACGCCTTCCGGTAACTTCTGGGGCGATACCTTAACACAGCAACGAATATCTGTTTACCGACTAAAACAAGCCATCTATCTGGATGATGACGAAGATTTATACAACAGTACTATCCTGCCTACCGAAAGCATGCCTCTATTCAGTTTCACTTTCACGCCAAGCCCCGGACGAAAGAAGGAGTTAGAAATACGTCTGCCCGATGAACTGGGAAAAGAGTTACTGAATGATCTCGTAACAGAGGAAGACTATTTCGACAGCCAGGATAAGTTCAAAGAAAAGTTCCCCGGACTGGCACTCATAGCCGAAAACAGCGGAGAATGCATCACCGGCTTCATGGTAAATGATTCATCCATGGCCATCACTCTGCACTATAAAGAAATAGCCAGTCAACGCACAGAAAAAGAACTGACCTTCAGTGTGAACACTGATTATGCCTATATCGGTATCCGACACGATCGCACCAATACCCCTCTCGCTACCTTGGAAAGCGGAATAGAGAACCTTATCCACTCCGGCAGTCTGGGCAGGCGGGCATATATGGAAGGATTGACAGGATTCTATAATCAGATAGAATTTCCCCATCTGAATAATTTGCAGGATGCAGGAGAAATCGTTTCCATAGAAAGCGCCACACTCTACCTCTATCCGCTGGCCGGAAGTTATAACAAGCTAAACCAACTACCGGAAGATATACGCCTTTACATCACAGATGAAAACAATGTATTGGAAGATTATGTATACGGCAGTGATGGTGTTACGGTACAGACCGGAAATCTGACAGTGGACGATATGTTCGGGCGGGATACTTATTATTCCTTTGACGTAACCGAATTCATCCGCAACAACTTCGGTACGTGGGGCATAAAACGACAGAAGCTACTCCTGAGTCTACCAGAGAATGAAATGACAATGACTTTCAATCAAATAATCTTCACCAACGACCCCGACCAGGAGAGACAATGCAGATTAGAGATCAGATTTAAAATATACAACGAAAAATGAAACATTACCACCGGATTCCCCTTATGCTGTGCAGCTTCTGTGCAGCAAGCCTTTCCATCATAGCCCAAAATAACGCCAATCTACCCACTTCTATGTATGGAGTGGGTGAACTAAGTACCAGTGACGGCGGACGTTATGCCGGAATGGGCAACATAGGTATTGCCCTGAACAGAACCGGATTCCAAAATACCTTGAACCCGGCAGCCATTACTCGAATGGACAGCACCTGCTTCATATTCGATGTCGGTGCATCGGCTTCATATGCCCGTTATTCCTTTCAGAATGATCACAGTTCCAGTTTTATGGGCAATCCCAACCGCTTCAGCATAGGATGCAGAATCCTGCCACGCTGGTATGCCATGATAGGTGCTGCACCCTATAGCAGCGTGGGCTACATTATTCAGACCGAAGAAGAAGTGGAAGGTATGCCCGGAAGTTATACCTATTCCTTATTTGAAGGATCGGGAGGATTATACCGTTGTTATCTTACTAATGCCTTTGCATTAACCAAACGCCTGTCCGTTGGCATAAATCTGGGTATCATACTGGGAACGGTAACCCAAAGCGAAACGCAAGAAAGTGCCATTGTGGAGTACGAATCTTCTAAGCGTGCTTTTTATGCCGACTTCGGAATACATTATGAATTCAATACCACCGGAAACCAAAAGTGGGCAGCGGGACTTGTATTTGCCCCCTCCCTTCAGGTTAACCACGAAAACAATCTGACCTATAGCAATTCTTCCACCAGTGAAGGTGTCGATAAGAGTTATCATAGCCGGACGCAATATTTGCCTATGCACATCGGTGCCGGAATATCAATGACTACCGAACGTTGGGTAATGACCACCGATTATAATTATCTGGATTGGAGTCGCAATACCTCATCTTACACTTCCATGAAGTACGAAAATCAGCACAAATTGAACATCGGGGGAGCCTATATTACCAATCCACGCCTTCCCCGGTCCACTGAATTGATGGGGGGAATAGGTTTAAGTAATTCGTATATAAATCTGCGAGGTGGAAAAATGCAATACCTGGAAGTGAGTGCAGGAGCAAGCTTTCCTATCCGGTACTCCTATCTTTCATTAGGCGCCACCTGGCGGAAACAAATCAATTCACGCAGTAGCCTGATGCAGGAAAGCCGATTCAGCATGAATCTGAATATTACGTTTGGAGAAAGAATATCACGGTCAAAATTGAGGTAAGGGAATAGTATTCTTCTGACGGATTATGAACTAAATGTGATAATGTGGTAGGGTGATAAAGCGATAATGGAATAACTCCACACGGTAACTCCATTTACATGCCGAGGTAAAGACCGTTACATGCCGCGGTAAAGGTCGTTACAATAAGGGGTAAATGCCGTTACATGCGGTGGTAAATGCTTTTACATTTTGTAGTAAACAGTTGGTAAATGCTATTTGTTGATTATTAGTAAATTAATAAAAAACCATCAGCAATCTTTAATTCATATCTGTAGGATATGAGTCAATTCCGGCAACAAGCATTGAAGCATACTAAAGGACAGAATAATCAGAAATATAATTCTTCAACTTCTTTCGGTAAACCTCTCCGATAGGGATACTTCTTTTATCCAGAGCAATTTTACTGCTCTCTATGGTACGTATGCAATCTTTGCGAATAATAAACGAGCGGTGCACACGTATAAATTCATCAGAAGGTAACCTCTCCTCCATATATTTCATTGTACACAGACTCAGTATAGGCTTTGGTTCATCCTTACTATAAATCTTCACGTAATCGCCCAACCCTTCGATATAAGATATTCTGGATATATCCAAACGGAAAATCCGATTGTCGGACTTTACATAAATCACTTTAGGCATTTCGGGCTGAGATGTATCTGCCTGAGACTTTTCGGAAACGACAGTAAGCTGCATCCCTGTTTCACCTTTCAGACTGAACCAGCGCGAAGCCTTATTCACCGCTTCAAAAAAGATAGGAAAATTGATTTCAGATATCAGGTAATCCAATGCATCCAGACGGAAGCACTCAGCGGCATACCGGGGAGTATCTGCAATAAAAATGACACGAGTGAACGGAGAAAGCAATTTACTGAATTCCATTCCGTTGATTCCCTC
Organism: Bacteroides sp. Phil13; assembly: GCF_001940965.1. NCBI lineage: Bacteria > Pseudomonadati > Bacteroidota > Bacteroidia > Bacteroidales > Bacteroidaceae > Bacteroides > Bacteroides sp. Phil13. The sequence goes on along the minus strand of NZ_MSHA01000049.1, from coordinate 153,001 downwards.
CATTTCTTCCTGCCCGATTCCTACGAAGTAAAGGTGTACCTTGTTGTCATAATAACCTTTCAATGCCTCAATAGGGTTACTGTACTTCCCACACAAAGAAAGAAAGGGTGTTTTGGCTATGAACATTTCCAGTTGTTCACTCACCTGTTGGTCGGCATGCAAAATAGCACAAGTCAAATTCATCATCATTTCTCTTATTTTTAGAAATTAGACGAACGACTTTCCGGAAGGCTGCAAAAAGAAAATCGAGAATTAATATTTCTTCACTTCACTTAAACGATTAGTAAGAGTTTTTATGAACAGATCTTCCTTCACCGGAAGCAACAAAGCACATTTTCCCTTCGTTCCGTACTTCACCAGCACATAGCGCATCACAGCGAAACGTCCTATTTTCATAGAAGAGGCACGCTCTACAGAAATAATGTCTTTCAGGAGTATTTCCTCCGAACGGGAAAAGCGACCGTAAAAAAGGAGAAGCCTGCCGTCTGTGGTCAGCGTATACGTAGTATGGATGAGGCGCTCGATAGCGATGATGAGCAGGAGCATAAAAAGAATAGCCATAACAGCATGCTGCATCCACATGGCATAAATGACGATGATCGTTGTCAGCACCAAAAACAAATATTGTCCCACAGCAATGCGGGCATGGAAGATACGATTCATTTTATTCTGTTTTTGCTGCTAAGATAGGTATTTTTATGGAACGACGTGAGTTATTCTTCTAATATCTCCCTCAGTTTATCACCTAACCGCTTTTCTCCCTCCAACCTCATTTTCCAACATACCGATTTATGGAACATATATACCTGCTCGGCAGGCAGGCAAAACAGTTTCTCAATTTCTTCTACAGACTGTCCAAGGGCGACCAACATACAAAGCAGTTCCTCATCTTTCGTAACACCGGGAATCAGTTCCTGTACTTTCCCTATAAAGTCCGGATAATGGAAAATAAATATTTCGCGGAAAACAGCACCACGCGCTCCGCAAAGCATATCTTTCGAAGCATAAGGCGAGTCTTCGGAAATCATTTCTATCAAAGCCCGACTGATCTCTTTCATACACAATCGGGATATTTTCTCTACTTTATTCATTGTCGGTTAGTTTTCTATTATTAGTTGCAAATTTGCAGAAACTATAAGATAAAATCATAAACAGCCAATATACAATCCAATATACAAAAATGTATCTTCCTCATTATCAACCATGAATAAAAGTCATAAAATTATAGATATCATTTTCTTTCTTTTCCAAATGGAATTGTATCTTTGCCCAAACAAAGTAAGTTTTTAGAATCATGAATATAAGGAAGCCATTATTCTTGCTCTTACTATTTGTAGGAGCTTGTTCTACTGATTCACATTCTCCAAGTACAGAAGATGTCGGACAGTGGCAACAAACAGCAGAAAAACTCACCACATTACTAAAAGAGGAAAAATTCCGGGAAACTGAAAATATGACTAAAATAAAGTTAGCGGAATTACTGGTAAATGTAAATGATACAGAAAAGAATGACACGCTGATCAAATATGCCCGGCAGATACTTTCTATCTCTTATTACAACTACTTAAAAAGTAAGCAATTTCGTTCCGGCATAGAGTATATGGATAGTCTCAGCCAGATTCCGTTCATACAAGAAAACTGTAAACATGAACTGTTATCCGCCCGGGCAAGTATGCACCAAATGTATGGAGACAATGAACAAGCCATCGAGTTAGCCAATGAATACCTGCAACTACCTGACTATGAGGACACAGACCGCTTTATTCCACAAGCAGAAATAATCAGCGGAGTTTATATCTATTCCGGAAATGATATCCCCCAAGCCATCCGAATATTAGAAAAGGCCATGAAAGCTTACCGGCAGGGAGGAAAGTACCGGAATATGCTTCGCATCATGTCCCGACTCGGTATTTATTATCGCCTCATCGGAGAATATGAAAAAGCTGTCGCTATTAATCAGGAAGCCATCAGCAGTTATACCGACAGCATAGCTCCCCCTAATATCGTAATAGCCTATGGCGAACAAGCCAACCTTTATGCAGAACTGGGCATGTACGACCGTGCCTTGCAACTGAATACGAAAGCCCAACATTACTCGCTTCTGAAAGACAGTTTCGGACTGGGCGATCTCTATCGTTACCGGGCGGCCATATTCGGTCAAACAGGAATTAAAGATTCAATATTCTACTATTTAAACCAGGCTGAGAAGATATCAGCCCTACAAGGTAGCTTCAAAGGAGTATTTGTGAACAAAGTTACTACAGTAGAAGCCTATCTAGACTATACCGATTCTGTACAAAAGGCGTTAACGCTTGCGTTAAGTATCTGTCCGGACAGTTCCCGCATGCCGCAATGGGCCAAATATGAACTGGAACTTCACTTAGGGCGAGCTCTATTACAAACAGGAAAAGCTACGCAAGGAATACCTCTGATAGAGAAAGCCGCACAAGGTTTTATAAGCATGGATATGAGATCCGGAGAACAAAAAGCCAACAATATACTTATGGACTACTACCTAAGTATGAATATGAATGACGCATTTGTCCGTTGCTATAAACGTAGTCAAACTTTTACAGATTCACTGAATTCAGCTGAAAAGATGCGTGCCGTCGCTGCTGCCAATATCCGGTTTGATACCGAACGGAAAGAAAAAGAAAATACTTTGCTCTCAGCACAAGTGAAATTGCAAAAGCAACAGTTATTCTATAATATATGTATTTCAATTACCCTGCTGTTGACACTTATCATTTCTGTTGCCTATTTCATAAATAAACGAAAGTCCAATCGTTTGCTCTTAGGAAAACATAAACAGGAAATAAAGAAATTAATCACCCGCCAGCAAGAACTGAACCGCCGTAACGAGCAGTTGACCGAACAGATAGAACAGGCAATGGCTACCAACAACCTGACTTCTATCCGCCAACTGACCGGGCAGAACCTTCTCAGCAAAGAAGACGAAAATGATTTCAGACAATCGTTTGCTGTAATACACCCACTTTATTTACCCAGATTACGGGAATATTATCCGCAACTCACCCGCAATGAAGAGTTGCTTGCCATGCTTATCTGCATGAACCAAAGTACGGATGAAATAGCTCTGATTATGGGTATTAACCGTAACAGCGTCAATATGATACGTTCACGTATGCGAAAGAACATAGGACTTGCAAAAGAAGAGTCTCTGGATGAAGTTGTTAAACAGTTCTTATCATAATTTTATGAATTAATATACGGGAAAAGTACAATGAAACTACTTATTTCGTAGCTTTGCAGTACTTAAACATACAAAATATGATTAGAGAGTTCGACTTTTTAGTAATTGGTTCCGGTATAGCCGGCATGAGTTTCGCTCTGAAAGTAGCTCATAAAGGTAAAGTAGCGCTCATCTGCAAAACGGAATTGGAAGAAGCTAATACATTCTTCGCACAAGGGGGAATCGCCTCAGTAACCAATACACTGGTAGATAATTTCGATAAGCACATTGAGGACACCATGATTGCAGGTGACTGGATCAGTGATCGTGCCGCCGTAGAAAAAGTGGTACGTGAAGCACCCGGACAAATCAAGGAACTGATAGAGTGGGGAGTAGAATTTGACAAGAATGACAAAGGAGACTTCGACTTACATAAAGAAGGCGGACACTCTGAATTCCGTATCCTGCATCATAAAGACAATACAGGCGCCGAAATACAGGAAAGCCTTATCAAAGCTGTAAAGACGCATCCTAACATTGAGATATTCAACCGCCATTTTGCCGTAGAAATCATCACACAGCATCACATGGGGATTATTGTAACCCGCCATACCCCGGGTATCAAGTGCTACGGAGCCTATGTATTGAATGAAGATACAGGCGAGGTTGATACTTTCCTCTCTAAAGTAACTCTCATGGCTACGGGTGGTGTGGGTGCCGTTTACCGAAATACGACTAACCCATTGGTTGCCACCGGAGACGGGATTGCTATGGTATACCGTGCCAAGGGTTTCGTACAGGATATGGAATTTATTCAATTCCATCCAACTGCCCTTTATCATCCGGGAGACCGCCCCTGTTTCCTGATAACAGAGGCAATGCGCGGGTATGGTGCCGTATTGCGCAACATGGGAGGCGAAGAATTCATGCAGAAATATGACCCACGTCTTTCTCTTGCTCCTCGTGACATTGTAGCACGTGCCATCGACTGTGAAATGAAACAACGTGGTGATGATCATGTTTACCTGGATGTTACCCATAAAGATCCGGAAGAGACCAGGAAGCATTTCCCGAACATCTACGAAAAGTGCCTCAGTTTAGGTATTGATATCACAAAGGACTATATACCTGTGGCTCCTGCCGCACATTATCTGTGTGGTGGTATCAAAGTTAACCTGAACGGAGAGTCTTCTATCAACCGCCTGTACGCTGTAGGAGAATGTTCCTGTACTGGTCTGCATGGAGGCAACCGCTTAGCTTCCAACTCTTTGATTGAAGCAGTTGTCTATGCCGATGCTGCTGCTAAACATGCACTAAGCATGCTCGACCGTTATGAATTCAATCATGAAATACCTGAATGGAATGCAGAAGGTACTGTGACTAACGAAGAAATGGTGCTTATTACTCAAAGCATGAAAGAAGTCAACCAGATTATGGGTGCGTATGTAGGTATTGTACGTAGTGACCTACGCCTGAAACGTGCTTGGGTACGTTTGGATATGATATATGAAGAGACGGAAGATCTTTTCAAGCGCAGCAAGGCATCCAGAGCTATTTGCGAGCTGCGTAATATGGTCAATGTCGGTTACCTGATTACCCGTCAGGCAATAGAACGCAAGGAAAGTCGCGGATTACATTATACGATTGATTATCCGCACGCAAAGAAGTAAAAGAGGTTCCTTTAAATCTGGGGGCAAAATCTCAATTCATTAAATACAAGCGCCCGGATGTTTCTTCAAGCGAAACACCCGGGCGTTCTTTATCATAGAAATAAGAATTTCTTAATAGTTTTCTTTCTTCACTTCGAAGTAAGCCTGCGGATGCAAGCAAGCCGGACAAACTTCGGGAGCTTCTTTACCTGTGAAGACGAAACCACAGTTACGGCATTGCCATACTACTTCGCCTTCCTTAGCGAATACTGTAGCATTCTCGATATTATTTACGAAAGCCAAGTATCTTTCTTCATGACCTTTTTCGGCAATTGAAATGTTGCGGTACATAGCAGCGATTTCATAGAAACCTTCTTTTTCTGCTACATCAGCAAAGTGAGGATAATCCAGAGACCATTCTTCGTGTTCACCAGCAGCAGCTTCTTTCAGGTTATCCAATGTAGTGCTGATAATACCGGCAGGATAACTTGCAGTAATTTCTACCATACCACCTTCCAGATACTTGAACATACGCTTAGCGTGTTCCTTTTCCTGGTCAGCCGTTTCAGTAAAAATAGCAGCAATTTGTTCGTAACCTTCCTTCTTTGCTACACTTGCAAAATAAGTGTAACGCATTCTTGCTTGTGATTCTCCTGCAAATGAGGTCAACAGATTCTTTTCTGTCTGAGTTCCCTTAACACTTTTAGCCATAATCTTTTTTCTTATTTAGTTAGTAAATTACGTATCAATTGTCGTTAGTCATTCATATTAACAACACAAAAATAAGTTTTTTGTTTGATATTTACACACTTTTTATTCATTGTATTTATCTATGAAAACATAGATAAAATCTATTTCCGGAAATATAATTCGGGAAAAACTTTATCTTTGTATTTGGTAAACATAAATACTTCCGTCTATGAAGACAATAACTAAATTATTAATTCTCTCATTCATAATGATGGGAATTACAGCTTGTTACACTTCTATTCCGCTAAAGGTAGGTGAATCGGAGAATAATACGACCTATCAGGTCAGTTATCTCTTTGAGCACGATGGGTGCAAAGTATATCGCTTTTATGACAGAGGCAACTATGTCTATTTTACGACACGTGGGGATGTTACCTCCATCAAGAACGATTCGACTCAGGAGCGCAGGGTTACAATCTATAGAGATACGATCTATTCAAGCAATAACGAACTAAAACCTTAATAGTCATCTGTGTAAATCAGCACCTTCAGTTTTTCCGAGATTCTGTATCATTCTGCACTATTTCTACCACAACTTCTTTTTCGTCAGTGTATGGATTTACAATCTCAGCTACTTCGGCTGCTGTCTTCGGCTTCACAGTAATACCTTCTTTGGTCTGCTCAACATACGCCATACGTCCATCGGGTAGATAATAAAGATAGTCAACGCACACGCTTCGACGCCCTGTGGCACCGGATTTACCATCTATGGTAAGTATTGCATTATGATAGAACAGATAGTTTTGTCCCTTGAATTCAATGATTCCCGGGTGTATGGTAAAGCTATTTTCTGCCATTCCTGTCAAGGCTCCACGATAGGTCCATGGACCATTCATACTTGGTGCCGTGGCATAGCTAATGGTTTCACGTCCCTTACCCATCGATGCATACGTCAGATAGTAAAGATTTTCACGCTTATGAATCCATGGTCCTTCCACAAATTTCGGCATTTTAAGAATCTCTATGTTTCCGTCCAGTTCTGTCATATTAGGTTTAAGTTTCACTAAGAAGCAGGTACCATTACCCCAGCTCATCCATGGTGTGCCGTCATCATCCACAAAAACAGTCGGATCGATATCGTTCCACCATCCACGAGGACCGTTAGGAGTCATATCATCTGTAATAAGCGGTGTACCCCGAGCATCAATGAAAGGTCCCGTCGGACTATCTGACACGGCAACGCCTACTACTTTACTATTATATGGCGCATCAGCCTGCACCGTTGTATAATAATAGAATTTCCCATCTTTCTCTACAACCTGGGAAGCCCATGCTTCTCCAACTCCCCACGAGAAATCCGTAGGTTTCAGCACACAGCCATGATCGGTCCATGTTTTCATATCTTTTGTTGAATAACACAGCCATTCGGTTATGTTAAAGTCCTGTCCTTCTTCAGCCTCATCGTGACCCACATAGAGATACAGTCTACCATTATGCACCATAGGTGCCGGGTCAGCGGTGAACTTATCCGTCACTATCGGATTACCTTCCGAAATAAACTTCACTTCATTTCTTTTCTCACCACAGGCAGATAAGATCAGATACAAACTAACAATAAAAAGAGTGTTTCTCATGATCAAAAACAATTAAGTAAGTAATTCTATTTTTTATATTCTCACTGAACCGGTGTAAATTTATAAAGAAGTACCCCATGAGCCGGAACATTGAGAGGCAATGGTTTCCGTCCTGTATCCAAGATTTTTATATCCTTTTGTCTCCAAAGGTCACGCACAGTTTGTTTACCAGTAATGTTCAGTTTTTCAAAATCACGGAAAGAGATATTAGCCTTTTCGCGGTCGAAATTACAGAAACCAACCGCCTTACTACCATCTTCAAGTTCTTTCACATAAATACGTAATTCCCCTATTGAATATATACATGTGGCTTGTTTACCCAAAGGGTCCTGATTCACAGCTATCACCTCATTGTTAGTCAGCAAACTCAGGGTAAAATCATCCATTTTCTCCAAGTCACAACCTATCAGAAGCGGTGCAGAGAATAAACTCCAAAGACTGAAATGGAGATACTGTTCATCAGGTTTAAGCTTGGTTTGGTGAGGATTTCCCCAACCTACAATACCAAGAACCAACATGTCCGGATCATTCCAGTTACCGGGTTTCGCCCATGCGGCTGCACGGTCTTGAGAAAGAGCAATACCTTTTACACTTTCCCAAGTATCCGTGATATCGTTAGTCGTACGCCAGCACTGGCCTCCAACGTCATCTCCCCATTTCCAGACATCTCCCATACCATACTGACACAGGTTATAAACAATGTCCCTGGGCTGCTGACGCAAATAATCCCCCATAATCTTAAATGGCTTTCTACCGGCAATTGAATCCCCACCCCCTTGAAATGCCAAGGAAGACACACTGTAAGGATCCTTATCTAAATCACGGTCAAGAACTCCCCCGTAACTGCACCAATCATATTTCAAATAATCAAATCCCCATTTACCATACATATCAGCATCTTGCTTTTCATAACCATAACTGCCTACGCAACCTCCACAAGTCCACGGACCGGGTGAAGAATAAATACCCACTTTCAGTCCAAGTGAATGTATATAGTCCGTTAACCCTTTCATATCAGGAAATTGGGCATTAGGTATGATATTACCCTGATCGTCACGTAACCGTCCACCTCTGGTCCGGTCGTTGGGATCTCTGTGATGTTGCCATGAATCATCTATATTGATATAAGTCCAACCATAATTCACTAAACCACTTTCAACCATAGCTCTTGCCGCTTGCTTCACTTTCTCAGCCGAGACTTCATGTCCGAAGCAGTTCCAACTGTTCCATCCCATCGGCGGAGTAAGAGCAATTCTGTCACCACACTCAATACGAAGTTTTCTTTCTGCCGTCCCTTTCACATTTTTCGCCTGCAAAACCACTTCAAATGTACCAGCCTTGGTTAGTTTACCCGTAATCAGACCCGTCTCCGGGTGAATCTCCAATCCTGCCGGTAATCCCTCTGCTGCAAATGTCATCGGACGATCGCCTGTAGCCGCTATCTGATATTGGAATGGGGAACCGGGACGCACCCCAAACACAAAAGCCCCATTAATTCTCGGCGTTGCGGGAGCAGGTGGAGTCAGTATATAAGGTTCCGTAGCAATGAATTTAAGTGTAGGAAAACTCTTCTTTCCTTTTGATATTATCTTTGCATCCGCCCAGTCAGCATGGTCATAGTAAGGCCCGTCACCACCATCAGCAACTATCAGCTCAAGCCTTTTGACTCCATCCAATGAAACCGAACATAATTTAGGCGCATCTCCTACCTTTACAATCCCACTGGACCAAAGCCTGGCTCCATCTCCTATTACAATAAATTCGGCAGACGTTTTATGCTCGATGATCTCATCATCCAGCCCTACCTGAGCCGTAAATGATACGGCTTTGCCATCCAATTGAATTGCTATCTCACTGACTGAATGGGTACCTACTCCACGTTCAAACGTTTGTCCTCCGATTGTCAGGGTTTTACCGTCAACCGACTTATTTTTCATAGCTACTCCATTACCTTGAGTCATAGCTGTCAGATCCAAATCATCAAGCCACACAGTATGGGATTGACCACATCCTGTAGTAATGGACGCTATTACAAACCCTACGAGGGCTAAAAACTGTTTCATATTATTCTTCATATTTTAAGATATTTCCAGATCATTGCCTTAAAAAACACTACAGTGATATCACCATTGATTTTCCCTCATAGACAATGCTCTTGTTCACTTTTGGCTGATAAATTCCAGTGCCCGATTCCGGCGTTACAATTACAATATTGAAAGCCATTCTTTCCTTCATTCCTGCAAACGAACCTTTTCTGTCACTGATAGTAAGGGTTTTATCCGAATCATTCCACTTCAGATCAAACGTGCTGAACTGACCTTTCTCATAATTGTAATTGATTCCTTCGTCTTCATAAACAGAATAAGAACCATCAGCCCCCGGATAAATACGGATTTCCCACGGTTGTTCCGTCTCCTCAGCTGCATACTGTTTCTGAGGTCCTAACGGCAATATAGAACCCGCTTTCACAAATAAAGGAGTCTTCATAAGATCCACATTTATATCAATGAATATCCCTCCCTTATGAGGTGTACCATCCCAGAAGTCTACCCAGCCGGCTGCACATTCCGGAAGATAAACTTTCATTCGGTTAACACCGCTTTCTACCACCGGAGCCACCAGTATAGAAGGTCCGAACATGAACTGATAGTTTTGTTCCAGTGCAAAACGGTCTTCAGGGAAATCCATCACCAACGGACGCATCAAAGTAGAACCATTGAATGAAACCGCAGCATTTTGTGAATAGATATAAGGAAGAAGTCTATAACGTAAATCCAGATATCGGGCAATGATATGTTCCACCTTTTCTCCATATCGCCACGGCTCGGTATTACTCATATAGCCATGCACACGCATCAGTGGGAAAAATGTTCCTGCCTGTATCCAGCGGATCAACTGTTCATGATATCCGGTATTTGTATACTGGTCGCCTGGACGGAAAAAACCACCTGCATCATAAGTCCACCAAGGCAGCCCTGTCGCCATCTGCCCCAATCCCCCTACGATTTGTCGACGTAAGGTTTCCCAGTCATGTCCTACGTCTCCCGACCATGTGGCGGCTGCATAACGTTGCATTCCTGAAAATCCACTGCGAGTAAAAATCATAGCTCGCCTGTCTGAATCATCCTGACGTAAACCTTCATAGATTGTCTTGCTGACATACATCGGATATACATTCCGGTAAACCTCTCCCGGAGTTTGTTCACGATTGATGCGACGGTTCTGCAAATCATCATTCTCCGGTTCAGTGGCATCCTGCCACCAGGCATCAATACCATATTTCAATAATCCGGTACGGAAATTCTGCCAATAGAAAGCCGCTGCGTCCGGATTGAAAAAGTCAATCCAGTCACTGCCCGATATGTAATATCCCTTTTCCTTGGCTTGTTTTCCCACTTCGGACTGAGCATCAATTTTAGACCATACAGAGATCATCAGACGCACATCCATCTCATGAAGTTCCTTCATCATACTTCCCGGATCAGGATATCTGTCTTCATCAAACTTCATGGCATTCCAGCCATATTTTCCCCAATATTGCCAGTCCTGTACAATTATATCGATAGGCAATTTCCGTTCCCGGAATTCACGGGCATTCTCCAGCAATTCCGCCTGAGTATTATAACGTTCCCGGCAATGTATATATCCCAGACTCCACAAAGGCATCATGGGGGCAGGTCCGGTCAATTCCCGATAGCTGGCGATCACTTCATCTCCGTTACCAGCGAAAACCGTATAATCTAACATTTGGGCAACCGGAGAACGGAATACAGTCTCTTCTGAAACAGGACGCCAATATAACACAGGTTTATCATTACGTTCACCTTGCACTTCTATATCGTGCTTACCGGCTGTCAGCTCCACAATGGCAGAAGTAGTGGGAGGCAACCATAAATTATTGACATCCATAATCTTTTGTCCGTCAATAACCAGATAATACTTCCGTGCCATTCGTTGTCCCACATCCAGCAACAAAGAATAGCTACCGGAACGAGGTACTTCCACCGAAGCTGTAAACGAATAGGTTTGTCTGGTTTCCCTTACATTTCCACTCGTACCGGTGGTATTTACCGTAACAGCCTCTCCACTTGCATTAGCGGGAGTCAACTCCACAAATTGATCTGCCGGATTAAAATCTGTCAATCCATAGTTATTCCACAGCAGCCCATAGCCTTTACTTGAAAGAATAAAAGGAATAGAAATCTGCGTATTTACCTGCGTCAAGCGCCGTGTCAATCCCCGGATATTTAGATAACCGTCCTGAAACTGACCTGTACCGTATATATATTCATCTTTCGGAGAAACAAAATGCTGTTCCACCTGATAGGTAGGTTCATTCTGTACAGAAGAAGCTTTCATGAAACGCCCGTCAACTTTCTCTTGAAGAATGATGCGCTTATTCGCATCTTTAAAAGTCAAGACTTCCGTACCTTTGTCGAATTCCACTGAAATTTCATCCAGAGATAGAACCAGCGATTGCTTATCTTCTGTAACTTCATATTCAGGAACAGGAAGTTTTTCTGTATAGATAAGCTCTTCCATAGGCGCCGAACCCGGTTGGGAAAACTGTACCCGGACAGCATTTTGATTTAATGGTATCAGCGAAAGCACTCCCTGGTTCAGTTCAAGAACGACTTTCTCTTTTTGCTTTGAAACACATGCCGTATTCAACAAAGCAACACAGAACAGCAGGATGATTCCTGTTGTTCTGATATACTTCCTTTTATTCCTCATAGTATTTAGTACAAGTTATTTAGAAAACATCCAATAATCAAAATACATAAGATTGGTAGCAGGCCGCCCCTTTACTATAAAATATAAATCATGTACTCCGGTCACTTTTGTAATGTCAATAGTCCGTAAGTCCCAACGATCACTTCCTCCTGTACGCGGTACCTTCATTGTCCCTATCAATTGCCCGTCGACACCATCCAGACGGATTTCCAGATTTACAGGATCATTATGCGTAGTTCCTATTCTGGCACTGAACTTCGTTGCACCGGTTGCCTTGAAATCTACACCGCGAACACAAGTATAACTACCATTCTTCATTGCCGTAACAAAAACACCCACCTGATCATTTTTGAAAGACTTGAATCCTTCGGAAAAAGCAATAGTCTCCGCTTCCGTTTTTACATACGGATTCAGTGTCGTAATCCCTTTGATAATACCCTCTGTCATCTTCAGTTGAGGAATAGATCCGTCTTTGTTGAATTTAAGCTCTTCCACACATACCGAACGATTGAATCCACCACCTCCGGGCAACTGTCCGTTATGATAGAAAAAGTAAGTTTTACCCTTGAAATCAATAACTCCCGGGTGGATGGTAAACGCTCCGCCACCGGCAGGCATCACTACTCCACCGTATTTCCACGGACCTGTAGGAGTATCGCTGGTTGAGTATCCGATATGCTCGGGCAGCGGACCTCCCGGCCAGAATAAATAATATTTCTTATCCCGTTTATAAAGCCAGGGGCCTTCTTCATACAGAGTGGCTCTCTGGGCATCGCCTTCGCGTTTACCAAACGATTCTGCTACCAAAGGTACACGCACAATATCCCCACTATAAGAAATCATATCTTCATTCAACTTCACATAATACAGGTTGGGATTTCCCCAATACAAATAAGCCTGTCCATCATCATCAATAAAAACAGTCGGATCAATGTCTCCCCATTCACTCTGAACCAATGGCTTTCCAAGCGGATCATAGAAGGGACCATAAGGACTATCAGCTACCGCCACACCAATTGCACCTCTATTGTTTATATTCGAAATCATGGGTACGTACATATAAAACTTACCATCTCTCTCAATGCATTGTGGAGCCCATGCATCCCCTTTTGCCCAACTAAAATCAGTATATGATAACACAGCGCCATGATCCGTCCAGTTCACCATATCACTGGTCGTATACAATCGCCAGTCGTTCATCGTAAACCAGGTAGAATTATCCTCATCATGGGTAGTATAAAGATATACTTTATCGTTATATACCATCGGAGCCGGATCGGCCGTATAATTTGTCTGAATGATCGGGTTCTGTGCCAGTCCCGAAGTAGCCACCACCGTCAATAGCGATGAGAAGAATAAAGACTTCATTTTATCCATATTGCTTTTTTAGTTTGATTATTCTACAATTAATATTCCACCATTGCAAGGCATTGTCAATTGCAACTCCTGTTTCTTATTTACCTTTACTTGTTTTACATTTCCTTGCAATTCTTCATTATCACTGAATACCCGTACCTGATTGCCAGGCATAAACATCGGCAAGGCAATCTTCAGCTTTACAGTTTCTTTCTGGGCATTAACCCCTGCAATATACCATTTATCTCCATGCCTGCGAGCCATAACTACGTATTTTCCGGGATAGCCATCAATAAAGCGTACTTCATCCCATGTGGTAGGAACTTCTTTCATGAAGCCTATCGCCCATTCCGGAGCATCCGTCAGGTTATTCGGAGCCAAGGCAAAATGTTGCACCGGACTTTGGAACAATACTGCAGTAGCCAAAGCAAACACGTCAGAAGTCATACGCCGGCTTCCGCGCGGAGCATTATCTGAGTTATAATATTTATTCAGTGCACTGCCCCCAAAGTCCATGCTACCCACCGTATTACGGATAAACGGATGCAGGCAGGCATTGAATGCCTCAACGTCACAGCTTCCCTGAGAGAAATGCAGGTTTTCACTCGCCAATACTGCTTCACTCGACGCATAGTTAGGATACATACGTTCCCAGCCGCGAGGCAAAGTACATCCGTGGAAAATCACCAGCAACCCGTATTCATTGGCATCAGCAAGAATATCTTCATACAGTTGCATGGTAACTTGCTTATCACCACCAAAGAAGTCAACCTTTATGCCACGTATTCCAATGCTTTGCATCCATTTCATTTCTTTACGACGGGCTATCGCATTGTCCATAATGCCACGGGGTGATTGTGGAGCATCATTCCAGTATCCGTTAGAGTTATACCACAGATAGAGACCTACCCCTTTCTGCGCTCCATATTTAGCCAACTGCTCAATCTTATCATATCCAATCTGCGTATCCCACAATGCATCTACCAATACAGACTGATAACCCATTGCCGCCGAGAAATCAATGTAACGCAACTGCTCTTCATACTTCGTGCTTCCATCCATACCGATAATCCAACTCCAGGAACCTCTGCCGTACTCATATTTGCCGGACGCTGCATATAGTGGCTTTACCACATCAAAAGAAACCGTTGTTTCAACAATCGGAGCTAAAGTTTCGCCCAAAGTAATCGTCCGCCAGGGAGTTTCTCCCGGCAATGCAAGTCCGGGTGCAGTTGTACCGTTTCCGTTCATTTCACCTTCTTGAGGAAAACCGATTGTATACAGGCCATTTTCATGTCCCAGCAAACGGCTTCCGCAGTATTTGCTATCCACACCTGTTTCTGAAATAAGTATCCATCCTTTGTCACCATTACGGAACAGGCAAGGGAAAGTATATCCTTCACCCCATCCATTCTTGCCCATGGAATCATCCGCTTTATAGGGAGTTTCGTAGCTGGGCGAAGTGCGGGCAAATCCTCCCATAGGTTTACTCTGCGGACACAGGAAAGTCGTACTCCCCTCAGGAAGCACAAAACCGGTCATTTCCTCTTTCACAACGCAGGACAAGGCCTTCTTCTGAGGATACATTTTATATCTGAAAGCAACATCCCGGTCACTTACGCGAAATATAACATCAAAAATAACCTTATCTTGCTGGCTAAACTGGTATACAGCTTCTGTAGCCACATAGTGCACATTGCTCTGCTTTATATTAGGCAATGTATAGGTCTCGTCAATTTTGTTCGACCGGACATTCTGTCCCAAAGACATATCCCGGGAAAAATCACCGACATTAGTCACAAGCCCCAAAGGAGAAGAATGAATGAAAGGAGTACCATTATAGCTGATGCTATATGAAGGTTGCCCATTTTTATCGGAGATAGTTACCAATATTTTCCCATCGGGACTTGTAATTTGTTTCTCTTCCGCTTTTATTGCACCGCAAATTAATAACGCTGCTATAACTAAAAAATGTTTCATAAGTATTAAGTTTTGAGGGAAAGTAGGCAAAAAGTGCCACGTCCCGGATATGCTTTTGTAAATAGATTTAAAAAACGCCATACGCTCTGTTTTCTAAGTTAGACATGCCCTACAGAGCATTCTGAAAGGGGATTGAGACTTGTGCTAAGTGTCGGGCATACTTGTGCTAAGTGTCAGGGATACTTGTGCTAAGTGTCAACGACACTCTTTAAGAGCTTCCCCTCTTCAGAACATCTGTCATTATTTATGCAAATCAGGAGGTAGAGAAGTCAAAGTAATCAACGTCGACATAACCTCCCAGCGACTTTGTTGCATAGTTGAAGATAGCAAACTTGCTTCCCATAAAGAGCCTTGTATAATCAAAGCGCATTTTGAAATCCGTTCCGATCTTCTTCCATTCCTTATTATCCAGGCTATAATAGAAAGTAGCAATATCGCGTTTCAGCATGAAGTCGCCTTCTATACGCAGATAAATGACGTCCTGATTAAAATCGACTTGTTCTTTTTCTTCTATATCCACACTGGCTATTGCCTTATTGGGAGTATTATCAAAGTTGACAACATTGGTAGACATAACCAGACGCTTTGCATCCCCTTCCTTCACCACTGACAAAAGCCCGGAATGTCCGTTGAATGCGCTGAATCCGGCTACATCCCCATCCTTCATATGAGAAACATCAAGAGAAATGGTAGCACTGCACTTCGGCCCTTCCATACGTTGCGTAATCGTATTCGGAGCTAAATACAGGTTATCAACCACCCGGCTGGTCTTCAATCGCAGATAACCCGGACGTTCCGTCAAAGACCACTTATCATCTACCGGATTATGATTCCATTGCCAGTAGAGTGAAAGCTTCTCATCGCTGAAGTCATCACTTCCAAGTATTCCTTTGGTATTTTCAGTCGGATATATCTCTTTTTCCATCGTCAAGGGTACATGTCCATTTTCATCTCCCAGCATCGGCCATCCGTCTATCCAACGGCAGGGCATAAGAGTAGGTACCCGGCCTATTCCTCCGCGATCCTGAAAAATAACCCCATACCAATCTCCTTCTTCCGAGTCAATAATACAACCTTGACCTACTCCTCCATAACCATCAAAATCATGTTCCAGAATAACCTTCTTCTCATAAGGCCCTGTTATCTTGTCTGCACGATAACATACTTCCCTGCGCACCCGACCGGGGATACTCCAATCCATAGAAATCATCAGCAAATAATACTTTCCGTTATGTTTCACAACCTGACTTCCTTCCAGCAAGCCTTGTTCATCAGCATCCCGTTCAAAAATCTTCATACTGACTCCATCGGGTTTCACATCCGACAAGTCACTCTTCAATTCCTTCAGCTCACCGGTTCCATAGAATACATATACATGGCCGTCATCATCAAAAAACAAAGAGGCATCATGAAAATGCTGTGTTCTCGATAATAGTTCCCACCTCCCGGCCGGATCTTCCGCCGTGAATATATACGACCGATAGGGCACATCATTTGGCGAGAACAATACATAAAATTTCCCATTATGATAGCGTATGGAAGATGCCCATTGTCCGCGTCCATAAACAGTTCCACCAATCAAATCATACTTTGAGTTATCAGTCAGCTTATCGAAAACATAGCTCACTGTTTCCCAATTCACCAAGTCTTTTGACCTCATAACAGGTCCACCAGGCATCAAGTGCATGGTGGTACTTATCATATAATAGTACTCTCCTGCACGTGTAACGGACATATCCGGTACATCAGCATAAATTACAGGATTACGATACGTCCCCTTCACCGACATTTCCGAACCGGAACACCCCATCAGTAATGAAGTAACAGTCAGCCATGCCAACATCATCTTTTTCATGATACAGATATATATTTATTTGCTATTTATTTCTGACACAGTTTCCTGGTCATCTTACTTGAATCTCCAATAGTCCATGTTGAACATCTCTCCATCGCCTCCCCTAAAGACAAGGTACAGATCGTGAACTCCACCCACCTTCTCTACATCAGCAGTAAAGGTTTTCCACGTATTCCAGCCACCGGTATTATTTATATTACATACACCCAGCAACGTACCATCAAGACCATCCAAACGGATTTCAATCTTTCCTTTGGTTATTGTAGCTGCACGAACTTCAAATGTTTTTGCCCCCTTGCCGAAATCAACCGCTTTCACCTGAAGGAAATCCCTATTATGAATAGAAGTAACATACATCCTGTTTTCATCGTCCTTAGCGGTCTTGAGTCCCTGACTCCAGGCCATTGTTTCTGCCTCAGTCCGCTTATAAGGATTCAATGTACCGACAGGTGCAACTCCGACACCGTCGTCCCACCAGGGTAGTTCTTTGATTGTGCCGTCAGGATTATATTCCAGTTCAGCCACACATATAGAACGGCGTTCATGATGTTTGTCGGTTATCATGAAATTCAATCTATAATTAAATCCGAACACATAAGATTTACCTTTATAATCAATGATTCCCGGATGGTTTCCAGAAGATTTCCCATTAGGTTTCATTATATATCCTTTAAACTTCCAGGGGCCTACAGGGCTGGGGCCCATTGCATAACCAATTCCTTCCGGACAGCATGTACTTGCATAGGCCATATAATAGTGCCCATTCTTCTTGTATGCCCAGGGACCCTCCTGAAAATGATAAGGGTCTTTCTGATTTTCTATCTTCCGGATCAATTTATCCTTCGTAATCTCTCCCGCACAGGAAATCATATCTTCATTCAGTTTCACATACCAGAGATTAGGATTTCCCCAATATAAATATGCTTGTCCATCATCATCTATCAATACACTCGGGTCAATACTGTCATACTCAGCACCAATCAAGGGTTTTCCGAGAGGATCAGTAAAAGGGCCCAAAGGACTATCTGCAACCAACACTCCGATTCCTCGTCCCTGTACCGGGCAATATAAATAGAACTTTCCATTACGCTCGATACATTGAGGAGCCCAGGCACCATTCTCAAATCCTCCCCAACCTGATACGGCAGGATCTGCCCACTTGAAATTATATAAATTGGCTATGGTTCCATGATCAGTCCAGTTCACCATATCGGTACTGGTGTACAGCAACCATTCTTTCATGCGGAAACCTGCCATTCCTTCGGGAGCATAATCCTCGTCATGGGTAGTATAAAGGTATACCATACCCTTATGTACCATGGGGGCAGGGTCGGCAGTGAATTTTGTCTGTATAATAGGGGTCTGGGCATTCAAATGTCCCAGAGGAGAAGCTATAAACAGTATAGCTACCGTCAATCCGGATAAAATAAGTTTCTTCATTACTTCTGGTATTTAAAAATCGATGTTTCCCAATAGTACTAGAATTTCACACTAACTCTTTTTCCGTTGTAGTTAACCACTTTCTGAGTTCCGTCTTGAAGTACGATTGTGAACTTTCTATTATTCAACATTCCCTTATATGCACCTTTTCGAGCCCCTATGGTTAACTGGCGTGATGTATTATTCCATACGACAGGAATCTCTGTATATGCTCCCAGTTCATAATTATAGTTATCAAATTCATCCTCATAAAGAACAAAGGAACCATCGGCACCGGCATATACTCTCAATTCAAGGTTATCCCACGGTTTTTCCGTTGCATACTGCACTTTAGGACCCATTGGAATAATACTGCCTGCCTTGACATACAAAGGAATGACATCGATAGTCGTTTCCTTTTCTATTTCCTGTCCACCGTCATGCTTTTCATTCGTCCAGAAATCATACCAGGTAGCACCCTCCGGCAAATATACCTTTGCGGACTTAGCCTGCATAAAGTCTACCGGAGCTTTATCCTCAAACTTCTGAGCATTATTTCTATTCCAACCATCATTCTCATTTACCTTCACTACCTTTTCCTGAGTGTACTGCGCACTGACCACCGGCGCTACAAGAATGGATTTGCCAAACATATACTGGTCTTTTATATCCCATACATTCTTATCACCGGCAAAATCCATTACCAAAGCACGCATAAAGCTCGATTGACGTTCAGTCACTTCCCAAGAAGTGGAATATATATAAGGCAACAAAGAATAACGCAGATTAATCATTTTTTCAATAGCATCATATACAGGTTCGCCTTTTTTCCCAAATTGATAAATTTCTCTTGGCGTATCAGCTCCATGCGAACGCATCATCGGAGTAAATGTCCCGAATTGTAGCCAACGTACATATAATTCCTGAAACATTGGATTCTTAGGTGCACTCCCGTCATTCCAACTCTTGTTATAATGTCCGGCAAAGAAACCACCTATATCAGTATTGAAATTAGGATTTCCGGTAAGGGTAAAGTTTAAGCCTGCCGGAATCTGATTACGCAGTGATTCCCAGGAAGATCCGATATCTCCCGACCATACATTGGCTCCGTAACGCTGCTGCCCGGCAAATACGGAACGGGTAAGAATAAACACACGTTTATCGGAAGTTACTGCACGTTGGTTATCATATACTCCACCTACTGTCAACAGCGGATAAGCATTGCGTACTTTACGGAATGAACCCAGATAAGTCTTCGTATTAAAGTCTTCCGGTTTCCAGTCTAAATGGTCAGGTTCTGTAGAATCCATCCACCATCCATCCATGCCTAATTTAAAAATGCCTTCATTCAGATATTTCCAGTAGATATCACGAGCTTTTGGATTATAAGCATCGTATACACGTACTCCGGAGGGATATTCCATATCGGGTGGCCAAGTTTCAAGTCCCGACTGAGGCCATGTAGAGAAGTTAAACAGCATACCTTTCTTATCCAGTTCTCTATAAGGTTTGGTCATTGGTCCAAACGAAGACCAGATAGAAATCAGCATGTGCGCATTCATTCCATGTACATCATTAATCATCTTTTGAGGTTCGTTGAACAACGGATTTTTGAAATCCATAGCATTCCACAAATAATTGTGTCCCCAGTATTGCCAATCCTGAATAATTCCGTCAAGAGGAACACCTAATTCACGATATTTTCTCACCACTCCTACTGTTTCTTCCTGACTTTTATAGCGTTCCTTGCTTTGGAAATAACCGTAAGTCCACAAAGGAAACATGGGTACTTGTCCGGTCAATGCACGCATTTGTGCAACTACACCATCAGCATTTCCACCATACATGAAGTAATAGTCTATACAATCTCCTACTTCAGATTGAAAAGACGTCCCTTCCGCTTTATCAGCAAAGTTAGTTGGTGAATAATTATCCCAGAAAAGACCATATCCTTTCACTGACTGTACAAATGGAACCACGTCCTCCACATTGCCCTGTACAAGGTGTTTGGTTTGATTACGTTGTGACATTTTTCCATTCTGGAGGATTCCTAATCCATAAAGAGGTTCATCTTTATCTAAAATAAACGATTGCTTGATTGCAAACGTTTTGGTTCCCGCATCATCAAAATCGGTAAACTCGGGCTTTCCTTTTTCACTAAGCAACGGCTCTCCTTTCGCATTAAAGAAAGACACAACACCAGACTCCAAGTTAAGAGTAACCCCCATTTCACTACTTTTCAGTCTTACAATATTGCCTTCCTGAGTAACGGCAGTCTTCACCTTCTGAGGAGTTTCTATTACAGAAAGGCTCTCCTTTGTATACTTCCACCCATTAGGAGATTTTAGTATTCTTACAATTGACGGAGTATAGAATTGCAATTCTACATCTACAGAATTAACGGTCGCCTTAATTCCCTCAGGAATTTGCTGATAATCTTGCCCCGCAAGTGGGATACAACAACACAGCGCCATTAATATTAATACAATTTTAATTGATTTCATGGTATTTATTACATTTAATGATTAAAATTCGCATTCCATAATTTTGTACGATACAAAAATAGCTGCATATCATTATACACCTTTTTCAATATTAGATATTTGACTTTCAATATTAGATAAATTGATGGCTATCAATCATAATATTCCATCAAATAACCATAATAATAAGCTTGATTGCCATCCATTGTATATTCATCCAATGTTCTTGCCCCCCAAGAATCAGCACCTCCTACGCCATGAATATTCAAATCAATATTCACATTCACATAATCGCGTCCGGGTAGTTCATAAGCATGTCTGCTCTTTTCCAAATCTTCCTCACCATACGGCCACACACGAAAGCAGAGCGGTTGCAAGCCTGTCACTTTTATAGTCCGGTTCTCCTTATCATTCAATGAAAACCAACGGACATCACACCTGTTTGCATTATCCTGTGGAAAAGCATAATCCGTAACAAAACTATTGAGATCCGTTGTATAATAACCGACTAAAGCAGCCGTTTTCCTATCCGGATAGTTCTCAAACTCACCACGACCATACCATTTGACATAATCCATGGAAGAGGGTAAACGCATCCTCATTCCAAACTTAGGCATCAATGGGATCTTTTCTTTTTTTGGTTTATAGAGAGCTTCAACTTGTATCTTTCCGCTCCCATTTACAGTATAGTGCAATTGATAAGCAGCACCTACCACAGGCAACGACATACTAACCTCCACTACAGCCAGCCCATTCTTCACAGAATAATCCACACCTTCGACTACACGTTCACCAGCAGCGTTTCTCCATATTCCTAAACGGTTATTATAACCATTATTCATCTGATTACTGTCCGCCGGTTTCCAGAAATAAGGTTCTAAAGGAGCATATAGAATTTCCGTTCCATCATTTTTCCAACTTGTCAAAGCACCGGATTTCACATCTACGATGAAACAATTCAATCCAGCCATTATCTCAATAGTAGCCTGTGATGCATTCACTTCAACACTTCCCCCTTCCGAAACAATAGACTCCGGTTTGGCCATATTCACCAAAAATTGTTCCTTACTAATAATAAAACCTTTTTCAGCCCAGCATGTACTCTGTTTCAGCTTGGCAAATACATTCAGGAAAAGCTCACCCGATCCCGTGAAAGAGGGAATATCCAAATGATCTCCAGCTACAAGCGGTACTTCTCCCGACTTTACAAGTTCACCATTCTGCAACCATTCATACTCATAATCGAACTCATCCAAAGCCGTAAATTCATACTTATTGGTAAGACGCACCTTATTCGGACCTTCAAGTGAAAAACCAATATTCTGATACACTTTCTGAACCTGATAGTAGTGTGGATGAGGAACACGGTCAGCCCCAATTAAACCATTAAAACAGAAATCCCCATTATTAGGAAAATCACCGAAATCTCCTCCATAAGCCCAAAATTCACCTTCCTTCAATAGCAAAGAACCTGAATTTTCCACTCCTTTCTTATATCCCGGATTTATCCTCTTTGCAATTCCCTGATCGACCCAATCCCAAATAGCCGCACCTGAAACGTGATCATTAGCCTCAATGACATCCCAATACTCCTGCAAATTGCCTACTGAATTTCCCATGGCATGAGCATACTCACGCATAAAGATAGGTTTATCACGTTTTTCCCGGGCATATTCCTTAAATTTTCCGGGAGTATAATAAGAAGGATCATTAAAAGCCGATACAGAAAGATCGGTATCGCTAAAAATAATACGTGAAGCATCTATGGCCTGTATTGTATCTGCCATGGTCTGCATATTGCGTCCGGCACCTCCTTCATTACCCAAAGACCAAAAGACCACACAAGGGTGATTCTTATCTCGTTGTACCAATGCAAGTGCCCTGTCTACATGCGCTAACGTCCATTCCGGGTTATCACCAAGTATTTTATTACCTAAACCATAATCATGACTTTCCTGATTAGCCTCATCCATCACATAGAAACCATATCTGTCACACAATTCATAAAACAACGGGGAATTAGGATAGTGTGCAGTACGGATCATATTAATATTGGCTTGTTTCATCAGTCTCAAATCCTTTTCCATAGTCTCACTGTCCACAAGTCGGCCGGTGCGTGGATGATGTTCATGGCGATTCACTCCCTTCAATTTAACAGGCTGTCCATTAAACTTAAATACATTTCCATCAATCTCGCATTTCCATATTCCTATATGTGATTGAAACTCCTCAACCACCTTCTTACCATCGTAAAGCCTAATTTCAACATCATACAAGTTTGGCTTTTCCGCCGACCATAGCTTCGGATTTTCCACAACAGATGACAAAGTATAGCAGCCTGTGGATGTTGCCAGCAAATTCTTTACAGGAGTGATTAACCGTTTCACAAATCTTTCCTCATTCCGATTCTTCCCTTTTAACAGAACCTCAAGACTCAGTTTTCCCGATTTACTGTCCGACAAGTTTCTTAACCAGACTTTTGCCTTAAAACCGGCAGACGAAAAATCATCTGCCAGATCGGTAGTCAGTGAATAGTCTTTTATATGGATTTTAGGGCGTACCCATAACTCTACCGGGCGATAAATCCCACTAAAACGCCACATATCCTGATCTTCCAGATAGCTGCCATCCGACCAACGGTATACCTCTACCGCCAGACGGTTTTGCCCCTCATTTACATATCCGGTAATATCAAACTCCGCCGGAGCCATAGAATTCTGGCTATATCCTACTTTTTCCCCGTTAATCCATACATACATAGCCGACTTAACTCCTTCGAAGTGCAGATACAATTGCTTATCTTTCATATCCTCCGAAACATCGAAAGTTGTCACATAAGCCCCCACCGGATTTCGATTCTCATAACTAAAAAAATGCTTGGGAGGTTCTCCCGTCACTTTCGGCTGGTCTTTCTTAAAAGGATATGTCCAATTGGTATAAATAGGTTTTCCATAGCCTTGTAACTGCCATGTCCCCGGTACAGAAATGTTATCCCAGCCACTCACATCAAAATTATTTTTATAAAAGTCCGACGGCCGACTTTGCGGATCGGGAGACCAATAAAACTTCCACCTCCCGTTCAAAGGCACAATCTCTTCACACGAGGATTTCCCGGACGGCAACGTCAATGTACTGTGATACTCCTCTTTATTGATATCTACTACGCGAGGATTTTCCCAATCAGGTACTTGCTGTGCACGCATCTGAAAGGTAAAACAAACAGTTAACAGAAATATATAAATTCTCATGTTTATCATTTTATAACAGCTACAAATCCTCCACGCGGCAAGCATTTTATCTCCACACTCATTTCGTCTTCTGACAAAGGAAGATCCTCTGCAATAGTAAAGCTTCTGTCATATATACCATCCTCAAACAAGGTTATTTTCTTACCGACAACGGAAAGGTCTTTCAGCAAAAAACAAAGGGTTCTCGGTTTATTGGTTCCATTAATCCCTGCAATATACCATACATCTCCTTTGCGCCGTGCCATAACAACCTCCATACCCGGATAGCCGGCCAAAAGCTTCGTATCATCCCAGGCTACCGGCAAATCCGATAATAACTTCTTTACAGGTTCCGGCATATCATAGTAAACCGAAGGCCTGTCCGGCATATGCTGCAAGGCCGACTCAAAAATTATCGGTAATGCCAATTCATGACCGTAAGAGGTGATATGCGGATGCTGAGAATCAGAGAAAGTGCCCGGAGTATAATCCATTGGACCTACGACATTTCTCGTAAAGGGTAAGGTAGCATTGTGTTCCGCAGCCCGATTCGTCAAAACTGGAGTGTTATTGTACCATTCCGCCCCATATACTCCCTCCACCGACATCATGTGAGGATACGTACGTTGCCATCCGCGAGGAATAGTGGCACCATGAAAGTTAAGCATCAATTTATACTTCACGGCATCTTCAAGCAGATCTATATAATAATTCATTGTAGAAACACTATCACCCGAGAAGAAGTCAACTTTAATGCCGGCAACTCCCATATCGCTTAACCATTTATATTCCTTTTCCCTGTCTGCCTTTTTATTCAGACGAAAGAGAGGACCGGGACCTATCCAATTCGTGCTCGAATTATACCAGACCAAAGGTTTAACACCTTGACTCAAAGCATATTTCACGGCATCTTGGATGTTTCCCCCATTTCTCATTACATCCCATTCCCAATCGATCTGATCATAAGGCCACTTCATCTTGACTGCTAGGTCAATGTATTCCTTCACGATTTGATAATCTTGAGAACCATGGTTGTATGCCCAATAAATCCATGACACCATTCCGGGTTTTATCCATTCCGTATCCTCCACCTTAGAAGGGTCAGACACATCCGTCACCAGTGTAGACTCAGTAATATCAGCTAAAGAACCAGCAATAAGCAATCGCCATGGAGACTCCCACACACCGCTAAAAGCAAGTTTTTTATCGCCCAATCGTACCTGATAATTATCGCGATTATCCCCGTTATACAGAAAAGAGCCACAATGCCCCCGTCTGATATTAGCCTCCGTAATCAGCACAAACACAGAATCCCGTGGCTCTATAAGCGCCGGATAGCCCCAAAGGTCAACCTCCGGGCGATTGGCAAGCTTACCGTCAGTAGACAGCGGGAAAAACTTTTCATAACCCGGATCATATTGTTGTATCCATCTTTTACTCCCTTGTGGCAAGGCGTACGCCGTATATTCATTAATGATATGTTCTTCATCCGAAATAGCCTTAAGCCCATACTTAAATGCAATCCCATCGTTGTACACCCTAAACGTTACCTCCAAAGTTTGCCCTTCATTGTTTTCCAGAGAATAAACCCGTTCGGAAGCCTCATTCACACAATGGCTCCGTTTTCCCGTAATCATCCTATAATCATCAATCACGGATTTCGGTTCCGAAACTGATTTCAGTCTTAAGTTACCGGCAAACTTTTGCGCATCTGTTTCCAATCCCAGTTCGGAACGAAAAAGAATACTATCTCCCTTGTAATGCACAACGAAAGCGGCTTTTCCATAATCGCCATCCTTTGTTGTCACTACACCAACCTTTAAGGCTCCGTCAGGAGAAATAGTATCAAATGTTGCCGAGTGGCACGAACTGATTATAACAGCTATTACAATCCCCCATGTTTTTCTAAGTAAGTTCATAAACATACATATTTAGTTAGTACAACACCCCTGCCGCATGAAACTTTGTTTCCTTCCATGGAAACCCTGTTTACCCCCAATGATAACTTCATTTACACGCCGAAGTAAAGCTCGTTACATACCGTGGTAAAGAGCGTTACAATAAGGAGTAAATGGCGTTACATACTGCGGTAAACGCTTTTACATAGTGATATCAACTATCGGTAAATGCTATTTGCTGATAATCAATAAGCTATCCAAATTCGTTGATTAAGTTAATTCATTTCAGGCAGGTTATGAATATTTCTTCCTGGTCACGCTCACACCTACCCGATATGTTCCCCAAAAAGACTTTTATTTATCTGTCACCGTCGATTCTGGAACCAACAATCGTACTGCAAAAATCCCTCCTGCTGTAGTATCCGACTTACTCTGGAACCTAACCGTAATTTTATCTTTCGATTTCAGCAAAGTGGCCGGAATATTATATTCCACATTGCAGAACAAGTCTTTCTTCCATTTCCCGACAATATTTTCCGTAGCGATAGTTTGACCATCAACCAGAATATCAAAGCTTCTACTACCAGACTCAGCTCCCCAATAACGGACCATCAATGAGAGATTCTCATTTCCTTTCGTGGTCAGTGTATATTCGAAATATCCTCCATTACGGGCATCACGCCACGCCTCACCGGCATGTACTCCGCGATGCGAATCCTGAGTTTTCATTGCATGATCCGACTCAGGTTGTTGCTCACCCGATGATACCATATCCACAGTACGCTTGTCGAGTATCATTCTCCCATTCTCTTTAGCTTCTACGGCTTGTTTATATTCCCTGAATGCGGGCTCGGGCATTGATAACCAATACATCATATAGCGGCTATCATGAATTCCATAGAATGGTTCAAGTATCAGATTCTTATATTTTTCCTGAGTAAACAAACCGGGAACAGTAAAACTAAAAGATTTTCCTTCGACCGGCTTCATACGATTCAATTTATTCAGAATATCACTTCTTTCCCCTATGATATAAGGTACATCAAAAAGTGAAACCAGAGATCCGTGTGCAATATGCTCCCAACGCCCGTCTCCGGCAATTAATCCGGGCATATTTTCCGTTCCCGTCCTCGCACCTAACAATATAGGGCCACGCATGATCGAGATAGCGTTAGGTACATTAGGCAGTTCTTCAATTCTCACGGTCATCGGAGTTTTTATTTCCACCACATCTCCTTTTGACCATTGGCGATCAATGGCTATATAAGAACCTGGCTGTGCATTTTTTGCATAATCAACTCCATCGCAGACCACCTGCATTTTTCCCTGCTCCACCCATGAGGGATAACGTATCAGCAGTTTAAACTGTGTTGCTTTGGAAGGATTAACAGTCAACGTAGTCCCTTCTTCATTCGGAAAGTCCGTTTCTTGTACAATCTTAATCTTTTTCTCTTTCCAGTTTAATTCGGAAGGTATAAAAAGATTCACATACAGAGCATTATCCACCGTATCATGGGTATAAATAAACTGCCCGTATTTACCATGATTCTCCATACCGGTACCTACACAACACCACATTGCTTCTCCCGGTGCCGAATAAACACGATAATGCGAGGGGCAAGCAGGTGTGAAATATACGTATCCCCCATGTTCAGGGTGCTGGGTAGAAAGGATATGATTATACAGGGCACGTTCATAAAAATCGGCATATTCCACTTTGGGATGGATACGGAACAGACCTTCGGTAAGTTTCAGCATATTGTTAGTATTACACGACTCCGGTCCCTGACGTTCATGCATATAATCGGAACATTTTCCTGCTTCGGGAAAATGCTCACCCCGACTGTTTCCGCCTAATGACAAAGAGCGATGAAAAACTACAGTCTCCCAGAAAAATTCAGCAGCAGTCATAAATTCATTGTAATCCGAAGCAGTTTTCGAATTAAGTTCGGCCACACGTTGATATCCCACGGCTTTAGGCACTTGTGTATTGGCATGCTTGTTATCCAGGTTATCAATGCGCCTTGTCATACTATCGAAAATCTGCTTGTGTGAAAAGCGCTTCGCCGTATCGAGGTATTTAGGATTGCCGGTCATTTGCCAAGCATCCGCATACACTTCATTCATACCACCGAATTCATTATCCAGCATACGCTCCATTTGCCGGTCGTCTAAATTAGAAATAACGTCGACACCCCAGTCACAGAACTTCAAGAAGATCTTTTTCGCTTTTTCATTTTTACCGTAAAGCCAGGCATCCCGCAGTCCGGCATAGGTTTTATGCATATTATACCAGGCCACCCAGTAGTTCCATACAATGCCTACATTTCCTTTTCTTATTTCTTCCGCAAACTTCTTACTGTTCGGAAAGCCGCAAATAGAACCGTCATCATTAGCCTGCTGTACACGCGCAAATTCAGAAACCATATAATCCATGCGTTTTTTGCACTCCTGATTACCTGTAGCGGCATAATGAATGGCTAAAGCGCTCAGATAGTGCCCACCGATATGCCCGTCAAGACCGTCTTTTTCCCAGTTACCATACGTTTCCGCTTTCTTAGGTAATCCTGCTTCACGCAGGAAAGGGGCCAGCAGACGATCGGTATCATATTGAAGCAGAACCTTAACGTTCAAATCACAGGCATGCTTAAAAGGGCCTGCAGTTATTCTCACATCTCCCAAAGGAAAAGTGTTCGGATAAAGCGCGTCCTGCGCAGCAAGGTTTGTAAAACTAATCGTTATCAGTAACAATAGAATCCATTTTTTCTTCATTTCCTAATCCTTATTTATTTCCATTTATAATCATACTTCCATACGATCTGGCACAATGCAAAAATAGGCCTATTGTATTATAGTCATTGTCAATTCCAGACATTTGATTTTAGATTTCAGATAAAACTTACCGCAGCTCTACTGTACTTACTCCGTACATTTTTCAAAAGATGTAACATCAGGAAAGAAACATGTAACATCATTATTGGGCTGAGAAAACAGAATGCTGTATGTTTGTGACATAAAATTCAGAACCATGAAAAACATTGCAATCATTTTAGTATGCGCATTGGCGTATTGCTTCGGGGTACAGGCACAAAGTACCATCCCCCACTCCCAGGCTGGTTTCGACGTAGAAAAGGCAGGAATAGCCCAAGGGAAAATAGAAACAGTGACTTATAACTCTAAAACCGTTGGTACGAAGCGGAAAGCATTGGTTTATACCCCTCCCGGCTTCAGTAAGAGCAAGAAATACCCTGTACTTTATCTGCTGCATGGTATCGGTGGCGATGAACTGGAGTGGTTCAATAATGGCAAACCACAAATCATTCTCGATAACCTGTATGCCGAAGGTAAACTAACACCGATGATCGTAGTATTCCCCAACGGAAGAGCCATAAAAGATGACCGCGCTACGGGCAATATCATGGCTCCGGATAAAGTGGAAGGCTTCGCCATTTTTGAAAAAGATCTGCTGAACGACCTAGTTCCTTTTATTGAGAAGACATATCCTGTAATCAAGAATCGAGAGAGCAGGGCCATCGCAGGACTGTCAATGGGTGGCGGGCAATCCTTAAACTTTGGTCTGGGAAATCTGGATAAATTTGCTTGGGTAGGAGGATTCTCATCCGCCCCCAACACCAAAGCACCCGAAGTGCTTGTTCCAAATCCGGAAGCTACCACACAGCAACTAAAACTGCTGTGGATATCCTGCGGGGACAATGACAACCTGATGTCTTTCAGCGAACGTACTCACCTCTACCTGCAACAGCATCGGATTCCCCATATCTTCTATGTGGAGCCCGGAGGCCACGACTTCAATGTATGGAAAAACGACCTCTACCTGTTCTCTCAATTGCTATTCAAGCCTGTAGATACGTCAAGCTTCGACAAATATGGCCTTCATGGAGCACGCGCAGAATCCAACGTACGGAACTCCAAATATCCGCAACTGACGGCAGACCACCGCGCTATTTTTCGCATAAAAGCCCCGGATGCACAGAAAGTACAGATAGACCTGGGACGGAAATACGATATGGTCAGACAGGAAGGAGGTATCTGGGAAACGGTAACCGATTCTTTGGGTGAAGGTTTTCATTACTATTCACTATTGATTGACGGAGTAGCGGTATCCGATCCCGGAAGTGAGACTTTCTATGGCATGGGACGCATGGCAAGCGGCATTGAAGTTCCTTTCAAGGGTGGAGAATATTATGCACTGAAGGATGTGCCACATGGTGATATCCGCATGAAACGCTACTATTCGGAAGTAAGTCGTTCGTGGAGACGCTTCTTTGTATATACACCTGCCGGATATGACACCCACACGGCTGAAAAATATCCTGTTTTATACCTGTTGCATGGTGGCGGAGAAGATGAACGCGGTTGGGCTACACAAGGCAAAACCGATCTGATAATGGACAACCTGATCGCTGAGGGAAAAGCTAAACCGATGTTGATAGTGATGCTCGATGGCAATATGGCTTCTGCCGGGTTCAATGCCGGTGCCTTGAAAGCATTCGAAGCCGAGCTGATGCAGGCTGTCATTCCATTTGTAGAAGATAACTACCGTGTCAGAAAAGAAGCAGACAGCCGGGCACTTGCAGGCCTCTCTATGGGAGGCATACAAACACTTTATGCCGGCCTATACCATACAGATTTGTTCGCTCATCTCGGTGTATTCAGTTCCGGATGGCTACCTTTCTACCAGAAAATCGCAGATGGCCAATACGAGTTTATCAACAAGAATAAAGCAGCAATAGACTCTCAACTCAGATTACTCTGGATCGCCATGGGAGGCAAAGAAGATATAGCCTACCAGAACTGCCAGAATATGCTTAAAGAGTTTGATACACTAAAACTGAAGTATACGTATTCCGAATATCCGGGTGGACACACTTGGCCGGTATGGAGAAACAATCTGTATAATTTTGCACAGTTATTATTCAATAAATAACAAAAGGCACATGAGAAAACAATCTATCTTCTTATTCAATACTTATAAGGATTATCACAAATATATCTGATTTTGAAATTCAAATATCTAATATCGAAAGCCAGTCATTCTTCGATAGCTTACTTTTGTCGCATAGTGTCCTATTGAACAAATAATAACATAAATATTTACGTATAAAAAAGATTAGATTGGTTATGAAAAGAATTCAAATCATTTTATTATTATTTGCTATTGTCCCCATGTTTGTAATAACAAAAGCAATAGCCGGTAATAATAATCAGCCCAAAACGTCCAAGTTTGTTTATCATGGAGCTGGTAATCCGTATCTACCGTTATGGGAACATTTGCCGGACGGAGAACCCCGTGTTTTTGAAGACCCCGACAATCCGGGAAAGTTTCGCGCTTACATCATCGGTTCGCACGATGTCCGTTTCGGCAGTTATTGCGGGCCGGACATCAGAATGTGGTCAGCACCCGTAGAAGATTTATCAAGCTGGCGTGACGAAGGAGCTATCTTTACCTATCAGGTAGAAGGACAATGGGATGTGATGTACGCTCCCGACCTTGTTGAAGTGAAAAGGAAGGACGGCACAAAAGAATATTATCTGTACCCGCATAGCCGCGGTAGAGACAGAGAAGCAATGGTTGCCAAAGGAAGCCGTCCTGACGGACCTTTTACCCCTATCAACCTGACCGCTGATGGTACAAAAACCCTACCCGGAAGTATTCTGGGATTCGACCCGTCGGTATATATTGAATATATCACAGACCCGAACGATCCAGATTATGAAATTGGGTTCAGAGCTTATGGATATTGGGGATTCCAACGTTCATTAGCCGCCCAACTGGATCAGAACACCATGTATTCCGTACGTCCGGGAACAAAGGTTATTCCTTATTTTATGCCGGCAGGCGTTCGCAAAGGTAACAACCGCGGTCCGAAGAATATTTCATATCCGCATATCTTTCCCGGAGAGGACCTTGAAGCATTCAACTTCTTTGAAGCTTCATCCATACGTAAGATCGGAAACAAATACGTGACCATCTATAGCGGACATTCAGGCCCCGACTATGGATTGGGCAGCTCCAACTCCACTTTGCGTTACGCTTATGGTGATTCCCCGCTGGGTCCGTGGAAGAGCGGCGGTGTTCTGGTCGATTCGCGTGCACCGGTGCTAAACCAGGATGGTTCACGTCTGCAAACAACTAATGCAGGGCACAATACGCATGGAAGTATAGAACTCATCAACGGACAATGGTATGTATTCTATCACCGCCCGCCCCGTGGATTCGGAAACGCCCGCCAGTCAATGGTAGCTCCAATCCATGTGGAATGGGATAAGAAGCCGGTATCGGAAGGCGGTAAAGTATCCATCAGAGCCTACGATCCCTATGCAAAAGATAAAATCTGGACAGCCAAAGACAGCCAGGGGAATGAATATAAAGGAGCAGAAGTAACCTCGGAAGGATTCCACATATTTGGTCTTGATCCTTATCAGTATTATTCCGCAGGATTCGCATGTTATCTCTCCGACGGACGTATCCAACAGGATTCATGGGACATCTGGGATAACCACGCTCCTATCACAAACGTGAAGAACGGCCATATAATAGGATATAAATACTTCGGTTTCGGTGGATTAAATAAAGATAAACTGGGCCTGAAAGCTTTCGAAGGAACTAAAAAGGGAAACAAAACAACCTTCAATCTCTTCCTTGCACCGAAAACATCAAAGACGTTTAAAGTGAACGTTTGGTTAGACGGTCCGTGGGACAACGAAACCTGGAAAGGAACGAAGATAGGTGAAATAGTTGTTCCCGCTAACTCGGCGCAGAAAACGGAACAGTTTACAATTGATGTATCGAAGTTTGTTGACCACCTGGACAAGAAACATGCAATCTATCTCGTTGCTGAAAGCGAAGAAACGGGCAATCTTTTCGATTTAGCCGGCTTGGGATTCAGTTCAAACAAAAAGAAGATCACTCGCCCTATTGTCCCCAAAGTAAATATAGAGGTCAATGGAAAAGCAATCGAAATACCGGCAACTCCTGTACGTTCTACTGAAAGCAATGGTATTACCGGCTATGATATCTATGAAACTGTTTACAAACTTCCGGCCGGAACTACCGGAACCCCTACTGTATCGGCATCAGCAACTGATAAGAATGTGAAAGTAGAAATTATCCAGGCAACATCGGTTTCCGGAACTGCTATTGTGAAATTCGATTATAAAGGGGTAGTTAAAACATATAAGGTTGTGTTTACCCCTCTTGCATAAGAATATCAGAATGTAACCATGAAAAAAACATTTACTATTCTACTATTTATATGTGCAGCCACAGCGATAAATGCACAAGATAAATTGTATCCCAACGAGTTTCCGCTCTCACAAATAACACTCCTCGAAGGGCCGTTGAAACATGCCCGTGACCTGAATATCGAGACATTGCTCAAGTACGACTGTGACCGTTTGATGGCTCCCTATCGAAAAGAGGCAGGACTGACACCCAAAGCAAAGTGTTATCCCAATTGGGACGGATTGGACGGACATGTGGGGGGACATTACCTCACAGCTATGGCCATCAATGCAGCCACCGGCAATGAAGAATGTCGCAAGCGCATGGAGTATATTATCAGTGAAATTGCCGAATGTGCCGAAGCCAATTGCAAGAATCATCCCCAATGGGGTGTTGGCTACATGGGCGGAATGCCTAACAGCCAGAATATTTGGAATGGCTTTAAAGACGGAGACTTCCGCGTATACAGTGGCTCATGGGCACCGTTCTACAATTTGCATAAGATGTATGCCGGCTTACGCGATGCATGGCTATATTGCGGCAACGAACAGGCAAAGAGTCTTTTTCTACAGTTTTGTAATTGGGCGGTTGACATCACATCGCACCTGTCGGACAAACAAATGGAACGGATGCTTGGCAATGAACATGGCGGCATGAACGAGGTGCTTGCCGATGCGTATGCCATTACCCACGAACAGAAGTACCTTGACTGTGCGAAGCGTTTCTCTCATAAACGGTTATTTACTCCTATGTCGCAGCGGCAGGACTGTCTCGACAATATGCACGCCAATACGCAGGTACCCAAAGTTATCGGCTTCGAGCGTATATCAGAGTTATCGGGCAATGAAGATTATCATGCGGCAAGTTCATTCTTCTGGGATATCGTAACAGGCGAGCGCAGCCTTGCATTTGGCGGGAATAGCCGTCGTGAACACTTCCCTGCCAAGGATGCTTGCATGGATTTCATCAATGACATTGACGGGCCTGAGAGCTGCAACACCAACAATATGCTGAAACTAACAGAAGACCTCCATCGCCGTAACCCGGAAGCGCGGTATGCCGACTACTACGAGCTTGCTACTTTCAACCATATACTTTCTACCCAGCATCCGGAACATGGAGGCTATGTCTATTTCACGCCTGCCCGTCCCCGCCACTATCGCAACTACTCTGCTCCTAATGAAGCAATGTGGTGTTGTGTAGGCACCGGCATGGAGAACCATGGTAAGTACGGACAATTCATCTACACCCATGTAGGTGATGCTCTTTTTGTGAATCTATATGCGGCTTCGCAGCTCGACTGGAAGGAACGTGGCATCACGTTACGTCAGGAGACGGCTTTCCCTTATTCTGAAAACAGTACTGTTACTATTGCGGAAGGCAAAGGTACATTCAATCTCATGGTGCGCTATCCGGGATGGGTACATCCGGGCGAATTTAAGGTCAGTGTAAACGGAAAACCTGTCGACATCATTACAGGTCCGTCATCCTACGTCAGCATCCATCGTAAATGGAAAAAAGGCGATGCGGTGAATATCCATTTCCCAATGCACTCATCCCTGCGCTATCTACCCAACGAACCGCAGTACGTTGCTCTCATGCATGGGCCTATCCTTCTCGGTATGAAAACCGGTACAGAGTCGATGGCTTCACTCATAGCGGATGATAGCCGTTTCGGGCAGTATGCAGGTGGTCTAAAGCAACCTATTGATAAAGCTCCAATTCTCATCAACAATGACATTGCCAGCATCCCGTCACAGCTCACTCCTGTGCCCGGCAAACCACTGCATTTCACACTGAGCACCCGCATGGAGAACAAGATTGAAGGAGAATTGCAACCATTCTTCGAAATTCATGACTCTCGCTATATGATGTATTGGCTTGCCCTTACCGAAGGCAGTTACAAGCAGTACGTCGATAACATCGCCAAGCAGGAACAGGAACGCCAGGCACTCGAAGCAAAGACGGTCGACAAAGTGCAGCCGGGTGAACAACAACCGGAAACCGACCACAAGATGGAGACCGACGAGTCATACACCGGTAATACAAATAATGTCTTCTACCGCGACGCCCGCAACGGACATTATTTTAGCTACCTCATGCAAACCGATGGTCTGACCGACCTCAAGCTACGCCTCAAGTATTGGGGAGTGGGCGAATGGAAAAGCCATGAGTTCGATATTTATATGGATGATGTATTTCTCCGTTCTATCAATAACACCGGCAAATACCGCATATCGGAGTTCAAAGCAGAAACCTATGACATTCCGGATACTCTTTTGCAGGATAAGAAACAAGTACGCGTCAAGTTTGTGGCAAAACCAAACAAGCAAATAGGCGAGATATATGAAGTAAGATTAATAAAACAGTAGCAAGTAGCTACTGTTTTATTTCTTTTCCAATACGGATACAAGTCCCACCACCCGGTGCCAACTTTATATTCAGAACCTCATTCCGGGTTACTCTTTTTTTAGAAATCTTCATCGTTTCCCTGTTACTTAAATAATGGGCATTCTCTCCATCTTCTACAATTTCCGCTTCATAGTCTCCTTTACCTAAGAAAGACAGCGGCACACGTAAAGTTCTACTTTCTTCGTTAGTGACAGCTCCTATCAAGAATACTCCATCTTCCGCTTGACGCATCATTACGATATATTCCCCTATTTCGCCATCTAAAGTCTTACTTTCCAGCCAAGGCATTTTCTGTGCAGATAAAAAGCGGAGTAAAGCAGGATATTTACGATAATATTCAGGAATATCCGGAATAATCGTCGCACCGGAGAAAGTAATCAATGTTCGTGCAGCTTCCGATACCACCGTTGAAGGTACCTCCTGGTTATTATCCGAACGCGTCGTTTTCCCTTGCCGCAAGTCAAACATACCATTATTCATATCAATCGGGCCGGCTACCATATTTACAAATACCGAAGTAACAAAGGTTTTGGGATAGAAAATCTCGTGTCCGTCCAACTGAGCCTTGCAGTATTCACGTGTCACAGCATTGGGCCATGTCCGCATCTGCCCATAGGGATGCACCGGATAATCATGAAAATTTACCAATAGCTTATACCGTGCACACATTTCCGTTATACTCTTTGTTCTGGTATTCTTCTCTTCAGGGTTTCCGGCCATAAAACCATACTTCACTCCGGCAGCTCCCCACTCCCCATATTGTTTCAAAGTTTCTTCCAACGGATAATTACGTCCTCCCACATCATTCAGATACAACCAGATACCCACTCCTTTCTGCTTTCCATATTGAATCAATTTTCGCACATCCCTGGCCTTATCTCCCTTAACGGGGTCCGAACCCTGCTCAAACTCGGGTCCATACCAGTTGGCATCAAGAACCAGATAAGCAAAACCCTGCTCTGCGGCAAAATCAACCGCTCTTTCCCAGGAAGGATAGGACATCGTATAATTAAACCCGTCCCACTGAGCACCATTCATACGCCAGTCCCATAACGCAACTCCCGGCTTCACCCATGAGAAATCATATTCTCCGGAAGGTTCCGGATTCAGTAATTCCACAAGATGAGAATCCACCAGATCACCCGGCCGGTTACCGCAAAGCACCACACGCCATGCCGATTGATATCCTACACGGAGTAAATGCGGTTTCGCAGAAACAGAAAACAAGCATCGCCCCTTTTCCGATTTCAGTTTCAAGGGTTCACCCTCATCCAGACAAGCCTCATGTACAGCCAGGTATAAATCATCCGCAGCTTTCACCGTCATCACAGGCAAGCGTTCACCATCTGTTTCGGTCAATCGTTCCGGACCGATATTATGCCTTTCTCCATTATAATACCACGCGATATAGTCGCCTGCAAAATTAAAAGTGGTAAGTTCCAGTGCAGAACCCGCCCCTTGAGGCAACACATAGCGAAAAGCCACACCTTCATTATAAGCCCGCGCCACTATCTCCAAAGCATCCGATGATTCCGCTTCATTCACAAAAGACAACTTCATCTCATTGTATTTATCGGGTACTACGGCACGCTTTCCCCACAGAGGCTTCCAAACAGAATTCACTTTGTTACGGATAACCTTTCTCATTTTCCATCCTTGGGAAGGAAAAGACACCCCATCCTCTGTTTTAAATCCCAATGCAGAAGCCTCAATCACTTGTTTACGCTTCACAGATAGCTGATAAGTCAGCTCACCGGCATCCGTTTGAATAATCGCTAACTGTATCTTTCCGTCAGGCGAATCAACCGTATGTTTTTTTTCACCAGCATAACAATAGGTTCCTATCAATAAGAACAACAACCATAATTTTTTCATAATCCGAATTTATCACATCAATAAACTTTATTAAATACCGGCTTCATTATAAAGCTGAATTCATAATTACCGTATGGCAAACGGTATTGCGGATAAGCGATAGCTCCCCAACTATTTTCACAAGCCAGACCCAATTGAGCCTTGTCTATGCAAATATTCGTATAATCCACCGGGATTACTTCCGGCGAATGGCGCTGATCTTTATTCAATCCGTCGTCCAAAGATTCAATCGTATAGTTCAGAGCTGATGCTGAGAACGGGGCTTCCGCAACAAATTGCAACCCGGAACCCGCTTCGTTCAGTTGTCTCCACCAACGTATATCAGTCTTAGTACCCGTTTCCTGCGGACGAATATACGAAAAAAATTGTTCACTCACGGTCTGACGGTAAATTCCTAAATCCGTTGCATGATTGCGGTCCGAATAGTTTTCCACAGGACCTCTGCCATAATAGTTGATTCTATAGAATTCATCAGGCATCTGCATCTGCATGCCGAAGCGGAACATATCGGGCACTTTCTCTGCTTCACCGGCAGCCATTTTCTGAGTAACTTTTATCTCACCTGCATTATTTATCACATAAGTCAGGTATAGTTTAGCAGAGACATCCGGCATTTCATATCCGGCTTCAACTACAACCGTCCCATTTTCCTGCTTGTTGGTAAATGAAGTCCTTTTAAGTTTGGGATTCAGCCATACCCTGTATTTGTGCTGCAATCTGGCACCATAATCATTGTCAGTAGGCGCACGCCAGAAATTAGGTACGAGCTGTCCGCCATCATTCATCAATTCCTTGCCTGCAACCTTATATCTGCTCAGGAAACCATTGTTCTTCGCAAACTCGATAATGAAATCCTCACCTTCAATGATCAGATAATTACCATCATTATTATTCACGGAGGGAGCAACGGATTCTATATTCGCTTTCTTCACATTCACTAATGCAATATCGGGTGCTTTATAGGGAATGACAGACATTTGAGCTTTTGCAACAGTAAATCCGGGAGATAATAAGGTTTCAGCCTTTTTAAGTTTATAAGACACATTCAGTAATAGTTCTTTGTCTTTATACGAATTTACATCGGAGATGTCCAGTTTTAGTTTCGCCTTTTGTTGAGGAGCAACATTAAGATTGCTAACAGTGCCGGCTTCTACCAATTCACCATCTGCCAATAACTGCCAATCCAGATAATAAGCGGAAAGATCACGGAAGAAATTCTCATTAAAGATTTCTATTTCTCCATTTTGCAGGTTGACGGGATGTGTCCAAATGGACTGATAAAAGTAACCCACTTCGTACATGTGCGGATTCGGTACCCTGTCAGGGCTTATCAGACCGTTATCACAGAAATTATTGTCAGAACCATCGTACTTATTAAAATCTCCGCCATACGCATATATCTCTATGCCGTCCTTATTTTTCCAACGCACAGACTGGTCAACAAAGTCCCAGATGAATCCACCCTGAAATTTGGGATATTTGCGTATCAGGTCCCAATATTCTTTGAATCCACCCATAGAATTACCCATAGCATGCGCATATTCACACTGTATAAGCGGCTTAGTAGCATTACTCTTGGCATAATCCTCACACGCACTGTACCACAAATACATCGGGCAGAAAATATCGGTATAATAATCATGACCGGCCTGTTCATACTGCACGGGGCGTGTCGCATCTTCCGCTTTTATCCAACGGTAGCAAGTCTCAAAGTTAGGGCCGGGACCGGTTTCGTTGCCCAATGACCAAATAATAACCGAAGGATGATTGTAACTGCGCTGCACATTACGCTGGTTACGTTCCAGATGTGCTTTGGCAAAAGAAGTATGTTTAGAAAGCTGATTATTAGTATATAACATTCCATGCGCCTCTACATTAGCCTCAGCTACGACATACAAACCATACTCATCGCACAATTCATACCAAAGATTATCGTCAGGATAATGACACGTACGCACAGCATTGATATTGAATTGTTTCATAATCCGAATGTCCTGCAACATACGCTCCCGTGAAATAACGTATCCATAATCGGGATCCATTTCATGGCGGTTGGCACCTTTAATAAGTACAGGCTGTCCGTTCACAAGCAGCTGGGCATTCTTAATCTCCACTTTACGGAAACCCACTTTTACCGGAATAACTTCTAAAATATCATTACCATTCTTTAAAGTAGCGGTCAGGCAATAAAGATTGGGTATTTCCGCACTCCATTTAAGAGGATTCTTAACCTCCATAACAGTCGAAAGACTGCCCGAACCATTCAACCGGGTGTTTGCAACCACATTGCCTTTCGCATCCGACAAATCCAGCTCTACGGTACCCCGTCCTTTCATCTGGAGAGCAATGTCCAGTGATCCGTTGGTGTATTGCTGATCCAAATCGGGAGTAACTCTTATGTCCTGTATACAAGT
The DNA here is from genome assembly GCF_001940965.1 of Bacteroides sp. Phil13. Classification (NCBI taxonomy): domain Bacteria; kingdom Pseudomonadati; phylum Bacteroidota; class Bacteroidia; order Bacteroidales; family Bacteroidaceae; genus Bacteroides; species Bacteroides sp. Phil13. The sequence goes on along the minus strand of NZ_MSHA01000049.1, from coordinate 112,936 downwards.
CTTGTTGCGAGCATATAAATAGCAATCACGTCCCACACCCGAAAAGCGGAAGAAATCCTGATCTTCAAGATATGACCCGTCACACCAACGGAACACCTGAAATGCAATCAGATTTTTTCCCGGTTTGAGATAACCCGACAAATCAAACTCCGCTTCCAGTTTACTGTCTTCACTATACCCAACATACTTACCATTTACCCACAAATAGATATTAGAAGTGATAGAACCAAAATGCACAAAGATTTGCTTATTCTTCCATTCTGCCGGTATGACAATTTCTTTTCGATAGGATCCTACATGATTGTTGGCTACAGGTATTTTCGGAGGATCAGTTCTGAATTGGTTCTTCCATGGGTACCCTACATTGACATAAATAGGATCACCATAACCATTTAACTCCCATACAGCAGGTACTTTCAGTTCATCCCACGCACTATCATTATAACCCAACTGATAAAAATCATCTGGACGCTGGTCAGCATTCCTTACCCAATTAAATTTCCACATCCCATTCAGAGACAGAAAATTATCAGATTCTTCCTTAACACCTGTACGGGCAGCATCGTATGATTCATAAGCAAAATAATTAGCGTGCATCGGAGCACGATTCACAGCATTTACCTCCGGATCTCTCCACTCATTCTTTTGGGATAAAGCAACCGTTTGCAATCCAATAGCCAACGCAAATAGGCTAAATAGTCTCTTCTTCATATCATTATTATTTGAAATTATCCTATAGAATACAAATGTAGAGCTTAGCCTGTCCGCAGACTTTCAAAATTAAATATATGATTTTAAAAATTAGATATATCTCAGATTCCTAACTAAGATAACTCACCAATAGATACAGATAATGAAAAAGCATGACTGCAACAGATAATTAAGTATTCAGCCAGAATTCGCTTTAAAAGTGCTATATTTGCCTCTGTATACGTTTTAAAAACCATCAAAATGAATATCGAAGAATTTAGAGAATATTGCCTGTCATTAAAAGGTGTTCGTGAGAAAATGCCGTTTCCCAATGTCCCCGATAAATACAGTCGTGATGTTCTATGCTTTTATGTAGCGGATAAATGGTTCTGCTTTGTAAATATCGAAATCTTTGACTTTTGCTGTATCAAATGCAATCCAGAAGAATCAGGAGAATTACAAACCACATATATAGGAATAAAGCCCGGATGGCACATGAATAAAAAATACTGGATCAGTGTTTACTTTAATCAGGATGTACCTAACGAGAAAATTAAAGAACTCGTAAGCAAGTCTTATGACATTGTTGTCAAAAGCCTGACAAAGAAAGAACGGGAAATGCTACTATCAAGTGATGAGTAGCACTCCCAGCATTAATATGATATATATGAATTCTACAGAGTTATGAAAGTTTTCTATACAGTCGCCAACAGTATCCACCAATAAGCAATATTGGTAATAATGTAATACCAAAAGCCCAATAATTAACTACACGGGATTCGGCAACAAGCATATAATCACTGTCCAAAAGACGAAAAGCATCTACTTTCCAAATGAGTGACTCATTTTTTTGCATGGCTGCATTGGTAGAAACCACCCTACCCGGCATGGATAACTCAAACTGCACAGCATAACCAAACAATTCTGCAATCCGCCCTTTTTCCTCAAACAGATCATCCATTGGCTTTTTATTGTCCGCATATAAACTTGAGAAATATTTCGTTTGACTCAATTCATTCAGATAATTGCATACCTCTTCGGGCGAACCGTCATCACCGGTATCTTTTCCAGAAAAGTACTTCCCATAAACCGGTTCCTTCAGATCTGCCAACTGATGTACAAAGGCCGTATCTCCTTTTATCGTAATGAAATGAAGAATTACTTCACAACTCAATTCATACTGACTACGGTTATACCATTTCCAGAATTTGGCTTCAATGTCATCCAACCTATTATTCTGTTCAATGCCATTTAATCCGATCAAAGCCTCCTGATCTCCCCGGAACCATATCCGCTGCTCCTCTTTATTCATATAATTCTCAAGAGGCACCGGACCTTTATCGGATAATTCACCGTAGGCAGCCGTATACTGATAATATGTATAGAACCAGCGGAAGCTTTTCCGGAGTTTTTCAACCGGGACTACCAGAGGAAGACTGTATTCCTTTCCATCCAAAGTACTGAAGCTCTCGGAACCTACCATTGGATAAGTCCGGTAAACTTTCACATTCAGTTTGTCTTCATCTCCCCAGCAGTTGAATTTAACAACAGAATCCAAATTGCTCACTTCCCACCCCGAATCTATTCGGAATAAAAACGGATTATGAGTCCTGTCTCCTGCAAGGAAAGCAGAGTCGCCATAAGCATATACCTCTCTGTGCATGCTACCATCACTATTTACCTGAGAAACCATCCGGTAATAGGTACCGCAAGAAGTCATACCGAGCAGCAAAACAATGGCTGCCATCCATTTATACGTTCTCATAATGATTTAATTTAATAAGTTTTCTTTGTAAGTTCCATTACTCTCTTTTGTCTGAGCTTCTTATACTGCACATACTGTCCGGACAGGTAATCGCTCTTTTCAGAAAGCCTCATCATCTCCCAGCCTTCCGGTAGGGAATAAGCACTGTTTTCTTGGAAACGATACTCCTCTTCTACTCTGACACCATCGGGAACCGGACTAAGAAGAGTCTCACTCACCAACAAGCACAACAAAAGTCCTGCGGCTATCCCGGATACCCAACTGCCAATCAGCAGGCTTTTCCTTTTCTTCTTTCGGGGAACTATCCTGCTCACTTGCTGCAAAATGGCGGTAGTCAGTTCATCCGGATTGCTCAATATAGGCTGTACATTCCTCACCTCATCAAGCCATTCATTGTAAAGTTTATCATCTTGTTTCATAAGCCAGCATCTATTTGATTCATTTTGTTTCGTATATTCTTCCGAGCTAGGTAAAGGGTGGTTTTAATGATTCCGGCAGAAAGTCCGGTGATAGTCTGCACCTCCGGCACATCCAGTTCCTCAATATCCCGTAATGTAAAAATCAACCTTTGCCGGGGAGACAGTTCATTGGTATATCTCAGGATTAGTTCACGCAGTTGCTTGTTCACCACTGCCAATTCTACATTATCATCTGACAAGATATTTGCGGAAACGGAATAATCTGCTTCATTATCGAGTGGTGAATGGTGCAGGGAACGCAGACGGTCATAACAGGTATTGCAAGTGATTTTATAAAGCCAGGTAGAGAAACGGCACTCACCATTATATTTACCCAGTGCCAGCCACACCTTTACAAAGGTTTCCTGTACCATATCTTTAGCTTCATCTTCGTCGCACAGCAATCGGAAAGCAAGCCGGAATACAAGTGGCTGAAACGTAGAAACCAGCAGAGAGAATGCTACTGCATCCTCCTGCTGGCTCCTACTTATAAGCTCTTGTATTTTTTTCTGGTCCATCATAATAATATCTTCGTTTATTATATGATACGTAAGAAAAAACTTCCGGTCAATAAACAAGAGTTAAAATAATACTTAATAATGGAAAATATCAATCTTTATTCCCGAAACGCTTCTTCAAAAATTCCTCCAGATTATAAGTTCCCGGAGAATTTCGCAATACGGTACCATCTTTTTCTATCCATTCATAATGAGGAATACCATTAAAGTGAAATAACTGGCGGAGATAGTTGTAATCTGCCTGGGGGATACGATAGCAAGCCTCACCCTTCAGATTCTTCTCTACATATTCATTATAAGTCTTTTCGGGACTTTCACGATCACTGGTTATGTATATAAACTGAAAATCCGGATGATCTTTATACTGTTGGCGCAAACCGGCGGTATGTTCAATGCCTCCACGACAGGGTCCACAGAACGTTGCCCAAAAATCTACAAATAAAGCTTTACCCGCATGGGCTTTAATGATATTACGGAAGACATCCGTAGCGGGCCCTTCAGGCAACGTGTAAGTACTATCATTTTGTTGCGGAAACACCTTGGCATACAAACGTTCCGCCTCGGCAAATAAAAATGGATGAATGATAAGCTCCTTTTCTTTATCCAGCAGATAGCGGGCATACTTTTCATCGAGAGATTTTAAATCATAAGGCAGGCTACGCAAAGGAATCACTTGAGAAACAAACGGCCTATATCCCACTATTGTATCCAATTGCCCGACTTTCACTCTTTGATATTTAAAGGAACTGTCAGCATCCAATTCATTATCAGGCTTTTTATCTTCTGTTTCAGTATCATTCGCTACTTCATGTTCCGCTTTGTATGCTTCAAATAAATCCTTATACTTTTCCATAAGCTCTTTCCAGATTTTTGTTTCAGCAATCAGCTCTTCAACGGGCCTTTCCAATGTTGTTCCCGCCTTTTCTTCATGTTGTTTCCGTAGCTCTTCCTGTTCGGGAGTAAACTCGGCGCCATGCTTTTTCAGATAGGTAAGAATAGATTTTTCAGGATATGTGTATGTCACCACATCCATTTTCGTAACAGCGGTGTCACCCATGGCTCTTGCAAAATCCATATACTCAAGACGATTGATAAACGTGCTGAAATGCCTGTCCGCTACGATAAGACTATCGTTAAGCGGCATCTGACGTAAGAAGTGGTAATAAGTTGAATCTTCCTTAACCTTCAGAACCTCGTTATCCTTATTCTCTCGCGCCAGATAATTCCTATCCATTACAAAGTCCAACATCTTATAGCCTTGGGAAATCTTTGCCGTATTTCTCACCAGACGTGCCGCTTTTCCCACATACCGATTGGCAGCTATAAGAGAATCAGCCTGCTCTGACCAACGACGAAACATGGGTTCGCAACGTTCGGCAAATTGCGCAGGAGTCAGTTCTTTCTGCATTTTCGAGAAATCTTCATAACGAAATACGAATAAATCATCCACATATTTCAATGCCTTTCCTATATATGCGGTAGATCCCATGTAATGGACATTATGAAGAGGATAATAATGATCACGGGCACGACTACGGGCCATTATCGCTTCCCAATCCACATACATGGTTACGGTCTGTCCCGGCTCTATATAAAAGGGTATCCAATCATTATTGAACACAACCGAACTCACTATAGGATAGTTGATCTCAAATTTACATTCAAACCTTCCATTAGGCTGCAGAGTTACCACCATCGGATAATCTTCTCTTGTCAAATCATTAGAAACATAAATCAGACCATTGGTAAAGCCCAATTTCTGATCATAGCCGGCAATATATCCTTGCAGGCAAACACTATCACGACGAAATACCGGACTCTCATTCTCTTCAACCTGCATCGCCTTCATATTTCCCGTATCCCGCGAATAAAGTCGGGCAGGTTCTTTATCTTTCCCTATCCGGCACAAATCATTCTTTTGCGGAGTCAGTTCCAATTCCACTTTATCGCCCCGGTCATCTTTCAAAGTCAACAGCATACTTTTGCCTTTCTGACGGATCGTTTCGTACTGATAGAAACGATTGTCCATGACAGCAAGAGAATCGTATATGCCAAAAGCCCATTCATAATAGTCATCCATTCCCATCCAGTTGCCGGAGACTTCATCGAAGAGTGAGGCTTTGGCATCTTTTTTCTCCAAAGATATATAGAATGTATGCGACTCATCACCTTCATCGTCATCAAGAAAATGAATCTCTTTTGTTGTTTCAGGAAGCGGTGGAAAAAGAAGCACAAAATCCAAAGTTCCCGAATCCGGCGTATATACTTCTTTATCCAGTTCAAAACCTTCGCTTTCCGTAAGATAATATTTCTTACCGGTATCCGCATCCTCCAAATAAGTACTCTTACCCAGCATCACCCACCAATGCGGACGGAAAATAACATGGATATGCAACCTCGTTGCATCCGGAGTACGTTCAATGCGGGTAATATTATAGATGCTGCCCGAACGGAATTTAAACTTAGGATTATCAATTACATTTTGTGCCTGAAGCATACAAGTGATGCAAAGCAGGAAAAGGAAAATAAGTTTTCTCATGGTATAGTTGTATATGATTAATTTCTACTAAAATTTAAAGGTTGCTCACTCTGACAAATATAAGCAATAAAAAGGAAAGACTTTTTATTTTAAATAAATATTTTTCAATAACTGATATTTAAAAGTAAAGTATCCTTTTGGAATAGCTACACCCTTTATATAGAAAGGTGTAGCCATGAGAGTAAAAGGGTGTAGCCATCCGGACAAAAAGGTGTAGCCCTTTCAACACACGGCTACAAACACCTGTAGGCCGGATTATATCATCCTTATAAATATGTTTTTTAAAAAGCCGATTGTTTGTTCATGTAAACTAATCAGATTCTATCATCATATTACTCCAATATGGCGATCTTCTCTCTGCCTACAATATAAATTCCTGCAGGCAGTTCCCGGATCACCTCACTTCTGCGCACCTGAGTGCGAAGCTTGATTCCCGTAATGGTATAGACATCTACCAGAGGATCTTTATCCACGGTCACATCCTCGATGCCCGTAGGATCTTCGTAATCATCGGAATTAGTCAGATAGACTTTATCGATAATAATAGGGCTGCCGCCGAACGACCAGAAACCTACACCATAAATGTGGCTCGGATCAAGTTTCACTTTAGAATTACTCTTATACATATTATTCAAATCAACAACCACTTGCTTACTGTTCTTAACTTCATACTCAGCAGCTCCCGACCAATAGCTATTCTCATCAAATAAACGAAATGAAGCACCGTTGTTTGAGTTATCATTGCCCATTTTTGCCACAACGTATTTGTATTCCGACAAATCAATGCCGTTATCGTACCACCAGCCACCGAAACCATACTGTCCGGTCACCAATGTATGTGTATTCTCATCAAAAGAACCGGTCTCCCAAATATTGGGATTAAACAGTTCTGCAGTTAGCGGAAAAGTAGAAGAAGTTACATGAATCTTTAAAGACTGACGATCACCCAAAGGGCCTTTATAACTGATAATTATATCACTCTCTCCATCTTGCAAGGCCATTATACGTCCATTAGTTACACGTATGACATCCGGATTCTGATTTTCATAATCGACCGCCATAGTGATATCTTCCGTATGGCCATCGGCATATATTCCTTTCACTGTAATTGTAGAAGAACTTCCGGTAAGCAAAGTTAGCTCTTCATCTCCATCGATGGTCAATTCGGTTAAGGTTAGTGATTCTTCACTATAACCCTCAAAAGAATCGTCAAAATAGAACTCTTCATCAAACTCCGGTTCGGTAGAGAACCAGTCTACATCTACATAGCCACCTGTCTGGACAGTTGCATAATTAAAGATAGCGAACTTATTGCCTGTGAATACCGTCAGATCATACTTCATGTTCAGGTCATCTCCTAATTTTGTATAGGTCTTGTTGTCCAGGCTGTAGTAGAAACCTGCCTTACTCGTGCTGTAATTGGCAATAGCTCGCAGATAGATTACCGGTTCAGTGACTACCTCTCCTATCTGTTCCGACTTTGCAGCCGACGAAACTACAGGGGCAGTGGTATAAACCAACCGCTTCTGTCCATCTATGACTTTAATACCAATAAAAGCATAAGGGTCCTGAAATACTGCCAATCCTGCCACATCGCCTTCTTGCATTTTTCCTATCTCCATTCTGACCGTACCATAGGAATGCTCCAAATCCTGTGGATATCCCAGAATTCTTTGGGTCAATGTATTCTTGGCTTTATGCAGGCTGCCAGTAACATTTGCCGTATACAATCGCAAATAGCCGGCATGTTCAGTCAACGACCATTTTGATCTGTCTGCATTATGATTCCATCCCCATTGCAGCCCTAATTTATAATGCCTGAAATTATCATTTGTAGGCAATGACTTTATGGGGTATTCCTTACCAACATCGGGCTTACGATAGGTAGTGACTCCTTTTCCATTCTCACCGATTTCAGGCCAACCATCCACCCATTTTACGGGTTGCAGGTTAGGAAACCGTCCATAAGCACCTTTATCGTAGAAAAGCATAGTCCACCACTCTCCAGTCTGCGTTTCTATCAAAGCTCCCTGATGAATGTTGTCATCGTCTATCAGCTTCTTCTCCTCATAAGGTCCGTAGATGTCTTTGGAACGGAAAACAGTTTGGAAAGCAGGCCATCCTCCATACGTAGAGTAGATGTAATAATATTCACCTATCTTATACAAACGGCTCCCTTCGAGCCCTTCGCGGAAAGACCATTTAACCACATCCTTATCGTTACCGGGAATTTTATTGAAATCTGCATCCAATTCGGCTATGCGAAGCTGATTGATACCGTAAACTACGTATATTTTATCATTATCAAAAAGCAATCCGCAATCATAAAAACCGTCATTCAACTTCTTCTTTTCCCATTCACCTTCAATATCAGTAGTGGTCAATAGGTATCCACCTTCATCCAGTGTAGTAAACAGGAGATAGAACTTGCCGTCATGATATTGAAGCGCTGTTGCCCACTGTCCGCGACTGTAACGATTCTGACCATTTTCAAGATTATAACCATCGGATGCCTCTATCCGCTCCAACGGATTACAGCAATACTCCCAGTTCACCAAATCATAAGATTTCAGAATGGTAGCTCCGGGAAAAATGTACATAGTAGTGGATACCATGTAGTACACATCACCTACACGGATTACATCAGGATCAGGGAAATCACCGAAGATAACGGGATTGGTATATGTTCCATCCCCATTATCACTATGAGACTGATAAGTGAAATCGGGACGCGGATAATTCTCCTTTGCATATTCCTGATACCAGTGATAGGTAGGCCACGGACAAGCTTCCGGATCAGTCAGGAAAGTGTATGCCTCTCCTTCGGCAGGTGGAGTATTTTTAAACTTTGCCAGCAAATCGGCACCCGTAAAAATAAGCCAGCTCACATTGCTCGAATTATCTACAATATGTTTCATATTCGCTCCAAAACCCGGACCGCCAAATGTACCGGTATGGGCTTTCCCCCATGAAGCATTATATTTTGACGGCGCCCAATCCATTTCTGTTATCATGATAGGTGCGAATGTCGCTACCGGAGCTACAGAATCATCCCATCCCTGCTGGAAAGGTTCATATCCTCCTGTACTGGAACCACCATCTCCATTTTCCCCGTCACTTCCCATCCAGCCCGGGTAAAGGTGAACAGCATAGCCAATATTTTCTCCCTCAATCGGATTAACAGCAAATCCTTTATACAACCCCTGATAACCCAAACCGGGTATCCAGAGAATATTATCACAGCCCTGTGCACGCATCCCATCTACCACCGACTGGAAATACTCTTTCAGTTTATCGAAGTGTCCCTGCGAACCGGCTCCATAAGTACCATCAGGACCAAGTATATTAATCGGCTCGTTGGCCAGTTCAAACATAATATTGGGATGATTCTTTAATTTCGGATGCTGGGCTACATGTGTCCATACTTTAATGAGATACTGATTATACTCATCTCCTACAGCTATCTTTTCCGGACAGACTCCGGGAGGACGCATCACCACATAAAGTCCTTTTGAGACGGCATATTCCGCCATCGGAATAAAAACCCTATCAAGATAGGTTTTGAACCGGTTGAAATCGAATGCTGAAATATCATTCTCTCCTTCTACATGAATTCCCGGAGAGTTCGACCAATACGGGTCCATGTGTAATCGAAGAAAATTCATTTTCCAACCGGCATCTATAATGTCGTCAATCAGTCCTTGATTGTATTTCAAGCATTTTGCCACGTCATAATTGTCCCACTTCTGTCCCATCTCATTGAACCACGGACTATAGGTTTGTGCAAACCCATGTAAATTAACCTTATTCCCATGCGGGTCTACCAAATAACGGCCTTCGACATGCAATCTGGGCATTGGCATATCTTCCCATGCCCAAAGCGTGGAGGAAAACATCAAACAGCATAAAGCTATAAGAAATTCGTAAAATACGTTTGTAATGTTTTTCATAAGCAATATTTTAAATAATTCTGAGAAAATTAATAAGAAGCATTATGCCGCGATACAATTTTCTCACCTGAATAAATGAGATTGCCTGAAGCGCAGACACCTTCTATCACTATCCCATAATCGGCAGCAGAATCAGCCGTATAGAAACTGACGTGAGCAGTTCCCGATTCATCAACCTGAACGCTCGGATTCCAGTATATCGTTGAACGCAAGTCAGGAGTGATGGATTCTTTCTTCGCTTTGGTGTCATACGCCGGTGAGTAAAACTCTACAGTCTGCTGGTAGCCGATACCCGTAATAGTCTGTATGTTGCTGTTCATCTTATTTTTCTGCACAAACCCATTCTTCGTAGTGACTACTATGGCACCATTTCCCGCAGCCGACCCATAAAGAGGACCGACAGAAGTGGCAGGAGAGTAAAAAACATCTTTGATATCATCCACGTCCAACAGGTCAAAATCAAAATTTTCTTCGGGAACATTGTCCAGTAACACCATGACCGGAGCAAATCGATAACGCACCTCATTATTTGTGACAGTGATGCCCGGTAAACGTCGCAAAAGGTCGTATGTAGAAATAAAATGTCCTTTTTTTACATCCTCTTCTGTAAGCACCTTCGAAGTTCCTACCGAATAAAAGGGAGATTCCGTTTTTACAGCTCTCTCTCTTCTGGCTGTCACTATCACTTCCGCCAGATTATAGACTCTCATTCCATTTTCTATAGTATATTTTTGGTCCATCTTTGCCATATAGTTTTCTTCTATATGTGGTTTTTCAATGCGGGGAATAAATCCGATTTTAGGGGCAGGAAATGATTTATAGGGGTCCAGTTCTATAAAGACTTTTGAAGAACCTTTCTTGCTAAGAGCCTGAACTATATACTGAGTACCGCTGGGATATTCCAGCCTGTCGAATACAAACCGCCCATTCCGGTCAGGCTTCGCCAGTTCTGTCCCGATGAGCGAATCTTTAAGGGCGAGCAAAGAGATATTTCCCTCTTTCAATGCAGAAAACAAGCCTTCTACTTTACCGGAAACTTCGTCGCCCAATTCCAAATTGTAGGGTAATGTGCCAGTTACGTTGCCCTTCAATACCTCCGGAATGTTGTATTTCCGCCAGCCTTGTGTCATCATCAGCAAATCCAGAGCATAGGAAGAACTGCGGTTGTCTTGCAGATAACTCAACGGTGACTCAATGTGTCCTTTAAGATCGGAAGTGAGCAATAAAGTGGAAACAATGTTGGAAACGGTATCCGGCTTCACGTCTGTTCTGTCAACAACTGCAAGTGCGAAGTTGCCTGACATGGGGTTTCCGTTTATATCTTTAATCTGTATATCCATATCTACCTTCTCTCTTGCCAAGTAATTTTCGCGGTCAAGCCGGACTTCAGTCTGCACCAGCGCGCTTTTTTGCAGAGAAAACACTAAACGTTCGCTCAGAATATTTCTCCCTTCATCAACCAGCAGAAAATGAACGATACCTGCCGGGAAGAAGTTTTTTTCGAAGTCAACATAACTTTGTTTGTTATCCCAAGGCTGTGCATACAGAACGATGCCACGCAAATGTGCCACCAGCGTCAGCGAAGTCCCCAATGGGGTATCAGGTGATTTGGAAAGACTTACCCGCAAATAATCTTTAGACCAAAGTGTATTCAGGGAGATAGCATCCGGAGAAGGCTCAGGCAAATCAAAACGCCTGGAAACACCTGTTCCGTCACTACAAACGGCATGATACTTTTTTCCGGGAACATAATACATCCGGAAACTCCCCATACCCAAATGCTGGCTCTTGAAATCGGCACATACCTGACCTTCTTCGTCAAGTACCTGACCTTCTATCTCTGTAGACAAACCATCTGCATCAATAGCCTTAAATGCCATTTTGATTGTGGTGGACTGAGCTGCATGACCTCCTTCGGGAAAAAAAGCTACATCAAAGTTTTTACTCAATTCGGGGATTCTGAAATAGCGGTTGGATATTTTTCCGTCATACACTGTTTGCAACAAAAATGTACGCGAAGCGGGAATTTCTTTCTTTTTGAAAGTGTAATGGATATTTTCTCCTTCCAATGATAAGACTTTTCCTTGTTTGTCCCTGTCTCCATCAGGAAATAGAATAGCTTGTGTGGGAGTGACGGATCGGTTGTCCGGTTTAGTAAAAAAATGTATTTCCGCATGAATGTCGTTGTTTTCAGCAGAATAACTGATTTCCGGAGATATCGCTTCGGATACGGGATCGGATATATAAATCAATTTATGGGGAAAGTACTCTTCACCTATATTCTGCATGAACCAAGTATAGGCCCTGAGAGAATAGTTGCCTTCCGGCAGGTCTTCACCCAATGGAATATGTCCGTAAAAACACCCCAAAGAGTCCGGTCTTATTTTCACTCTCTCCACCAGGTTGCCCAACGGATTCACCAACTCTACATATACATATCGGCTGGCATTAGCTTGCTTTAGCATAAGGGCATCTACTAAGTGCGCCCTGAACCAAAGGGTTTCACCGGACATGTAGATGCCACGGTCTGTCTGAAGATAAATCTTTTCCTGGGGGAAATGTGACAACTCTTCTCTGAACAGGTTTTCAATGGTATCCGGTGTTATCTGTTGAGGGCAATTGCTATTATCATACGGAGCTGCCCAAAGGTCTAAAGATACCGTTAGAAAGCACAACGCAAGAATAAATTTGCCAAAGCCGTTTGTAATGTTCTTCATGATCTTTATTTAAATTGTTTGTTGTAAATGTATTATAATTTAGGGTTGACTAAAAGGAAAGGACTTTCCAACAAAAATCCTTCTACAGCCATATGTAAAGGGGGTAAAAGTCAACTTTCCGACCTTTTTAGTCAGCCCTATATTATTATAAATAGGAGGTATCATTATTAAATAAAATATATGTATAAATTACATAGAATTCACAGATAAAAGAAAGATACCTCTGTAGATTACATAGATAAATCCTCAATGAAATATCCACTCATTAAATAAACAGAATTCATAGAGGATTTTCCAAATATTACTATTTTAATAGAATATTAATTTTTTTAAATCAATGCCAATCAGGATTTGTATCCCTCACTATATTCATCGATACAACTCTATTAACCATACTTAAAGGTACTGCCGCAAACTCATATTTGCAATAATTTGTACATTTAGGAAACATACCGTTATTAACAGGATAATATGCATTCCTACATGATTTATCATGAATACGAACTTCCAAATTGACATATGCATCAGAACTATTTGCAAATTTTTCCATATTTTGCAGATGAAATCTAGCTTGAAATTCCCTATTCTCTTCTAAAGAATATAGAGAAGTACTTGACATTGATTCTTCGTTACCATATCTAAGAATACCATCACTATCACGATAATAACCTTGAATCTGAAGTTTATACACTAAATTCCCAAGGGTACTCAGATTAGTATAAAAATCCAAAGTACTCAGATTCTCATTCAGTTCTATACGTAAATTAGGATTTTGAGGAGTATACGAATGGTTACATAAAGCAATTGGAGTATATTCAGGATTTGTATTATTAATTGGAACATTCATTACCATACTGGAAGATCCAGAAGAAGGCACCAAAGTAACTTTTGCAATCAAAGGAAGTGTACTCGGATAAGTATAATAAGCACTGCTCATGCTGAAAGAACTCTGCCCACAATCATTTTTACTAAAGAAACTACCTAAACAACTACTGGAAAGGGCAGAAGACTGATCATATACTTCTACAGAAATCCCCATACCATCACCAAATGGTTTATTCCAAGAGATATACATAGTATGGTCAGATAATGTTAAATGAACATCATTCACTCCCATTCTTGTCGTTACAAATAAATCACTTTGTGGATCATCTTCTCCACTACACCCTGCCCACAACAGCATCAAGCACACGAAATAAAATAAATGTTTCATGATAATTAATTTTAAAATTAAACAATAAAATCTCCGAAAAAACGACTTCAACAAACATCAAAATTAAACGATATAATCAGATAAAAGAAAGATTTTACGTACAGAAAATGGCGCTTCTCACGAAGCACCACCTTCTTAAACTAATGGTAATAAAAAATGCAATCTGATTTTACCTTAAATATATTCTCTTAATTATCCTATTTTCTGTGTTCTTCCATCCAGTCGTTTATCTTACGCACTTCATCATCATTCTTGCGTTCTTTATAAACAAATCCTTTCGTTTCTTTCAGCAAACCATCCTCTTTATCCCTAAATGTGTACCACAAATCATATACTTCCATATCGGGATAATACTGGCCACCACCGTCAATAAGTTCAAACTTATCCCAAGACGTCAAATTCAAAGAATTGTCGGAATTCACGGTGATGTTAAAACAATAGTCCGGCCGGTAGTCCGTGGAACCTTTCGTCCATTCGTTCTTTTGATGATACATACGCACCGTATTACCATCAACTACCGCTTGCAGGGTACGAGGCGACTTGTAGACAACAGCATCATCGGGAGCATTTTGCAAAGCGATGGTACCGTCCATATAGTAGAGGCCGGAATAATCATTCATCAGATTCAAACGAATGAGCAACACCGTATCCTCCTTGGCCAGTTCAAAATGAGAAGTCTCTTCCAATTTAAACGCAAGCATATAGAGCGAGTCAATATGCAAGGTAGAGGGATCTATGTAAATGGGACAAGTACCAAATACTTCTCCCGCCTTTACTACTACATCCTCCTGCGGAATACTATAAATGCCATCGGCTAACGTGCGATACATAATGTCATCGGCCACACGCTCTTTTGCATTGTAATCTTCAATTCCGGAAGGATATTCCCGCACCTTGACAGTCACATCCGTCTTCGTCGGTAGCGAACCACTGATAGCCACAGAGGCATATACCGTGTCCTTTGCATAGCCGATATTCAGGTTTCTGTCCATAATTCTATCTTTGGCACCTACCAAATAAACCGATTCGGGATACAAATTCTCCTCCATAGGTATTTTATTATCGCAGCCCACCAAACTGAAAGCCAATAAGCCAAGCGATAAAAATGCTATTTTTCTCATATCATTTTAAGTTACTAAGTTTTTAAATAGATTTCCAATCCTGTTGCCCGGGATTACCAGACAACAGGGGGCAATGATTACCATCCTGGATTTTGTACTAATTTACCATTCTTTCTCAGCACATTTCTGTCGAGAGGCCACAAGTACATTTTATTAGAGAAGACTCGTTTCATGGTCTTTTCCGTGTTCCATACTCTTTCCGTATAGAACTGCTCGCGCTGTGACGATGTGGCGCTTACGTCCAGTCCTCTGATGGGTTTGTTGTACGCTTCGTAAGCATCTTTCCAGCGACGCAAATCCCAAAAGCGATGACCTTCAAAAGCAAATTCAATCTGTCTTTCGTGTTTAATCAAGTCCCTCATCTTGGCTTGGTTGGAAGCATCGGCTGCGGTGATGCCCGGCTGGCCGGCACGGTAGCGGATTTGATTGAAGCAGCTTACCATCTGATCCACATCACGGGTAACCGTCACCTGCGCTTCCTCATCCGTATATGAGCCTTCCATCTCATTCATAGCCTCTACATAGCCCAGCAATACTTCGGCATAACGGAACATTGGATAAGTTTTGGCTTTGCACGTACCTTCCCAAACGATACAATCATCTTGATTTACATATTTACGATTGGTATATCCGGTTCTGTTTCTATGATTATTATCATTCAAATTCGAGGCACTACCTCCGGAATAATAGTCTGTTACATAATTTTTGACACTAGAATCACCTCCACGATAGGAAGTACAAGGCCACACACAACCATTAAAACCAATAGTGGCGTAAAAACGCGGTTCACGACCATTGTCCCGATGAGCTCTCAAACCGGAAAGACGGTAATCCCCCGAGAATGTAGCATCCTGCCCTACCGCATTCCCGGACTTTTCTTCAGGAGTAGCCTCGCTAAACGCTCTACCATCTGCCATACGATACTCGTCAATCAAATCCAACGTGACACTATACATAGCATTTCCAAAGATTTTGCTGGGCGTAACAATACGATAATCGCCATATCCTGCCCCACCTCCCATTGAGTTCGGTATATAAGAAATATATTCTTTCACGATATAAGGCTGATAAGTACCATCAAACAGAGTCTTGTACGACTTATAAGGGTCTATATTTCCAGCCCCATCGGGAAAGTTGGCATCAGATACAGTTTCAGGAAGAGGCCATGTACCGGTACCTTTTCCATTATCCAACTTGGTTACCGTATGAATGGCATACTTATTCATATCAATAATCCGCTTGAACGTGGCAGCCGCTTTTCCCCACTTGGCTTTATCTTCCGTTTGGGCAATGAAGTTCCTGCCCTGTGAATCTTTCCAGTCTGCATAATAGGTATTTCCGTTGAAAAGAGGACTGGCGGCATAAAGTTGCAAACGTGCTTTGAAGGCCAGAGCAGCACCTTTGGTGGGCACATATTGCAAAGTCTCGATTCTATCGCCCGGTAACAAATTGGCCGCCATCTCAAAATCTGCACAAATCTTTTCCACACATTCGTCATACGTGGAACGTTCAAAGGAGGCATTAGCCACATCTTCGTCTGTTTCGAAAGCACGGTCGGGAAGTATCACCACCGGTCCGTATAATCTTACCATATAGAAATAGAAATAAGCACGCAGGTAATAGGCTCTTCCCATAAAATCACGCATTTCCATTTCAGTTAGTTCCTTGTTTTTGGAGATATTCTCCAAAATAATGTTAGCCTTACGTATTCCTTTATAACAATCCGGCCACGGATTATACCGTGAATTCGTCTCTGTTACTTCATCATAGAGTATCGCATTGCTGGCCCACACGTTTGGAACAATACCCTCATCCGAACCCAATCCGCTGGGTAAAGTTGCAACTTCTCCCCAATCATTTCCGGTCAGTCTAGATTCATCGGGAAGCAGGGCAGCCGCTCCATTGATATACTCTTCCGTTCGGGAACGGGAAAGGAATATGGAGTCGAGCGTGGTCTGGTCATATACATATTTCTCAATGTCCAAGTATTTTTCGCATGAACCGAAAATGAAACTCGAACCAAACACAACGACTATAATGGCAATTTTGCCAAGAAGTCCAAATATTCTTTTATAATTTCCAAATTTTATCATAATTGTCAGGTTTCATTAGAATGAAAGATTTAATTGCAAAGTGTACACACGTTGGATAGGATAAGCCTTTCCATTGTCCCCCGCCTGCGCCGGGTCTAACATTTTTTCCTTAGACCATACAGCCAGGTTATCACCAATCAGGCTGAAGACCGCCTTCTGAAGACCCAGTTTTTTCAGGAATGCACCCCTAGCCGTATAAGACACCTGTACATTCTTCAAACGTAAGTAACCGCCATCCGACAACCAAAATGTAGAATTTCTATCGTTGTTGGCACTACCTCCATAGTAAAGACGAGGATACTTGGCATTCGGATTCTCAGTAGCAGGGTTTCCTGATATTTCACGGGAGATCCAGCGATTAGCCGGGTTGGCGAAATCCGTAATCACGTTACCGGCAGCACTTTTTGCAAACGGGCGATACATATTATCTCCCTTGAAATAGGTAACACGGCTTACTCCTTCAAACAGGACACTCACATTGAAATTTTTCCAGTTAAACTCCGTAGCAAATCCATACTGAATCTGAGGTACATAAGAATACTTCAAGGGCACCTCATCATCCGAATTGATAAGACCATCGCCATTGATATCCTTATACTTGATATCACCCGGCAAATAATCGCCAAATGTCTGACGGGGGCTGTTATCTATTTCTGCCTGATCTTTAAACAATCCCAAAGCTATTAGTCCCCGGTTGATACCGCTTTGATAACCTACAGCTGATTGATAAGGATATTTCTTGAGATCTTCCTCATAGTTGGTAATCTCGTTCATAGACTGCGTGTAGTTGGCACGTACAATCAGGTATTTGTTATTGTCACCCAAAGGCTGCGTGTACGAGATGGTACCATCCATACCCCAGCTCTTCATTTCACCCACGTTGGCCCAAGGCAATGTTACAAGTCCCATCTCCTCGGGTACACTCTGGCGTTGCTGATAAATACCGGAACGTATATCCTGGAAGAAATCGACTGTCATATCAAAACGTTCGTGAAGGAAACGCATATCAATACCGATATTAGCTTTCTTGGCCTTCTCCCAGCGCAGGTTACTGGAACCTACTTGTGTTTCCGTCAAACCGGAACCGTTATTCCAAATACCGGAACCCGTATAACCAATCAAAGTCAAATAGGGGAAACGCACCGAGTCATCCCAAGTGAGGCGATCATTACCTACGATACCATACGAAGCCCTGATTTTGAAATAGTTAATAAAATTATCCCTATCGCGAAAGAATTTGTACTGCGTAGGTGCCCAACCCACAGAAACAGCGGGGAACCAACCAAATTTCTTACCTTTCTCAAAAGCCTCCGAACCGGTGTAACCCACATTAAGCTCAGCCATATAAGTATCATCATACGAATAAGAGAAACGGCTTGAGTAACTGTTATAACGCTTAGGAATAGCAGTCAACAATTGATTATACTTCGACGCTTCATAATCGCTCCAATCAGCTTTAATCAAAGCACCTACACGGTGCAGCTTATTAAACACACGGTCGTAATTCAGTCGGAATTCCCAATAGAACTTACGACTGGAATCTTGGTAATTTCCGTATGAAGGATCCCTAGATTCAGACATCTTTTCCAAGTTGAGTGTACCGTCACGATTGCGGCCATAAGCATAATAGATGGCCGGCATTTTTTGACGCATTTGCGTCAATGCACTATAAGAGTCGATATTGACCAAACCCGAAATAGAAAGTCCGGGAGTAACCATCTTTAAATCTTGATTGAGCTGCATCGTGATTTTATTGTTGTTAGAATACAGTTTCTGATATCCTGTCATGTTCAACAATACATACGGACTGATTTCAGAATTACCACTGCCGTAACCCGGAGCCTCTCCCGTAGTGTACATCAATGGCACGGTAACCGGAGTCAGATTGGACTGTGCTTCCCACAATGCCTTAGTGTCGTTTCCATATCCCGGATAGTTTTGACTCACAATCACTGTTTCCTCGTTCAACGAAAGGGTAGTGGTAGGTGTCACATTCACGTCCACATTGGCACGGAAGTTAAACTTATTATAGTTTACGTTTGTATTATATCTGTTTACGTCTTTATCTTGCTTGAAGATAGCATCTTTCGTGGTAAAGCCGGCACTGATGTAATAGCGAGCCACTTCACCACCACCCGATGCACTCAGAAAATATTGCTGATTCCAGGTATAATCTTTCAAAATTACATCTCGCCAATTCACATCAGGATGCAAATCAGGATCCATGTGATTTCTAAACAAATCCACATCCACATCGGAATAGATAGGAATGCGGCCACGTGTCACGGCAGCTTCATTAGCGAGCGCCGCATAAGTTGCCGCATTTACAAATTCAGGCATACGTGCAGAATAAGAAATACCGGCATTGGCTTTCACCTGCAAATTCAACTTTCCCGCTTTTCCTTTCTTGGTACTTACCAATACTACACCATTGGCACCACGCACACCATACACAGCCGTAGAGGAAGCATCCTTCAAGATAGAGAAACTCTCAATATCTTCGGGGTCGAGTGTATTCAAATCTCCTTCAATACCGTCAATCAACACCAAAGCTCCCTGTCCGGCACCAAAAGTACTGATACCACGTACCCAGAACTCAGAGAAGTCCTTACCCGGCTCTCCACTACGTGTAACGGAGATGATGCCCGGTACGCGTCCACCCAGCATATTGGTTACAGACGAGGCGGGTGTCTTCAGCGTGGCAACTTCCACACCCGTAACAGCTCCCGTCACGTTAATCTTTTTCTGTACTTTACCCGATGCCGTTATCACCACTTCGTCCACCAGGTTGGCGCTCTCTTTCAGCACCACACGCATGCGCTCGTCGCTCTTGGTCATTCTGATTTCCTGCGTGTCATATCCAATATAGGATATAAGCAAGGTGTTGCCGGCTTTGATGCCTGTCATGCGGAAACGTCCGTCCAAATCTGTAATAGCACCCATAGAGGGGACTTCCTTTACAGATACCGACACACCGATTAAGGCCTCACCCTTTTCATCCATTACCAGACCGGAAGCAGTCACGGTCTGTTGCGCATAGGCTGAACTCATAGAAGTCATCCATGCCATGAGAAACAATAATATATATTTTATCTTCATATTGATTCATTTTATATTGGTTCTATGTTTACTCGATTGTCATTTTTCTGATTGCTCTTGAATTTTCTTCACCAATAAAGAAATTCTCTTCCGAATCAAGAGAAATGCACATCGGGCGATCAAAATATGCATCAGTAGGGAATCCATTTACCTTTCCTGATTTATCGGGATTTCCTGCCACCAAGGAAACAAGGCGTCCATCAATCTTCAAAATGCAATGGCCTGTAGCACAGCATACATACAGTTCGCCACTGCTGTTTACAACCATACCCATAGGCTCTCTCAACACGGCATCATTCAATCGGTCCCCTAATGCAGTGGTACCTCCCGATCTGAAGCCGGCATAACGCTCCACATTCCACTTGCCGGAGTCATCTTGCCAAACCTTCAAGATACCGTTATTTTCAGCAAAGGAGAAAAAGAAACATTTGTGGAACTTGCTGTAAGTGATGTCGCTACGCCACTGCTTGGTGTTCAATCCGGCAAATTCTTCCGGGAAATCGGAGTATTTAAACATGGTTTCGTAGCTTTTTTCCTGCAAGTCAATCCTATAGAATGCATCGCCGCCTCTGCAATAGACGTAGCGGTTATCTTCGGCATAAGCCAAAGCGCCTTGGTTGTTTCCAGTGTGGTTTTCGGCAGGCACTTTGATGCCGAGTGAATTGATTGTCCATCCGTCTTCGCGGGTAGCTGTATATACCGCACCTCCCTCACGAGGCATGATAGTGACTTTTTCTTTTGTATTGTCTGCTACGACAGAACCCATGAAACCTATACCTGTCAATTTAATGACCATGCGGTCATCCAACGATACGAAATAGGTTCTGTCACCCCATCCACCTCCGAGGAAGATAAAGTTGTCACCCTTCTGTCCTGCCACTGTTGTAATTCCTGTACCCTGTGTCAGCCGGAACTCATCCATCTTGATGCTTCCTCCGCCATCGGTCCAGTCCTCATCGGTGAAAGCTCCCAATATGGTCGTCACCGATTGTGTCTGGTAATACTTGAAGTTGACATCGGAAGATGTGTATTTCGTTCCGTCAACTTCAAGCGTCACTTCATTGTAACCGGGTGCCTGCTTAGGAATAAGCCCATAGAGTTCCCGACCGTTGTTGTTTACTATAACCGCTTCCTTGTCGGCAAAGAAAACTTTGACTTTTCCGGTCGTGTCAACCGGAAAGTTTCCTTTGATAATAAAAGAATCGTTGATTCTTCCCCAGTCGGGTGACATGGATTTTAACTCAATAGGCTTGCTCGAATCATAATAGTTGCCTATTTCAGGCCATTTCTCAATTACTTCTTCGCCATTGCAACTTGCGAACAAAATACTTAAGAAAAGAAAAACCAAATAAAGCTTATTGTTTTTCATAATATATAAGTAATGGGGTTCTATGTTTTTCATTACTAATAGTAGTCATTGGTACCAGCCCCCCTTTAAATACCAAAGCTACGTAAAACTCATTGCAGATTACCGAAAGTGATATGTATCGCTACGGTTATCTCTGATTTTACAATCTTTACATAAATAGCTGACTTAACCGTCATCATCATACATACATTTCATAAGATTAACTTGATTAGATTTAACATAACAATAACTCCATCGACATACATTCCGTACATCGATACACAAAGCTACAGAAGTGTACCCAATACACTTTTAGATATTAGATATATAATTTTAGATATTAGATAATCTATACTACAAACGATAAAAAATAGGAAAAAGAAGTAAATTAGACCTCTGTAGGAGACTTACCAAAGTACTTTTTAAATACCGTACTAAAGTAACTGATACTGGAATAACCACAAAGTTCGCTAACTTCCGTGATGGTGTATTTATGAGATTGGAGTAATTCTAAAGCTCGGTTTAAACGAATGGATTTAATAAACTCAATAGGTGATTGACCTGTCAATGCTTTTATTTTTTTATATAATAGTGAACCGCTCACATGCATTTCCATAGCAAAGCTTTCTTTGTCAAAATCCAGATTTTGCATATTATTATGAATTACTTCCACGGCTTTTTTCACAAACTGATCATTAAGCTCATTCGCCAAAATAACCTGTTGCTCATCATTCTCCGGTTTTATCAATTTCAAAGCTTTCTCTCTGACAATTTCCCTGTTTCGCATAAGGGACTTTATCCGTTGCTCCAAAAGTGATATATCAAAAGGCTTTGTGATATAATCTTCTGCCCCCAGACCTAAACCTTCCAATTGGTCACTTTTATCACAAAGTGAAGTTAACAGGATTACCGGAATATGCGAAGTTTCAAAAGTAGATTTAATCAATTTACATAACTCAAACCCATCCATATCAGGCATCATCACATCCGAAATAATCAATTCAGGAGATTCTTTCTGAAGCAATTCCCATGCTTCATTGCCATTGCCAGCCTCTAAAATGTAATATTGATTTTCAAAAGAACACTTCAGGAAGTTCCGCAAATCCTTATTATCATCTACGATTAATATAGATTTCTTCTTTCCGGATCTATCATCTTCCTGTTTATATTCCGACTGATCAGACGGACCATCGGCAGATGTGATATTGCCCGGTTCTTCATGTTCAACAGGTGCAACTTCAACCACTTCTTTATAAGGGATGTTTATTTTGAATAAAGAACCTTCATTCTCCTTACTTTCAAGCGAGACTTTTCCCTCATGCATCAAAACGTAATTTTTCACCAACAACAGGCCTATCCCGGAACCTACCATGCGTGAATTAACCTTATTATCTCCCCTATAAAACTCTTTGAACAACTTTTTCTGAGCATTATCCGAGATACCCAATCCATAATCTCTTACCTCCAAGCTCCAATAGTACTCATTACAATTCAATGTAAGCTCCACTTTACCATTCGTATGGGAATATTTGATTGCATTAGATATCAAATTATCAACGACTTTCTCTATTTTCAATTCATCGACAGCTGACATATAAGATTCCTTGTTAGAGACAAACTCTAATATAACATTCTTTTTCCCTGCTGTAGACTTGAACATCGTTTTCCGCCTATATACCAAATTAACAATATCAACCATTACCAAAAACAGTTGTCCTTTTCCCATATCTACTTTCTGGAAATCCAGAAGTTGGGTTGCAACATTAGATAAGCGTTCAGACTGTTCCATAGCCAGATTCAGATAATAATGTCCTTTCTCTGACAATTCTTCCTCTTTATTCAATTCCTGAATAGGTGCATTTATCAGCGTTATCGATGTACGAAGATCATGAGCAGTATTTGTGAAAAAACGAATTTTATCTTCGGCATGGCGCTGTTTTAAACGATTTATATAGAATTTAAGCACAAAGAATGTAGTACTCATTATAATAATGAATATCACCAGGCGGAACCACCACGTCTGCCAGTAAAGCGGAATAACGTGTATATCCAATGTACGTTCATCAACTATCTGAGAAAGTGAATTATTGTACATTCTTACTTTAAGCCGGAAATTACCATTAGGAATATTGGTATAAGTAATTATTTGCTGACTGGAAGGATGTGACCACTCCACATCAAGACCTTCCATTTTCCATGAAAATTTTATTTCTTTGGAAGAAACACCAATAGGCAATACCTCAAGCGTCAGAGTATTCTGATCATATTTGAATGAAATATCAGTTTGCTTATTTACCGGGATTCCACGCAACAAATCCTGATTTTCTCTGATAGAACTACCGGAAATATTGATATTCTGGAAATAAATCTGTCCGTTGAGCTGGGTATGATATAACTTATCTGGATTAAACATTACCGCTCCATTATTGGTACCCCACATCAATTCGCCATTGCGTAATTTGCAGCTGGCATTCACATTGAACGAAGCACTGGAAAGAGCCAAAGTGGAATAATAAGTATGTACCGTACTGTCGGCAGGATTATAGCGACACAATCCATTTTCCGTTCCTAACCATAGATACCCATTATCATACATAACACTGTTAACATAATTAGATGGCAATCCGGATTCCACTGTTATTTTATGAGTTTCACGATTCGTATAATTATAGTGTAGCAATCCGTCTCCGGAAGTAGCCACCCAAATATCATCCTCCATTACTAAAATATCTTGTGCAAGGCATTCTGGTAAAAAAGATATTTGCCCTGTTTCTTTGTCTAACAAAAGCACAGAATAAGTACAGGCCAACAACATTTTTCCTGGAGAAAACTCCATAAACGTACGCATGGGCTGTGCACCATACGTATGAAAACGTTTTTCTTTCGTTAAATAACATATTACATCTTGGATACCCCCAATCCAAATATCACCCTCGCTATCCTTATATATATTCATTATGAATTTACCATCAGACTTCAAATCCGATGTATTCCGTGGATAATGAACCAATTCTTTTCCGGTATTCCGATCTAAAACATAAAATCCGGATGAGAACGACCCCGCCCAGATGTTTCCTTCATTATCTTCACATAATGCCAGAAATACCTGTGCCTGTGCCTGTTTATTCTGATAATAAATATCCCATTCATTAGTGGCTACTCTCCACCTGCTTATCCCATTATTCGTAGCAAACCAGATATCTCCTTTGCTATCTTCAAGTATCTTGTTTACATTATCATTCCCTAAAGAATTCGGATTATTAACCTGATGGGTAATTTGATTAATTAATGGAGACTTCCAGTCGAAAAAAGAAAGTCCACCTGTATAGGTAGCGACCCATACTCTTTGCTTACCATCACAATAAATATCATAAACTCCATCCCCGCGAAGAGAGAAAGGATTATCAATATCTTCTTTCAGAATGTTCAGAACCGTTTTTTTATCCTTATCCAATTCCCATACTCCCTGCCCGTCAATCCCAACCAATAATGTTGAATCAGAACTTTCCGTTATCACTCCGATTGGCTGCTTTGGAAAATCAGAAAATGGCAATAACGATTTTTTTTTCATGTCCAGATAAAAAAGACCGTCAGTAGAAGTCCCTATCCATAAAACCTCTCCTTTATTATCATAAAAAAGACTGCTTATCTGAAAAGTATTATTTATTTCATATACACTTTTTTGTTCCAATGTATTCATATTCAGCAAACTAATGCTATCCTGATGTGTTACAAGCAAATGTGTCTGATCATAAGGTACTATACTCGGTGTCATGATTTGTTTCTCTCCTATTTGGGAAAACATTCCATTCTTATATTTACACAATCCTCCGGAAGTGGGAATCCAGAGAGCCTGTTCATCATCAATAACAACTTTGCCTACACTTAAATAAGAATTTTTTAATGAAACCCTAAGATCCAGAAATAAATCAAACCGGTCATACAGTTCATTATAATGAAAGAATTGGCCATTATTCGTATATGCTATTAAAAACGAATTATTATAGGCCAGCTTGACATTAATGATATTGGCTGTTTTATAAGGAAGCTGATAGATGCGATAATCACTTTCCGTAATTCTCAATATACCCGTTTTAGAAGAAGCCCAAATAAAACCATTCTCATCTTTGCAGACAGAAGCCATCTCCCGCATGGAAATTCCATACATCGTATTAATATTATAAAACTTCACATCCGAAGCATATATATTAAAAATAGAAAGGAAAAGAAAGAATATAAGCAGTCGTGATTTCATAATATTACAGTTAGCTGTTGCAAATATAATATATTTGAAAGCAATCAACCAATATATGCATTATTTTGTCTAATTTTGCACCTCGTTTCACAAAAAGTACAGATTATTTATGAAAGCGTTCGAATTCAAACCAAAGCTATTCACGGCTTTGAAGAACTACTCGAAAGAATTATTCATGGCAGACCTGATGGCCGGTATCATAGTAGGTATCGTTGCTCTCCCGCTTGCCATTGCATTTGGTATTGCATCCGGTGTATCACCCGAGAAAGGTATTATCACGGCAATCATTGCCGGATTTATTATCTCCATGTTGGGAGGTAGCAAAGTACAGATCGGTGGTCCTACAGGAGCTTTTATCGTTATTATTTACGGCATTATCCAGCAATACGGAGAAGCGGGATTGATTGTTGCCACGCTAATGGCGGGAATCATTCTTATTCTGTTAGGGATATTCAAGTTGGGTGCCGTAATTAAGTTTATCCCTTATCCTATCATCGTAGGATTTACCAGTGGTATTGCTGTCACTATTTTCACCACCCAAATAGCTGATATTTTCGGACTTAGTTTCGGTGGTGAAAAGGTTCCCGGAGATTTTGTCGGGAAATGGATGATTTATTTCCAGCATTTCGACACCATTAACTGGTGGAACACGATTGTCAGCATTGTAAGTATTGTAATTATTGCCATAACCCCGAAATTCTCAAAGAAGATACCGGGATCGCTGATTGCTATCATTGTAGTAACAGTAGCGGTATATTTGATGAAGACTTATGCCGGAATCAACTGTATAGATACCATTGGTGACCGTTTCAGCATCAAAGCGGAACTGCCGGACGCAGTAATGCCTTCACTGAACTGGGAAGCTATTCAGGACTTATTCCCTGTAGCCATTACCATTGCAGTATTAGGAGCCATCGAATCATTGCTTTCTGCCACGGTAGCAGATGGTGTTATCGGTGACAAGCATGATTCCAATACGGAATTGATAGCACAAGGAGCTGCCAATCTAATAACACCTTTATTTGGTGGTATTCCTGCCACCGGTGCTATTGCACGTACAATGGCCAATATAAACAATGGTGGTAAAACCCCTGTTGCAGGTATGATACATGCAATGGTGCTTTTGCTTATCCTTCTGTTCCTTATGCCTTTGGCACAATATATTCCAATGGCATGTCTGGCAGGTGTACTCGTAATAGTCTCTTATAATATGAGTGGATGGCGTACGTTCAAGGCATTGCTGAAGAATCCGAAATCAGATGTCACTGTATTGCTGATTACCTTCTTCCTGACAGTAATTTTCGACTTAACCATCGCTATTGAAGTGGGTCTTGTCATAGCTTGTGTACTTTTCATGCATCGCGTTATGGAAACCACTGAAATTTCTGTTATTAAAGATGAGATAAATCTGAATGAAGAATCTGCCAGCAAAGAAGAAGAAGAAAACTTGTCCATCCCTAAGGGTGTGGAAGTATATGAAATAAACGGTCCTTACTTCTTTGGTATTGCCACTAAATTTGAGGAAATCATGTCCAGACTGGGAGACCGTCCTAAAGTGCGCATTATACGTATGAGGAAAGTACCTTTCATCGATTCAACAGGTATTCACAATCTAACCAATCTTTGCCAGATGGCGCAACGGGAGAAGACAACAATCGTACTTTCCGGTGTGAATGAAAAAGTACACAAAGCGTTGGAAAAATCCGGTTTCTATGAGCTTCTGGGTGAAAAGAATATCTGCCCGAATATCAATGTGGCATTGGAAAGATCGAAAGAATTATTGAATGAGTAAAACAAGGTAATAATATAAAGGAGGGAATGAAAAAATCATTCCCTCCTTTATATTATTAAAGATATTTATTCTCTCATCCATGCTCCAGTAATCTCTGCTACATAAATATGATGTAAACCGCCATGGGCACCACCATACCATTGCTTACAAACACTTGGATCAATGAAACAATCTTCTTTCATTACATTCGTATAGAGCTTACGGCATTCCATACTGAGACGTCCTTGTTCAAAAAGAATATTTCCTTTTTCAGTAATAACCGGTTTCAGTCCCGTCTCTTTTACCTTGTCTACTTCCCTACCCGACTTGCTTCCACATATCTTATGGATAGCTCTATTCTCTTCTCCCAGGAAAGAAAGCGTGAAGTATTCACTCTTCTCAATAAACTCAAACGTGTAACGTTCCGGACGGATAAAGATATAGACCACTGGTTTGTTCCATAGGAAGCCTATACCACCCCAACTGGCAGTCATCGTATTGAAATGATCTTTATTACCTGCCGTCACTAGCATCCATTCTTTACCAATAACTTCAAAGAAGTTCTCTGAAAGGTCTTTAATTGCAATAGGTTTCATTGTATGCATATTATAAAATTATTCACTTTAATATTTCTGATAAATTCCATACTTGTACATGACGTATATCTTCTCTTGAAGACCAATAGTTTCGATTATAATCGAAACTAATCCGTTACTTTATATAGTCTTAATTCAAACGCTTATTACTCCATTATTTCCCGTTTGCAGGATCTATATACCCAATGTATTGGATATATAGATCCTGTAAACCGCTTAATAAGAAACACTAACCGGAAGACCTTCTTCTTTAATTAAAGAAGCAATGCGGTCCAGTTCTTCATGAGTAGCCTTACAAAGATCATGGTCAGGCGTTTCACGATCAATGGTATAAATCATCACCTGGTGGGGTTTTATCTCTTTCACAACCTCCAGCCACGGAAGAACGTACTTATCCGAAGTATTATCCACGTCTTTCCCTTGATAACTGCCTTTCATGAACATGGTCTGAATAATGCAGTTTCCTTGAAAAGCTTTCATATGTTCTATGATTTCGTCTATGGAATAATGCCCTGTAGGACGATCCACAGTATGAATATAATCCTCATCTACCGTATCAAGTTTCAATATGTTGTTATCTATCTTATTCAGCGCATCAAACACTGCAGGGCGGTGAATAAAGGTGGAATTACTCAATACACTGACTTTAGCATTCGGGAAATACTTATCACGAAGCATCAACGTATCTTCTATGATTTCAGGAAAATGCGGATGAGCTGTAGGCTCACCATTTCCGGCAAAGGTCAATACATCCGGTTGAGGTCCGTTCTGTTGCATATCTTGCAATCTGGCTTCAAGAGCATCGCGAACCTCTTCGCGGGTAGGCAATACTTTCTTGGGACGATGGTCTGCATTGAAACCGCATTCACAATAAATGCAGTCGAATGAACACACCTTACCATCTTCCGGCAACAAGTTAATCCCTAAGGATACTCCCAAACGGCGGGAATGAACAGGACCGAAAATGGGAGACGGGTAAATTACAGTCATTTTATTTACTATTTGACAATTGACGATTCAAATTACTGAATTACTATAAAAACCAGATACAGTATTTTCAGCGTTTATAACGGCAAAGTTAACTAAATCTTTATACGAAGTTGCATTTGTAAGTCGGCTTTTTTGTTTCCTTGTATCAGGTCGTTACCCGAACCAATATTCTCACGATCTTCGTAGATAGTCTGCCCGAATTTAACAAGGAACATAAAAACTTTGTTCACATCATATCGGACACAAGCAGAAAAACGAAATCCTTGCCCATAAAACGAAGGTGTATAAAAGGTATAAAGCAATCCTTTTTCAGAAGCATAGATACGGGAATCGTAATCATCCGTATGGAAATAAGTACCCTGCACAGATATCTTTATAGGAAAAGAAAAAGCATATGAGCAGGATTGTGTAAACTGATATCCCTGGCTTCCCTCCTGCCCCTGCGAATGAAAATGATTATAATCCACCGTTGTTCGTAACTGTAGATGATCCGGTGAATAAGTCAGTCGGTAACGAAGGCGGTGCTGATAAGTAGGAAGGATAACTTTTCCATCCGTACCCGCCACATCTCTCTCTTTTCGCTTATAGCGATAATTAACATACATAGATAAATTTCGCTTAGGAGAATAGAGTGATTGAAACATACCATCCACACCTTGCGATGGTTTACTGATGCGGTATTTCCACCAAGGAAAAGAAAATAAATCCAAAGAAGCGAAGAACTTCCAATGTGCCAAAGGCGATGCTTCGGTAGCCAGATACCAACCATTTTCATTTTGCGGTGCACTGCTTTCACCAAACGAACGTGCAAACATTGCCCAGTAATTATGGCTATAATATCTATGAACAATCAGCAGTTGATAACCGGTTAATATGTTATATTTCAACTGGTTCAACAGTGAATAACCTTGTTTACCCATAGCTGCTTCACCTGTCAGAGTAAATCGATTCCAACGATATTTATAATCTACCCCCACATTATGAAAGTAATTCCCTTGCAGATTATACTTGGCATAGGTTCTTAATACCGGTTGATAACTACGGTTGAAAAAGTAGTAAATGCCTGTCATTCCTACTTTTAGATTGTTCTTTTCATAGGTGATATTCCCACCCATCAGCTGTAAAGTGAAAGCATTTACTTTATCTGCTTCCTTCTCCGTACGATGCAATCCGGTTTTATAAATAGAGGTAATTTCATTCCCTTCTATGACTCCATCTATAGACCGATGTGAATAAAAACCGGATAACTGAAGTGCAGGAATAACCTCCACTGTTGCCGCAGCACCCCTGAAATAATTATATTCATCCGTAGAACTATGCTTCCGAATACCACTATTACGGTTATCCACCGTTGAGAGAGAATAAGTTTTCCCTAAACGGAAATCAGTGCTGACTACCAACCCTTGCCCGAAACTTAATCTGTAATTTCCCAATGCCAACGTTTTCAACTTACCCAAATTACGAAGCAGAAAGTAAATAGAATAATAATCATATCCTTTTTCATTATGCAAGGCAAAGAAAGGTTCTCCTGCATCCTTTTCTGCTGTAATTCCCATTTGGAGATAATCTCCATAACGATACCCATATCTCAGAGAATGATACATTGCAGGTCCCAAATAATTTTTTTGATAACCTTTACGGGTATAAAAGGGCACATCCAGCCGGGTTAATACCTCCTGTTTACCATATTTCAACAGACTTTTCAACCGGGGAAAACCTTTCTTTTCCGCAACAGGATGCACACAAACAAAAGGGAGTAGCAAGTCGATGGTATGCTTATCCATTTCTTCCACCAATTGCAGTTCATAAATAGTTTGCATCTGCCCGTGTATATACACATAAGCCAAGATATTTTCAATTTGAATATCCGAAAGAAAAGAAAATTGCTCTAATTCATGTTTAGTAGTAACATTGATATTAACAGGTTCGTGCAAACGATTGGAAAGCTCTTCAAGCTCATCTTC
This sequence comes from Bacteroides sp. Phil13, assembly GCF_001940965.1. Lineage (NCBI taxonomy): Bacteria > Pseudomonadati > Bacteroidota > Bacteroidia > Bacteroidales > Bacteroidaceae > Bacteroides > Bacteroides sp. Phil13. Next base: position 81,849 of record NZ_MSHA01000049.1, on the reverse strand, counting down.
CCAATTCTTTTCTTCCTCATCCATAGAGAGTTGCTCTATGTTCTCTTCCCATAGGGACACGCTTGTATTTTGGGCTTCAAGTACAGGAGTCATCAACAGCATACTCAGAAAAACTCCCAACTTGAGTAATTTCATTCGTGTAAATAAGTTTAATTGTCGCGAAATTACCATAAATAAGTTAACAAGGCAAGGAAAACATCGACAATCAAACCAAATATAAAGATAAACACTTAATTTTGTGGCATGAACGCACGGCTGAACATATTCATTATCGTAGTCTTCCTTCTGTTCGGAACTTCCCTATGCCAGGCACAGGAAACGAAAACCGAAGGATACCTTGTTCCTATGTGCATTTACGAAGGAGACACTATCCCGTATATAAAGATACCTACCGTTTATATTTTCAAACCTCTCAAATTCAAGAACAAGAAACAATTGAATGAGTATAACCGACTAGTATATAACGTAAAAAAGGTATTACCTATCTCCAAAGAAATCAACCGTGCAGTTATTGAAACTTACGAATATATGATGACTTTACCCGATGAGAAGAGCCGTCAGAAACACATGAAAGCGGTAGAAAAAAGCCTGAAAGAACAATATACTCCACGCATGAAAAAGCTTTCTTTCTCTCAAGGAAAGTTATTAATCAAGTTAGTGGATCGCCAAACTAATTCCACGGGTTACGAACTGGTAAAAGCCTTCATGGGACCTTTTAAAGCAGGTTTCTATCAGACTTTCGCCGCACTGTTCGGTGCCAGTCTGAAAAAACAATATGATCCCACTGGAGATGATGCGCTTACCGAACGGGTTATTCTGTTGGTAGAAAGCGGACAGCTCTAATAATGTTAAGAACATTGTTAGTAATGAAAAACAGTCATTATAGAAAACCATGTATTTCAAACACTTATCTATGTTGAAAACTTCTATGAACCATTGTTCATTTCTCTATCGATAAGGACATGATAACCACTGTTTGAACAGGGTTCAAACAACTTATCAACACCTTGTTATTTCAGTTTCTTAAATAAATCCCAGATAACGATACCGGCAGTTACAGATACGTTCAATGAGTGTTTCGTACCATATTGGGGTATCTCAATACATCCATCAGAATGGTCAATAACCTCCTGCTGAACTCCTTTCACCTCATTGCCCATAACTACTGCATACTTTTTAGTACGGTCTAAAGACAACTCATCCAACATGATACTGCCTTCCGCCTGCTCTACGGAATAAACAGTATATCCTTCCTTTTTAAGGTTATCAACAGCTTCAACACAGTTATCAACATACTTCCAGTCGACAGTGAATTCAGCACCTAAAGCTGTTTTATGCATCTCAGGATGGGGCGGAGTAGCTGTAATGCCACACAGGTAAATACATTCCACCCGGAAAGCATCCGAAGTACGAAATACAGAACCAATGTTATGAAGACTGCGGATATTATCCAATACCACCACCAAGGGTAGCTTCTCAGCTTCCTTAAACTCCTCTATACTAATACGATTCAGTTCTGTTATTTTCAGTTTACGCATGACAACTATACTCTTTAAATAGCTTTTATTAATAGATTGATTTACAAAGACTTGTTTAACACAAGTGTTTTATTTGCACCACACTTGTGTTTCATTTATACAACACAAGCATTACAGACAAACCACACAAGTGTAGAACAAACAACGTACTTATACGTTATCTTTTTATTCCTGTTGCAAAGATACTTCTTTCCGTTCACATCCCTGTTAATAACCATTGAAAAGCTGTCAAAAGAGTAGGGAAAGAAATTCAAAAATAATTCTTGCAATATTCAAAACAACGTATATGCACCCACCGGAATGAACATTCCAAAAAAGTTAAGAGAAACTTTCTGAGGTTATATAAACACATTTTTCAGCCCTATTACACCGGTTTATAACCATAAAGTTATTAACTTTGCACTTTATCAACAAGGTGTTGAAAGAGTTTTATAGATGGCTTATTATCAAGAGATATACCTTTTATTTGCCCGTTGATAACGTACGGATAAAGTTTTATCTCATACTAATAACTTCTCCGGCAAGAAAAATCGTATTTACTTGTCGACACTATTAACAGCCTATCATCACCATCAAAGGATTTTTAAATTAGAAAGAGAAATAAAAAATATAATTATGAATAATCTCATAGAAGCTATCAAGCAACTTAAAAAGGAGAAGAACGCGATTATTCTGGGGCACTATTACCAGAAGGGGGAAATACAGGATATAGCCGATTACGTCGGCGATAGTCTGGCATTAGCTCAATGGGCGGCTAAAACGGAAGCGGATATCATTGTGATGTGTGGTGTTCACTTTATGGGTGAAACAGCCAAGGTGCTTTGTCCGAATAAGAAAGTGCTGGTTCCTGATATGGCAGCCGGTTGTTCGTTGGCGGACAGTTGTCCGACGGACAAGTTCAGTCAGTTTGTCAAAGAGCATCCCGGATATACGGTGATATCTTACGTGAATACGACAGCTGCCGTGAAAGCAGTGACGGATGTTGTGGTAACTTCTACCAATGCGAAGCAGATCGTGGAAAGTTTCCCCAAAGATGAGAAAATAATCTTTGGTCCTGACAGAAATCTGGGGAATTATATTAACTCTATCACGGGGCGCAATATGTTATTATGGGACGGCGCATGCCATGTACACGAACAATTCTCGGTTGAAAAGATTGTTGAATTAAAGACGCAGCATCCCGATGCAGTGGTCTTGGCACATCCCGAATGTAAGAGTGTAGTTCTGAAGTTGGCTGATGTGGTAGGTTCAACTGCAGCATTGCTGAAGTATGCAGTGAATCATCCCGAGAAAGAGTATATTGTTGCTACCGAATCGGGCATCCTTCATGAGATGCAGAAGAAATGTCCGCAAACGACGTTTATTCCGGTTCCTCCTAACGATAGTACCTGTGCCTGCAATGAATGTAGCTTCATGAGATTAAATACGCTGGAAAAGCTTTATAATTGCTTGAAAGACGAATCTCCGGAAATAATAGTAGATTCTGAAATTGCCGAGAAAGCAGTGAAGCCTATCAAGAGGATGCTGGAGATTTCGGCAAAGCTGGGGCTTTAATAAACTTTGGTTGTATGAATTATTAGCTACGCTTATATTCTGTTAAAGTCGTATGAAATGACAATAGGGTGTATCAAGATAAATGATACGCCCTTATTGTTTTCACCATCCCATTGAAGAGTATTTTCAAATAAATAATTTTCCTGTTTATTTGCTATACGATGCTTTTACAAAGGGAGCTTCAAGTAAATAGTCTAGGCTTTGCTTTACACTTTCTTCTACAGGACAACTGTATTGTTCGATCTCTGCCACCAAATGGTGCACACCTGCTTTATCTGTATTTTTGAAAATAGCATCGTAACCTACCATACCGCTTTGCCCTATTTCGCGGTGGTCTTTAATGTGGAGCATTGTGAAGCGTCCGGGATATTTATTGAAGTAATCTACCGGACTGTTATCTCCACGCACTACCCAGTAAACGTCCATTTGGAAGAATACATATTCGGGATTGGTGTGTTGCAGCATATAATCCAGCATTATTTCCTTGTCTTCTACTTTTTGGAATTCGTGAGCATGGTTGTGGTAACCGTATTTCAGTCCGGCAGCATTGCAACGCTTGCCCACTTCATTGTAATAATCACAGTAGGTCTGCAATTCTTTCAAAGTCTTGGGTACGCCAAGCCATGGAGTCACAATGTATTCCATACCGGCAGCTTTGTGATCAGCTATACATTGATCCCACCATGCCAGAGCTTCCGTAAAGTCACCTGAAGATAATTCCTTGTCCGACAAGCCGTGCGATGTGTGTGAGGAAAGTACTTTCATTCCATTGGTCTCTACCATTTGTTTAAACTCTTGGGGCGTCTTGCCATAGAATTTTCCATCATTGTAGTTAGCAGCTTCCACACTGGTATAACCCATATCTGCCAAGTCTTTCAGAATTTTGTTGAGGTCTCCGCCATTGTTTATCAAATCTCTCACGGAATAGAGTTGTATGGCGACTTCTTTTTTTTCTTTTTCCTTCTTTTGGGGGGATTGGGGTGTGGTACATGCTTGTGGCACAGTCAGACAGAAGGTTGTCAGCACTGTAAGTAAATAATTCTTCATTATCATGTTTGTTAATTTTTCATGGATTATATTGGATAAATGCCTGCAACGAGGCTGTCGCTTTTAAAAGCGATGATTCTCATTGCAGGCATCGTTATGTTTGAAAAGAAAGGATTAGTCAAGAACCTTCACGCGGATGTTACGGAACCAAACGTCGTCTCCATGGTCTTGTACACCAATGAAACCTTCGTGATTGTCTCCGCCACAGTTGTTCAGGAGTTCAAATGCCAAAGGCCATTTTTCTTCACTGAATTTGCTGGCCTGCAACATATCTGTCCATTGCTTGGTCCATAAGTGGTATTCCAATACGTTCTCGTCGTTTTGTCCATGAACTACGGTGCCTTTGTATACCATAATTTTGGCTTTATTCCATTCACCGAATGGTTTGGCATTCTGAGGAACTGCAGGAATCATATCATACAGAGAAGCTGCCTGACGGTTATTGTCCTTGCCCAGTTTGGCATCGGGATGATTAGCGTTGTCCAGTACTTGGAATTCGGGAGCGGAGATGTAGATAGGTTCCAACACTTCATTACCGTCCTTGTCTTGAGAAGTGACTTCCTGAGCCAGATAGAAGATACCGGAGTTACCACCTTTCGAAATCTTCCATTCTAATTCCATCTCGAAGTTTTTGAATTTGTGGGCGAAGATTAAATCGCCTCCTTCACCAGTCTGTCCTTCACCAGTACCTGTGCCGTTAAATTTAAGACAGCCATCTTCAATAGTCCATCTGGAGGGTACTTGGTCTTTGCCATATCCGCGCCATCCGTCCAAGCTTGTTCCGTCGAAGATAGTTATATAGCCATCAGCGTCTATCGGTAGGGTCAGACTGTCTGTTTCAGCTCCCTTTAATGATTTGGAATAAGATAATGTAACGGTAGTAGGCGTACTTTCTTCCGTAACATTTTGTTTTTTGGCACCGCCTCCACAAGAAGCTAGCATACCACCAATGAGGCAGCAAGCCAAAGGATAATAAATTTTCTTCATAATAAAAAAATATTAAATAGTTTATGTTTGATTGTTATCTTGGCATATCGGGTAATTTCCAACCTTCGCGGTAGTTGTGCTTCACAAGTTCTTCGGCAAATGCTTTGGCATTGACAGGATCGGTCCATGTTTTGTCGAACGTAGGATGACCGTTGTGTATCTTGAAACCATCCTTGATGACTGTACGGATAGTTTCCTCGTCACCGATATTAGTAAAACGCATATTGGCACCGTCCCATTCCAATGTCTTATTTAAACCCTGTAGACGGATTGCTAATACACCCATAGCTACCATTTCGTTCATTGGGCCTGCTTCCGAGAAGTCAGATTTCGGCATTACACGGTTTGAAGCGCTTTCTTTGCAAGCACGTACCCAGTCCATTTCATGACCGCCATTCATAGCCTTCGGTACACGACGGCAGACTTTCGGTGCATTGGGTACACGACCTGAAAGCAACCATGGGTTTTGTCCATAGCAACCGCAAATTAGTGTGTCTTTGGTACCATGGAAGATGGTTAGACCACCACCACTTTGCATCAGTTGTTTTCCTTCGGGGAATCCTTTCGGACGTTCAGGCATCATGCCACCGTCGTACCAGTGAACTTCCACTTCGGGCATAGCCACTTTCGGCATATTTTCGCGTGCGGGGAAAGTCAGCTTCACATGCTGTGCTTGCGGAGCACAAGAATTGAGTAATAATGTAGACGAGCCTTCCACCTTAGTAGGATATTGTAACTTCAAAGCCCTAAACGGTTGGTGCAGGATGTGGCAGGCCATATCGCCCAAAGCACCTGTACCATAATCCCACCATCCGCGCCAGTTCCAAGGATGATAGATTTCGTTATAAGGATTCAATTTGGCAGGACCAGTAAATAAATCCCAGTTTAGTGTACGAGGAATACGGTCTTCCTTTTCAGGAACGTTCAGTCCTTGCGGCCAGATGGGGCGGTCGGTAGCGCATTCCACTTTTATTACATCGCCAATTTCACCGTTCCATATCCATTCGCATACTAAGTCAGTACCTTCATCTGAAGAGCCTTGGTTACCCATTTGGGTAACTACACCAGTGGAAGCGGCCAGACGAGTGAGTAGACGAGACTCATATACAGAGTGCGTCAGCGGTTTTTGGCAATATACGTGTTTACCCATTGTCATGGCATCGGCTGTAATGATGGCATGTGTATGGTCGGCAGTAGCAACGATCACTGCATCAATGGATTTTCCCATTTCATCGTACATTTTACGATAATCCCAATATTTCTTTGCATTGGGGAATTCGTCGAATACACCTTTTGCGTAGCGCCAATCTACGTCACAGAGGGCTACGATGTTTTCTGTATTCTTCACATGGTTGATGTTGGTGTGTCCCATTCCACCGATACCAACGGCAGCAATGTTCAATCGGTCACTAGGAGGTACGTGTCCGTGGCTACGACCTAAAATGGTACTTGGAGCAATTGTAAGTCCTGCCAAAGCTAAACCTCCGGTCTTAAGAAATTCTCTTCTTGTAAATTTTGACATGGTTTTTTAGATTTAAAAAATGGTTAATATTATGAATCTTAAAACAATCAATATTACCAATATGTCAGACTACAGTTCTTTTCGGACGAAGGAGTCCGTAGCCTTCTTTCATATACTTTCGGCGTTCCCTAATTTCTTCTAGTGTCTGTAAATCTCCGATAGCGGACAAGTCATTTCGGTGTGCATCTTCCAAGAATGTCCAACCATATTGGGATGCGATTGCAGAATCACGCATCTGCGGAAGCCGTGGGTCACGTTTTCCACTTTCAATAGAATTAGCCATAATGTCACAAAGCTTGTCTAGATTCTTCCCGCCAAATGGTTTTTCCAGACGAAGTGTACGGTTCACTCCGTGAAGTTCTACTACAGCAGTTTGGAAATCATGCGTCATGCGTACAATACCTTTTGTACCAATGATATCCGTATATGCGTTATGAGTTTGATTTTTGGAGAGTTGTCCGTAGACGAAACCTTGTGTAACATCAAATACAATTCCGTTTTGGAAAGTACCGTGGCACTGTACCCACCAGGGATCTTTATAGTTCCACATTCGTATACCTTGTGCATGCCAAGTTTTATATTCGCTATTGGCATACCAACGGGCAATGTCTATGTAGTGCATGCCGCAATCGTGGTAAGCAGGGCCTTCGTACTCGTGTCCTTCGCCTGGTGCCAGTCCTGGAGTCATGTGACAGATTCGTAGAATGGCTAGTTCACCTATTTCACCTTCTTCAATAAATTGTTTCATGATCTGATGATACCATGAGTTGCGCAAGTAAAGATTTACTGTGGAAAAAATATCACTTTTTTCCACTAGATCTACCACTTTCCATTCTTTATCGATGGTATCGGCAACGGGTTTTTCCGAAATAATGTGTTTTTTACTTTGAATAGCTTTCTCTATTTGATCTTTCCGTGAATCAGCTAACGTAAAGAGTCCTACGGCCTGTACGCTGTCATCATTGAATATTTCCTGTTCATCGGATATGATTTTGGATGTAGGTGAAAGAGTTCTTGCCAACTCTCGAGAAGCGGAATCTGTGTCGCAGATATATGCAATGTCCCACCGATTAGTCTTTTGCATGCTTTCCAAATACATCTGTCCCATTCGCCCGAACCCAATCAAACCAACTTTTATTTTCATGGTGTTTTTCTATATTTTATATTGGTTTGCTACAAAATTAGGACAATTCGTTATAGAAAGAAAAACAAAAATATAAAAAAATAAAAAATAAATTATAACTTTATGTTATTTGATAAATGCAATTTTCGTAACAATCCCCTCTTTTCCTTCACTGTCTGCGGCAAGTACCATATATATTCCTGTGGCCACTCTCCTACCCTGCTTATTTCTTCCATCCCAAGTGAATTGCCCTCCCAGGGAAGTACCTTGATAAATAAGATGTCCGGCAGTATCCACAATCTTCACATCACTGTCGTAAACCATTCCCGTAACAGTAATCACTCCGCTGTAGTCCGGACGTACCGGATTAGGATAAGCACGTACATTACTCTCTTTAAAGCTGTTTTCAGCCTTTGTAGCGTCACTTTGGTAAGAAACGATCCCCTTGCCTGTTCCGATGAAGACTTCGCCGGTACGGGGATGTATGGCAATAGATACGATGCTATTGGAAAGTAGCGGACTATTCTCTTCCGTAAAGTGATGAATCGTTTCCATTCCATCCGCACTTATCAGGTAAATTCCATTGGACGCCGTACCTATCCATTTTCTGTTGGCACCATCTATTGCAATGGCATTAATCGCTTCGTTCACCAATAAGAAATCAGCTAACCCACTGTCATCATTGCGCGGAACTTTAATCTGTGTACAATAGAAGTTATCATTGAAATAGCGGGAAGGATTGTTCAGTACCAAAGGACCTCTGTTAGTACCGATCCAGATGACTCCCTCTTTATCCTCGGCAATGCAATAAACCGCCAGCTGTTCTAAAAGGGCTCCGTCTTGATTCGTAAACCGGGTAATGAACCTGTGTTGGTCGTCCGAAGTATCTGCTATAGTGCCGTTATAATTCAAACAAAACAATCCTCCCGACTCTATACGCGAAGAAGTAGCCCACAGCCAACCTCTTTTATCAAAGATAGTCCGTCCGAAATTACTTGCTTTTACTATTTCCGGATAATGAAGACTTACCCAGTCACCATTTTTCATCAATACACTCACTGCATGTTGTGTCTCACAACTCACCATCCAAAGGTTATTTTCTTTGTCATAAATCAATCCGTTCACGCGTACATAACTATCTGCCCAAGGTTCATTAGGTACAGCACTTTCCAACGGACTGTTATGCATACTATACCAGTTTATGAACTTCCCATCTTTAAATTCGTAAATCCCTTCTCCTGCTGATGCTGCAAAATGATGAGCAATGTCTTTAGGATCTTGCACAATACAGTTTATGTCATCGTATCGATGTTTGGTTTGTTCACTGATGCCTTCTTCCTGAAAACTATTCCAGGTATTATTTTCAAAGGTCATAATGGTTCCGGGCCTGTCAAGTCTGTTGGCTATATGCCCTCCTCCGGTAATCAGCAATCGTTCTCCGGCAAAATTCATATAATACGGATAGTTTCGTACAGGACTATTCGGAGTAATGTTTTCAGGTACTTTTTCTTTGAAAGGAATATCGTGGTATTGCGAGAGGAATTCAGAGGTATCATCCGATACTTTCTTCCAGTTCTTAATATCCAGCAGATTTTCTGTCAATAACCCTGCAAACAACCCTTCGGAAGTAGCGGCATAAAGATGATTATCCGATACATTACATGCCAGAACGTTTTTATTCAGAGGATAGTAATTGCTGATTTCCCGCTTTTTCAGATTGATACAAAGAATACCCGACGCAGTGGATAAATACGTGTATTCCTTATAAAAACAAGCGTGGTTGACCGTCTTATCCTGTGTCATATTCTTGTTTTTATAATCGGGAAGGTTATAGATATCTTCCTCATTCACCAACAGGTCTATATTTGCATTGGAATAAATAATGACCAATGATTTATAGGCTGATTGGTAAGCAATATAAGATATTTCCGTATCGCTTAGCAGAAAAGATTTTGAATAAGTTCGTATGCTGGTATCTTCTTTATCATAAGCATATAAATCACCATTGGCAAGGATGAAGAGTTTACTTCCAATGACTTCACTGCGGGTAGGGTTATGATAAGAGAGGTAAGTTTGCCACTCTCCTATCGCATTTTGCGAATAGGCAGGCAGAAAATAGATTAAGCAGAGAAGAACTATATATTGAAATCTCATAAAATCAGAGTTATATTAGTTTGTAAGCAACACACTTACAAACTAATAACTCCATATTTTCGGGTTTATTGTATGCTATTAAGGAATTTGCAAAGTTTGTTTGTAGCTATGGCACGGTGGCTGATTTTGTTTTTAAGTTCGTTACCCATTTCTGCAAAAGTCTGTGTATACCCTTCGGGAACAAATATAGGATCATATCCGAAACCGGAGTTTCCTCTTCTGGTTTTGATGATTTCTCCTTTGATTACACCTTCGAACAAATGCTCTTTTCCGTCGATAATCAGTGCGAATGCAGTGCGGAATTGTGCTTTCCGGTTTTCTATTCCTTCCATGGCATGTAGCAGTTTCAGCATATTTGCTTCTGCATTATGTCCGTCTCCGGCATAGCGTGCCGAATAAACTCCCGGTTCTCCATTCAAAGCTTCTACTTCCAGACCGGTATCATCGGCAAAACAATCCATCTGGTAGTTTTCATAAATGTACTGTGCTTTCAGTAAAGCGTTTCCTTCCAAAGTATCGGCAGTTTCAGGTATGTCTGTATGGCAATGAATGTCTTTCAGATTGAGAAGTTCTATTCTTTTACCTAAAATAGCCGTTACTTCTTCCAATTTGTGTGCATTGTTTGTGGCAAATACGAATTTATGTTTCATATGTTGATTGGTTTTTATTTCACTTTCAACCGGTCGAAACCTTCTCCATAGACTCCGATAACAGAGCTTTGAGAGATAAATGCGTTCGGGTCAATGTCTTTCACCAAACGGAAAATATCAATTGACTGACGCTTATATGCTAATACAACGAGCACTTTTACATTGTGTTTACTGTACCATCCTATGCCGTCCAGAACGGTTACGCCACGGTGGGTCTCTTTCGTAATGCGATCGGCAATTTTTTCATACTCTTTGGAGAAGATAAAAAATTGCACGGACTGACGGGCACTGTTCACGATATAGTCTAATACGAAACCGATAACAAACAAAGTTACAAAACCAAATATCACGCGTCTCCAGTCATGGAATACGAAGTAACAGGAACTGATAATAATCACATCGCAAAGCATCACCATACGTCCCAGTGTGACGTCTTTATACTTATGTATAATGGCGGCGATAATATCCGTTCCGCCCGTACTTCCGTTGCAATTGAATACGACTCCAAGACCTGCACCGCACATCACGGCACCTATCATACAAGCCATGAAGTCCTGTCCCGGTCCCAGTATAAGTGGTGGTGTATTGTCTGGACCATTTACAAGCATTTGGAAAAACCATAAAAAGAATGTCAGCCCGAAGATGGCAAACGTAGTTTTAATACTGAATTTAGGACCCAGTATTTTAATGGCAAATGTCATTAAGACAGCATTGATGATGAAGTATGACCATTGGATAGGAAACCCCGTGGCGTAATAGATAATTGCACCGATACCCGTAGTTCCTCCTGTCGTTATCTGATAAGGAATCAGAAACAACGCCCATCCCAAGGCATAACTGATAAGACCGACAGTGATGAAGATATAGTCCCGTAACTCTCTCATCATTTCGGCTTTGGTTGGTTTTGTAATTTGCATATTAATCAGTTACAAGATATTAGCTACGAGCTATAAGTTACGAGCTACAAGGGAGTGAGTCAAGTTGCCTTTTCCTTCTCTACTTGTAGCTTGTACCCCGTAGTTCGTAACTTATTTATTTAATAACAATGTTTACGATCTTCTTCGGAACGACAATTACCTTCACTACTGATTTGCCTTCCATCCATTTAGCCGAACGTTCATCTGCCAATACGGTGCTTTGAATGACTTCTGATGTTTCGTCAGCAGGGAATTCCATATTGAAGCGTGCCTTACCATTGAAAGATATGGTGTAGTTGATTGTATCTTCCACCAGGTATTCTTCGTTGTAAGCAGGCCAGTTGGCATCGCAAACTGAGTCTTCATGACCCAGTGTATCCCACAACTCTTCACATACGTGCGGAGCGAAAGGAGCCAATACGATAACCAGTTGATTCAATATCTCTTTCTTGCTGCATTTCAGGCTGAATAACTCGTTTACACAAATCATGAAAGCACTGACGGAAGTATTGTAAGAGAACTGTTCAATATCACTCGTTACTTTCTTAATCAGTTTATGCAAAGATTTCAGTTCTTCCTTGGTTGCAGGTTCATCCATCACTATATAACTACCGTTACGGTCGTAGAACAGTGACCAGAATTTCTTGATGAAACGGTACACACCATCGATACCATTCGTATCCCAAGGCTTGGATTGCTCTACCGGACCGAGGAACATCTCGTACATACGCAATGTATCCGCACCGTATTTCTCAACAATCATATCGGGATTAACTACGTTGAACATGGATTTACTCATCTTCTCCACAGCCCAGCCGCAGATGTATTTACCATCTTCCAGGATAAACTCAGCGTTGGCAAATTCAGGACGCCATGCTTTGAAAGCTTCAAGATCCAGAATATCATTGGATACGATATTTACATCCACATGGAGTGGGGTAGTGTCGTACTGATCCTTCAGATTCAGAGAAACGAACTTATTGCTATCTTTGATACGGTAAACGAAGTTGCTACGTCCCTGTATCATACCTTGATTAACCAACTTCTGGAACGGTTCTTCTACGATAGACACTCCTACATCGTACAGGAATTTATTCCAGAAACGTGAATAAATCAAGTGTCCCGTAGCATGTTCCGTACCGCCTACATAGAGGTCGACGCTTCTCCAGTATTCATCTATTTTCTTATCAACCAATGCTTTATTGTTATGCGGGTCCATATAGCGCAGATAGTAAGCGCTGGAACCTGCAAAGCCCGGCATAGTATTCAGTTCAAGAGGGAATACGGTGACGTTATCTATCTTTTCATTCTCTACCACACATTTGTTTACGGTGTCCCAAGCCCATTTGGTAGCATGTCCCAACGGTGGTTCTCCGGTTTCGGTAGGAAGGAATTTGGCAACTTCCGGCAATTCGAGTGGCAAACTGCTTTCGTCGATCATATAAGGCATTCCATCCTTGTAGTAAACCGGGAACGGTTCGCCCCAGTAGCGCTGGCGGGAGAAGATAGCGTCACGAAGACGATAATTCACTTTTACGCGTCCCAGATTATGTTCTTTTACGTAGTTCTTGGTCTTTTCGATAGCTTCTTTGATGGTCAGTCCGTTCAATGTAAGATCACAGTAAGGAGTTACATCAGGTCTCGGAGAGTTGCAAACGATACCTTCTTTAGCATCAAAGCTCTCTTCGCTGACATCACAACCTTCTACCAACGGACGGATCTCCAATCCGAAATGTTTGGCGAAAGCGTAGTCACGGCTATCGTGTGCAGGTACAGCCATGATGGCACCTGTACCATAACCGGCAAGTACATAGTCGCTAATCCAGATGGGCACTGCCTCACCTGTGAAAGGATTAATGGCATAACTTCCGGAGAATACACCCGTCACGCTGCGGTCTGTAATACGATCACGCTCGGTACGTTTCTTGGTGCGTTCTAGATAAGCGTTAACTTCATCCTTTTGTTCAGGAGTAGTCAACTGAGCTACCAATTCGCTTTCCGGCGCCAACACCATGAAAGTAACACCGAACATCGTATCTGCGCGAGTGGTGAAGATGGTAAATTCCAGATCGCTGTCTTTTACTTTGAATTGTACTTCGGCACCTTCGCTGCGACCGATCCAGTTTCTTTGAGTTTCTTTCAGAGAATCTGTCCATTCGATGGTATCCAGTCCGTCCAGCAAGCGTTGTGAATAGGCGGAAACGCGAAGACACCATTGACGCATCTTCTTCTGAACTACGGGGAAACCTCCACGTTCGGATACACCGTCTATCACTTCATCGTTGGCCAGAACCGTACCCAATTGGGCACACCAGTTTACCATCGTTTCACCCAGATAGGCGATGCGATAGTTCATCAGGATTTCCTGTTTCTCTTTCTCGCTCTTGGCTTTCCATTCTTCGGCAGTGAAGCTGAGTTCTTCGCCACAAGCCACATTCATACCGTTGGTACCTACTTGCTCGAAAGCCTGTATCAGTTCTTCGATAGGGCGGGCCTGCTTTTCATCATTGCAATAATAGCTGTTGAACATCTTCTGGAATGCCCATTGCGTCCAATGATAATATTCCGGTTCGCACGTACGTATTTCGCGGCTCCAGTCGAAACAGAAACCTATCTTATCCAACTGCTCACGGTAACGGTCGATATTGTTGATCGTAGTAATTGCAGGATGTTGTCCCGTTTGTATAGCATATTGTTCGGCGGGAAGTCCGTAAGCATCATATCCCATGGGATTTAGTACATTGAAGCCCTGCAGTCGTTTGTAACGGGCATAAATGTCCGAAGCAATGTATCCCAGCGGGTGTCCTACGTGTAGGCCCGCACCGGAGGGGTAGGGGAACATGTTTAGTACATAGTACTTCTGCTTCGTCTCATCTTCCTTCACTTGGTAGGTTTTCTCTTCCACCCACCTTTTCTGCCACTTCTTTTCAATCTCCCTGAAATTGTACTCCATAATGGTTTTCTTTCGTTATTTTATGGTTGATACTTAGTTATATACTTTATTAAACGGTGCAAATTTACAGGTTTATTTTCAGATTCATAGCTTAGTACAACAAAAAAGTATATGTCCGGGCCGTACCTGGGATACACTTGCTCCGTACTAAAGCCATACTTTCTCCATGTAGAGGTACTTTTGGCCGAAGAATGTACGGAGCAAGTACGGTTCGGATACGTTTCAGACAGGTAGCGGAACATTTGAAAATATATATTTTTTCCTGTTTAATGATAAAGTTGCAGAAAAGGTAGAAAAAATATAAATAAATACTTGACAAAGTAATTTTTATTGCAGATATTTGTGAAGTGCTTATTAAAACTAATTCAAGTAATGTAATACAAAAAATGGCTAAGTTAATTCAATAGGATTTTACACAAAAGTGTTTTTAGGATATTTCAAGGGATGAAGTCTGAGAAGATTACATCCCTTTTTGTTTATTTTTCTGCCAGATTGCTAAAAAGCACTCTAATCATGTTGTTAATAAACGTGGGTAAAGTTTTTAAAAAACGTCACCCTTATTTATTAAAAACGTTTCCGGTGTCTATTAAATCCCTTGTTTTATTGTACAAAAAGTAGAAATAGTATATCTTTGCCTCCAATTTATCGGGAACGTATGAATGAGAAGAAAAATTACACCTATCATCTGATAGCTATCTTCACCGTAGGAGTGTGGGGATTAACTTTTATCTCCACCAAAGTTTTAATAGCCAATGGACTTTCTCCGAAAGAAATCTTTCTGCTTCGTTTTCTGATTGCTTATATTGGTATCTGGTTTATATCTCCCCGCAAGCTGTTTGCAAATAACTGGAAAGATGAACTTTGGTTGTTATTGGGTGGTATTACAGGCGGTTCTGTCTATTTTCTGACGGAGAATATGGCTTTAGGCATTACATTGGCTACCAATGTGGCGTTTATTGTTTGTACGGCTCCGTTGCTCACCACTATCTTTTCACTGATGATTTATAAGAAGGAAAAGGCTACCCGTACTTTGATAGGCGGTTCACTGATGGCATTGGTGGGAGTGGCAATGGTGGTTTATAATGGTAGTTTTGTTTTGAAAATCTCTCCGTTGGGCGATTTTCTTACTTTGCTTGCCGCTCTTTCCTGGGCATTTTATAGTTTGATAATGAAGAAGATGACAGGGAGGTATAATACAATCTTCATTACCCGCAAGATATTCTTTTATGGGATATTGACCATACTTCCTGTTTTTCTGTTCCAGCCTTGGCAGGCAGATCTTTCTTTGCTTATGGAGCCTTC
The DNA here is from genome assembly GCF_001940965.1 of Bacteroides sp. Phil13. NCBI lineage: Bacteria > Pseudomonadati > Bacteroidota > Bacteroidia > Bacteroidales > Bacteroidaceae > Bacteroides > Bacteroides sp. Phil13. The sequence goes on along the minus strand of NZ_MSHA01000049.1, from coordinate 66,102 downwards.
TGTCCTGTTGAACCTGTTATTCTTGGGCGTGCTTGCTTCATTGGTTTGCTTTGCGGTATGGAATGTGGTGCTGAAAAATCTCGGTACGGTGCGTGCTTCCAATTATATTTATCTCAATCCGTTGTTCACTTTGGTAGGATCGGCTGTCCTGTTGGATGAACATCTGACAATCATTGCGCTGATTGGTGCAGGCTGCATTATGGGTGGAGTGTATATAGCAGGAAGGAAATAATCAACGGATCATTTTTCAGCAAACAACATAATTTCTTCCGCTTGCGTGCTGTGTTCTGCCGTCAGGTTCCAGGAATTATCTTTCTTGTTCCATTTATAGCTTTGGTAACTTGTACCCATTGCGTTTATCTGGTAAACAGCTTTGGCTTTTACATCGGCATAAGCGTTCGTTTTGCTGTTCCATGCTACATATTCCACGTTTATATCCGTTCCGTCATAAGAGAAATTCAGGCAATATTGCTTTTCGAAACGTTGGTTTTCCTTATTCCATTTCAATACCTCTTTGGCTGATACTCGTCCTTCGGCATTGTACGCATAGTTATACTGCAAATGATTATGCAGATACTTCCGGTTCTCTACTTTAAATACGGTTTCCGTCTTTACGAGACCTTCGTTCATTTCCGTGTTATAGGCGAAATCCTTTACATTGTTCCCGCTTACTGCGTTTACTACTGATGTCAATGCGAATACTACTGATACTACTAAAGCTTTCATAATGATTTTATTTTTTAAGTTATACATTTTTGTTTCTTTCGATGTTGCAAAGATAGGGCAAGGGTGCGGGATGGAATGTTATCGCAATGTTATCATTAGGTTAACACAGAAATTCCGGTGATTGTATTAACTGCAAATATGGCTTTGTATCTTACCAAATCCGTACCCGGGGGAAGGTGCTGAAATGATAGGATAATAGGCTTTTTTCATAATTTATCAGATGTTTCTTTTTCAAAAAGAAAGTATTTTGTATTTTTATCTTTTCCGGAAAGAAAGAAATTAAATAAACTGTCTTTATGAAGAGGAAGAAATAAATGCGGGTGAATATACAATTCGTGTTCTTCCTGTATGGAAATGGATGCTGAAAACAGTATCTTTGTCCCCAAAATAATGATAAGATGAAGCTCCGTTCCCTTTACATCCTTTCTATTGTTGGACTGTTTCTCGTTGTAGTGATACAATTGGGAGGGATGATGTATGCCTATGACAGTTATAAGAAAGAAGCCAAACGTACACTGGACGAATGTTTCCGGCAGGCTTTTATAGAGACGGTAGATAATCAAATCAACAACTTGCCCTTTCCCGACTATACTATTCCTTTCTATTCGTACATACCTAAAGATGAGAATAGACCTATGGATAATGAAGTTTTTCTGGGATATCAACAGGCCGCTTCTTTCCTGCAAGATGTTTATCAGGTGACGATACCTCTGGATGAGATGGAAAGGACGTTGGAAAAGAAACTGAAATGGAAGAATATAGACCGGACCGTGTGGATTGATGCGGCTGAAGACCATAGCCAGTATTCTGCCTACAGGCGTTTCAAGACAGTGGTCTCCGATACTGCATGGCTGAATGAAAAGAAAGGGGAAGCTATAGAAGCGGCTATTATCGCCCCTTTCCTTCCGCTTGTAAAAGATGTATTCTTCTTGTTTCTTCCTACTTTGTTGCTGACCGCTTTTCTTATTTATAGTTGGGCGCAACAGATGAAGTATATCATCAGCCAACGGCGGGGCATTGAAGAACAACGTTCTGCCTTCTATACTTTGGCGGAGAAAATGAGACAGCCGATAGGCGAAGTGCGTAGCCGGATTTCCGGACAACGGTGGGAAGAGATAGAAACATCGGGTAAGCATATTCTGGATATGACGGAAGAAACACTCTCCGCTGCCAAAGAAGAAGAATGGAAAAGGCAGGCACGTAAGCAGCACTCTTTCAAGATATTCTTTATAATCAGTCTGCTGGCAAGCTGTTTGTTGATGGTGGCCTGGTTCGTTTATTTGTATCGTACGGCTGCCCGTGAGACGGTTTATCAGGTGAATGACTGTTTTGAGGCTGCTTTTTATGATGAAGTGATGTATAGCCGTTATCCTTTGTTCCGCTCGCAACCCGGAGAAAACAGAGAATCCGAAGAACGGATAAAAAGAAGCGAGTCGCCTTTTGCCGAAGAGCAAAGAGAATATTTAAAAGGAAAAGAGGCAGAGTATACTATAAATATATTGTATGTGGTGCATACGCACAATACGATTGATCAAAATTACCGTCTTCGTGCAGCTTTGATTATGCAGAAACACTTGGAAGGAGTAGAGATGAATTTCCAGTATCTGGATTCTGCCTTTGCCGGATATCTCAGCCGGTTGGGAATGAAATCACGCAGTGGAATCCGTCAGTTCCGCTATCCTTCGGACAGTACGGTTGCACAGGTAGGATATACTTCTGTGAAGTACGGTGACTATACTTCCCGGTTTATACCGTTGAAGGAAGACAGTACGCTTTGCGTGCAGGGAGTTGTGAAGAACCCTTATCGTTATGTGGCGACTTCTATCTGGTATCTTTTGTTGCCCCTATGGATTACATTCCTGGTGATGCTCGATTGTATCTTCGGTCAGGTGAAAGTGCTTCGGATGCAACATCGCCTGGAGCAGTTTCAGAAAGACTTTACTTACGCTATGATTCATGATATGAAGTCTCCGTTGAACTCCATACTGATGGCGGCACATGTGCTGGCAGGGGGGAAACTGGAGGATAAGCCCGAAAAAGAAGAGAAATACCGACGGGTGATAATGGAAGAAAGCGAGCATCTACTGGCTTTATCGAACAGGGTATTGATGCTGACACAATTGGACGAAGGGCATTTGAAGCTGCATAAGGAAGAAGTCGCCTTGCGCCCCTTGCTTGATGATCTGATAGCGAAGATTTCTTTGAAATCTAATAAAAAAGTGGAATTCAATACGGTTTATCATCGTTGTGAGACGGTCTATGCGGATGCTTTCTGCCTGCGTGAAGTGCTGGGAAACTTATTGGACAATGCGATCAAGTATTCTCGTGAAGAGGTGAAAATAGATATAATCTGTGAGTCGGAGAGGGGAATCTGCAAAATTAAAGTATGCGATAACGGGTTGGGTATCTCCTTGAAAGACCAGTCGCGTATCTTCAATCGCTTTGAACGCTCTGCGGCGGCAGCACGCAGTAGTAAAGGGGGAGCCACAGGCTTTGGCTTAGGTTTGAACTATGTGCAGCAAGTGATGCTGGCACATGAAGGCAGGGTAGAAGTGGAGAGTGAAGAAGGGCGTTTCAGTGAGTTTACTCTTTATTTTCCGGCACGATCCTGACATTACCATATATGGAATCGCAACTCCTGTGAACAGTCGTTGATGAATGCATCTTTGCCGAATGAACGCAGTTTCCAGAGGATGCAGATGTCGTCTATGCTACCGATAAGTAAGAATGTTCCGAATAATGTGAAATAATAGCTCCCTGTTGCCATGCCGTACAAAAGCGGAAGGATGCCTAACAACAGAATAGGTAAGAAGCAGGTTGTGCGATATTGCCACATTCTGATGGGTTCGTTGCAGTGGCAGAAGCGTATGCCTCCCTTATGCTTTACGAAAGAGATAGACCGGAAACCTTTGGGCGAAAAGATTCCGAAGAATAGTGCATGAAGCAATAGATTTACTCCAAAGCCTGCCAGAGCGCACGACCAGAATATCAGCAATGATACATGAGCCATATTTTCTCCGTGTATCCATCGGAACAGGAGCAATATAGGTACTGTAAAGAGGATTGCAGCCAGTATTCCATACTTGTTGATCTTATTTCCCGAAACCATGATTTCAGTTCCTTTCTTGCTTTGTACAATTGAGATATCCGCTTTCATCATCTGTTCTTTTTATTAATTGAAGAATATATTTGCAATGGCGTGTTTGAGTCCTGTGTATGCAGGATTGACTGTGGCCATTAATACGTAAGCTGCCAAAACTATTGCAATACCTTTTGCAAATTCGATTCCTATTTTCTGAAATTTCTTCATGGCTTGTTTATTATTTAAGTGATACATTGGGGTTATTTCGATGTTGCAAAGGTAAGGCGGTGAGCAGAGAAGGAATGTTATCGCAATGTTATCTTTAGGTTAACGATTATAAGTCGGCATGCAAGTTTAGTAAGGTATAAAGAGCTAATAAAACTTGCTGGCTGTATAAATCCTTTCTGACGGGATATGAACATACTTTCCCCTCCTGATTCGCATGAATAATATAAGTTTCAGAGGTTAAGCCGCCGCATTGCCACTTTTATCTCTTTTTGTTGCGACGGTTAAGTAAAATTGTAGTAGGTAC
>NZ_MSHA01000049.1:0-61625 GCF_001940965.1 Bacteroides sp. Phil13 | reverse complement strand
GGCTAACCGTTGGAAGGGAAAAAGTATAGGAATGCCTAAGAACGGAGCTAGCTATTGCATTTAATTCATTTTTTATCAAGCATGAATTAGATCATTATCCCTGTTTTGCCTGTTATTCTATCGGGCCATTCCCCTTATCATTGAAAATATCCCCTTGCCTCTTCTCTGCCTGATGATAATAATCAGTTGAAAAACATAGGTTTATAGTGAAAATGTTACTTTCTATTTGTCCCCCCCTGTTTCTTTCCTGTTTTATGTCTATCTTCTTATTTTTGTTCCGTTCTCGTAAGTAGATACGATACAACTATTATTAATCTATATCAGAAAGTAAAATTATGGAAAACCAGGGAATACTTCTTTATATCGGAATAGCCCTTATCATCTTATTGGTACTTTGGTATATCTGGACTGCCAATAATCTGATTGCAAAACGGAACCGAGTAAAGCAATGCCGTAGCGGCATTTGTGTGGCATTGAAGCAGCGGAACGATATGATACCGAATTTGGTAGCTGCCGTAAAGTCCTATATGGGGCATGAGAATGAGACGCTGACCCGTATCGCGGAACTTCGTTCACGAACTTTTCAGCCTTCACAGGAGACTGAACAGATAAGAACCGGTAATGAGCTTTCTTCTTTAATCTCCAAACTTCAATTATCCGTAGAAGATTACCCGGAACTGAAGGCAAGCGAGCAGTTCACCCGACTGCAAAGGAGCATTGAAGATATGGAATTGCAACTGCAAGCCATACGCCGCACCTATAATGCTGCGGTCACCGACTATAATAACTCCATTGAGATGTTTCCCTCTTCCATCGTGGCCGGCCGGCAGAATCATCATCAGGAAGAACTGATTGATATTCCCGAACAGGAACAGCGGAATGTGGATGTCAGTGCACTTTTAAAGTAGTAGATGTAATATGGAATCAATTGACTTCAGAAGCCTTTCCGAAAGGCTTCGTACCGAACTTTCCCGTGTATATTTCTGGCAGAAGATTGTTCGTATTCTGAGCATCATAGTCTATCTCTTTGTGTTTTGCTGGATGATGTTCGTCCTGTTTGGGGGCTATCTTGTTGGATATATCGGCTTAGAGAACTACAGTGTGGTTACGCAATACATTTTCCCGGTCTTTATGGGATTTATTGTGCTGAACTTCGCATTCAGCCGCTCTCTTATGAAATTCCAAGGGCAGGAAAATGATATCATGCGCAGCATTATGTCTGCTATGTTTCCATCCGTTCTTTTCTCCTTCTCTTCGCAACTGGACCAGCGTATATTATCCGGTAGCAGGCTCTTTAATTCTTCTTTCTCCGATCCGGCACTGGCGGCTACCACCTATGCTTATCTGGAAGTGCCGTGGGGAGATCGTACCCTTTATATAGCCGATATAGGGGTTTCCTATGGACTGATGAATAAGTTGGAACTGAATTCTGTAACAGGCTATTTGGTGATGCTTTACCGCTATGTACTCCGTCCGCTGTTCGCCTCCAGGTACGAAAGTAGTGCGCATAACTTCCGCGGGATGTTTGGCTGGTGTCGTCTGGAGCGTAGTTTTAAGGGCAGCACGATTATCCTGCCCGACCATCTGGAACAAAAGGCCGGCTATCTGGCAAAGAATATCCAGGGCTTGAAGAAACGCTATAATGCCCGCTTCGTTCATCTGGAAGACCCGGATTTCGAAAAGTATTTCGTGGTTTATGCCGATGACGAAGTAACCGCCCGTATGATACTGACACCGGCGGTCATGCGCCGGATTACCCGTCTGCGCGAAACATTCGGGCACGATATGATGCTCTCTTTCAACAAAGGTACTTTTTATTATGCAGGAGTGATGCCCGACGGTTTCCTCTGCCTTCGCAAGCGGGCACTGGACAATGAACATCTGCTTGAAGAGATATACAATGATATAAACCTTGCCTGTCAGGTGACAGATATTCTTTAAAACCATATTATAACATGAAACAAACACTTACATTTATTCCTCCCGTAGTGGACTCCACGCAAAGTTCCATTCATACGGAGGCTTACGAAAAGAGCGTGGACTTGTATAACCAAGGCGAGTACCTGCAAGCTTTCCACAGTTTGCTGGATTACCTGAATGCGGACTTTCGGACGAAGTATGGCAATGCGGATGGTACTGAATTTCATATTCCCCACGGTTCTATCCTGGTGCATATTTCTGTAAAAGACGGATTTTACCGTATCAGTGCCGACTTCCTGAACTTGCCCGAGAAAGGGCGTGTAGCCATGCTTCGACAGATTGCAGACCTGAATCTGAACAAGTTGCTGTTGCCTCGCTTTGTGAAGGACAACGATAAGTTGAGAATGGAGTACACGTGTTCTCTCTCGCAGAGCCATCCCCATAAGATGTACTTCGTGTTACAGAATATCTGCCATATCGGTGATAAATATGATGACGAGTTCTGTACGAAGTTCGGTGCTACGCGGTGCTATGAGCCGCAGGCACCTCTTATCCGCAGGAAGAGATAGACCGCATTTATGAAGGTTTGCAAATCTTGGGCCGCGAAACACTGGAAGTCGTGAAAGAGTATGATGCCGACCGGAAATATGGCTACTCTTGGAATGTGCTCGATACGACTTTCTATCAGATTTCCTACTTTGCTCGTCCGCAAGGCCAGTTATTGAATGATCTTGATAAAGCGGTGGACGATATGGATGCCGAACTGCCTACTGCCGAGGTGGTAGCGAAAGGAAAGGCTTTCCTTGAGAAATTGCTCGCCATGCCTAAGGAGGAACTGGCGGCTGATCTTTATTTCGTAGATACATTGGTGTCTACCAAGCGCCGTTCGTCCCTGAAGAATATGCAGGAGAACTTTATGAGTGTCTATAAAGAAGCTACTGAAGCCATTCAGACGGAAAATTATGAGCGGAGTGCGGTACGTCTGCTCTATATTTTCTATGAGGCTTACTTCTATAATGATGTGCAGGATGATATTAACGTAATTCTTTCGCATGCGCTTGAGAAAGCAAGCGGCAAGTCGATGGAGGATGCATCTGAAATCCTTTACAATGCGATGGATAAAATAATGGAAGGTGACCTGGAACCGGATGAAGATGACCTGGAAGAGATATCGGCAGAAGCCATCGAACAAATGCAGGGTATGGCAGCATCTCTGCAAGAGGAAATCATGAAGGCGCAGGCCGATATGCAGGCTGCCATGATGAGGGGAGATATGGCCGAGTATATGCGTCTGGCGCAGGAACTTCAACAGAAGATGATGCAACAGGCACTTGGCGGACAACAATAACAGATTAAAAACAATGAATCAATGGAACAGAACAATATATATCAGTTGGTTTTCAAAGTAACCCATGCAGGTGGATCAGGCAGCTGTTTCTATCTGAAAGACTATGATCTTTTTGTGACGAACTACCATGTGGTGAAAGGCTTTCATGCAGTGGCGGTACATGATAATGACCGGAATCCTTATCTGGCTAAGGTGGTACTGGTGAACCCTTCATTGGACATAGCCCTGCTGTCCGTAGACGGTGATTTCTCAGCTCTGCCTTCCCTGAATCTGGCAGGAGATAATTCCTTGTCCATCGGTGGAAAGGTTTGTGTGGCCGGTTATCCTTATGGCATGCCTTTTACGGTGACCGAAGGCTCTGTGTCTTCGCCCAAACAGCTGGTGGATGGAAAGTACTATATACAGACTGATGCGGCAGTGAATCCCGGTAACTCCGGCGGTCCTATCTTCAATGAAAAGAACGAAGTGGTAGGTGTAACGGTGAGTAAGCTGAGTAATGCCGACAATATGGGTTTCGGCATCCGTGTGGAAGCATTACGGAAGCTGCTTGAATTTGTGGAGGCTGTGGACCGTACAGCTTTTCAGGTGCAGTGCGACAGTTGTGACGAGCTGATATCGGAAGAGGAAGAATTCTGCCCTTCATGCGGCGAAAAGCTGCCCGAGGGTATCTTTGAAGAGCGCGAACCGTCTTCATTGAGTACCTTCTGCGAACGTGCCATCCGTGAGATGGGAGTTAATCCGGTTCTTGCGCGTGACGGTTATGACTCCTGGACATTCCATAAAGGCAGTTCCGAAGTGCGTATCTTTGTTTATGAAAATACTTATCTGTTTGCTGTTTCTCCTATCAATCTGTTGCCAAAGAAAGAGGTGGAAAGGGTGCTCGATTATATCCTGGGTGAAGATTTCAGTCCTTACAAACTCGGTATTGAAGGACGCCAGATCTACATAGCATATCGTGTACATCTGTCTGACATTACGGATGCATCGGAAGATGAAATCCTGACTAATCTGGTGAATCTGGCATTGAAAGCCGATGAGATGGATAATATGATGGTAGAAGAGTTTGGTTGCGAATTTTCTGAATATTCTAAACACGAAGACTGACTTTAAGTAATAATTGCAAACGCGGCTGCCTGAAAGATTATCTTTTGGCAGTCGCGTTTTTCATTGGAAACTGTAAGAGAGAATTCTTGTTAGAGTAATTATCTGTTTGCCAGCAAAGCGTTGTTCCAATTTGTTGCATTGTGTTCTGTTACCAGATTCCAGGAGTTGTTTTTCTCATTCCAGTTGTAAGCCATGTAGTTCATGCCATTCTCGTTCATCTGATAAACGGCTTTGGATTTCACATTCGTGTAGTCACCGTCTTTGCTGTTCCATGCTACATATTCCACGCCTACTTCATTATCGGTGTAGCTGAAGTTGAGGCAATACTGTTTTTCGAAGCGGCTGTTGTCCTGGTTCCATTTCAGGATTTCCTTTGCTGATACACGTCCTTTTTCATCATGTGTGTAGTTGTATTGCAGGTGGCGTTCCAAGTACTTGCCTTCTTTTACTTTATAGACTGTCTGGGTTTCTACACCGTTTTCCTGTTTCTCACTGTTGTAAGCGAAGTCTTTTACGTTGTTACCACTTACTGCGTTTACTACGGATGTCAATGCGAATACTACTGATAATACTAAAGCTTTCATAATGATTTTATTTTTTAAGTTATACATTTCGTTACTTTTGATGTTGCAAAGATAGGGCAGGGGCATGAGGATGAATGTTATCGTAATGTTATCATTAGGTTAACGACACTTTTACGACTCTGGAGAACTCTCTTGTTTTTTTAGAGTTGTATGTATTTTTGTATTCCTCTTTTAATCAGTGAGATGCTGATTTCCATTCGTTTCTTTTCATTGTACCTTGCCATTGGCTGGAAAGAACGCATTCTCGTCCGATATAAAAAGTAGTGCATTACTTCGTGATCCATAGTTATTTGCTATTTTTGCAGGCGAATATAAACGGATAAGATGAAATTACGTACTGTCATCTCTCTTTCACTGGTGAGTCTGATTGCTGTTGTGTTGATACAGTTGGGCGGAATGCTTTATGCTTTTCATGCACAGATGCAGGAAGCGGAGAAATCACTGAACAAGTGCTTCTGGATGTCTTTCACGGAGACAGTGGATAATCTGGTGAACAACCTTCCTTATCCTGATAATTCAATAGCTATCATAGCGTATGCACCCAATCCTAAATACAAGCGGATAGATGGGGATGAAAGGAATAAGCGCACTTCCCAACAGGCGGCACAGGCTTTGCAACGGGTGTATGGAATAAAAGAAATTCCGTTGGCCACCATAGATAGCGTGTTGCACAATAAGTTGCGGAAGTTAGACATGGATGGAACGCTGACCGTGGAGCGCATTAATGTAAATACAAATGAGGTGCTGGCAAGTACCAATCCTCAGGTAAGTATCCGTAACTTTGCCGCTGTTACTTCCGAAACAGCTTTCACCTTTAAATCCCGTGGGGAGGCTGTCCGTGCCATTCTTTCTTTCCCTGCCAGGGAGATGGAGAAGAGACTCCTGTTACTGTCATTCATTACATGGCTATTGCTGGGTACGGCTGTCTATGCCTTGATTGTACAGATGAAGTCGGTATTCCGCCAACGGCATGACTTGCAGAAACAACAACAGGACTTCTATACGTTGGCCGAAGAAATGAAACATCCCGTCAGCTGGATGAAGAACTTGATAACCACAGAAAACTGGCAAGAGATAGAGGCACAAAGCAACGTACTCTTTGAGAGAACCAATGCTACTCTGACACATGCCAAAGCAGAAATCCGGCAAAGAAGTACGGGCAGGCCTATTTCTCTTAAAGCAATTTCTATGGTCAGCTTGGCGGGAGTATTCCTGTTGCTGGCTGTCTGGTCGGGATATTTGTATTACACGACCTCTCAAAAGATACGGTATCAGGCGGAGGAGCAATTGGAAGAGGCTTTCTACCGGGAGGCAGACTTACATAGATATCCGCTTTTCACTAAGGCTAACCCTGATTTTAATTGGGATAGCTCGCCGGGAGAATTTCTCCCTTATCCGCTGCGTATGATGGACGAGCTTTATAAGGTATATCTGGAGAAAGGTTATCGCTACCGAATACAGTTGCTTACCATTCGGCATCTTTACAATAAGTTTGATGAAGGCTTCCGTATGAAGACGGCTTATGATATACAGGATACGATCAGTCTGCGTAGCCGTGTGCCTATTCCGTTCTCCTTGCAGTTTGCCGACAGTGTGTTCAGAAAACAGCTTTTGGAAACAGGTTTTCCGGATAGGGCGGATATCCATTGGATCAGATATCCGTCCCGGGAGTTGATACTTTATACAGGTAGTCCGGCTATTGACTTCGGGGATATCACTACCCGGTTGTTTCCGTTGGATAAGGATAGTACGAGTTGCATCTTTGCTGTGGTTCGTTCACCACAACGTACTATAATGAGTGCCACTTGGTATATGCAGGTGCCGCTGCTTATTGCTTTCCTTTTCGTATCTCTCTGTGTTTTCTTTCAGATACGTATGTTGCGGGCGCAGCATCGGTTGGAACAGTTTCAGAAGGACTTTACTTACTCCATGATACACGATATGAAGTCACCGTTGCAGTCTGTCATGATGGGAGCGCATATCCTCGCAGGTGGTAAGTTGACGGATAAGCCTGAGAAGCAGCTCCGTTACAGGCAAGTGATGGGGGATGAGTGCGAACATTTGCTGACGCTTTCCAATCGTGTAGTAATGTTGACAGAGATAGATCGTGGAGAACTGGAACTACATAAAGAAGAAGTTGCCCTAAGACCGTTGCTGCGGGATATAGCGGAAAAGTATCAGTTGAAAGCGGCGAAGACGGTTCATTTCGATATCGATTGTGAAGAAGGATGTAGTGTTTATGCGGATGCTTTCTGTCTGCGTGAGATACTTTCCAACTTGGTGGACAATGCCGTCAAGTACTCTAATGAAGAGGTTCTGATTATTCTTTCAGGTAAAAAGACAGAGGATGAAACCATTGTTAGAGTGCATGATAACGGTATTGGTATTCCTTTGAGCGAACAGCATAAGATATTCAATAAGTTCGAGAGGGCTGCTTCCGGCAGTCGTAAGACGGGGGCATCAGGTTTCGGATTAGGATTGAATTATGTGTTGCAGGTGGTGAGTGCCCACGGTGGTATGGTGAAGGTAGAAAGTGCGGAAGGGAGTTACAGTGAATTTACGCTACAATTCCCCTTGCGTTAAAAAAGCCTGCTGGCAAAGATGAAATGTGCTCAACTATTTGTTATTCAGATAGGGTTTTGCTATTTTTGTATACAGAGTCCGTAAAAAAACAAAGGAGGTAGATTATGACACGCAGGGTTGGCATATCTTGGCTCCCAATTCGTTGGGGATTATTTTTTCTGTTCATTTCTGGTTTGCAGTTGCTTTCTGCACAGGAAGATAGTGCACGTTTCACTCTTGATAGCATGTTGATAAAGCCGAAAGCTGCATTTCAGCTTCCATCCGTCAACCTGCTTCCCGAAAAGACTGTATATCCTTTGATTAATCCTATACAGTTAGGTGATTTACCTTCTTTCTCCTTGAAAGAGGAACTCCGTATCCCCTATCATATAAATCCTTCTCCACTATTCCGGGGCGATTATAGCACAGGAGGTGTATTAAGGCAATTTCCTCATGGAGCGGTATTCGGTTCCGGGAGCCAGACCAGTCTTCCGGGCATCGGGCGTTTCAATAATGCTTCCTTAGGATATCAGCATATCTTTAACGATCGGCTATCGTTGCAACTTCGTGCCAATGCCATGAAGATAAATATGTCTCGCATCACCGGGCAAGCCTTCAGTACTGCGGGCAGGCTGACTTATCGTGCTTCCGACCGGGTTGCCTTCAATGTCTTCGGTTCGTATGATATCGGTAATTCTTATGGGATGAGCACTAATAGTTATGGTGCTACGATGTCTCTTGATATGTCCGAACGTTTTGGTGTAGAGGTCGGTGCCCAGCGCTATTACGATGCCATGCGTGGGGGGTGGCAGACGGTCCCCGTTGTGATACCTTATTATCGCTTCGAGAAGTTTAAGCTGGGGTTGGATGTAGGTGGAATAATATACGAGATTCTGCGTAGCGCGGTGTTTGATAATCGTGGCGGCGGTGACTTTGGTGGCGGCCCTACGATTAGACCGCCAAAGTTCTCATTTCCAATAAAATAATTTCCTAAATCTTTCTTGATATGTACCGGATCATTGAGATGTGCCAGTTGTGCAAGCCTGTTGTGCATATCCTTTTGTGAAAAGCATTCTTGCGATAATTAGCATAAGAATGAATGATATTGCAATGCTATCTTCGGGTTAACGAATAATTTATTACTTTTGTGGCTGATATCATAACTGATAAAGATGGAGTTAGATAAGTCATTAAAGGTAGATTTTCTTTCAGAAATCAAAGGAATCATCCAGCAGGCACGTACTAATGCTGTACGAAGTGTAGACTTCTGTCGTGTACAGATGTATTGGACGCTTGGGAAGCGTATTTTTGAAGAGGAGCAGAATGGAAGGGAGCGTGCCGATTATGGAGCTTACTTACTGAAAAATCTCTCTAAAGAACTTGTCCCGGAATTTGGCAGTGGGTTTTCTTATCGTCAATTGGCTTTCTGCCGCCAATTTTATAAAACTTATCCAATTGTGAACGCATTGCGTTCACAATTCAATTGGACTCAATATAGGCTTCTTATTCAAATAGATAATCCGGATAAGCGGGAATATTACGAACTGGAAGCGATGAACAATTGTTGGACAGCGCGTGAGTTAGAACGCCAAATTAATTCAGGCCTTTATGAACGTTTGTTATTAAGTAATGATAAGGAAGCCGTTTTGGCTGTAGCGCGTAGAGAGCGTATCCCGGAGACACCTTTGGAAATCATTAAAGATCCTATGGTGCTGGAGTTTCTTGGTTTGAAAAAGGAAGCGGCATATTATGAAAAAGACCTTGAACAGGCATTGATTACCCATTTGCAGGATTTCTTGTTAGAATTAGGGAATGGTTTTTCTTTTGTGGCCCGGCAAAAGCGTCTGCTACTTGAAGATGACGAATTCTTTGCAGATTTGGTTTTTTATAATCGCCTGCTACGCTGTTTTGTTGTTATAGAATTAAAAACCCGGAAGATAACCCATGAGGATATAGGGCAGTTACAAATGTATGTGAACTATTATGATCGGGAGGAAAAACTTTCGGAAGAGAATCCTACTATCGGGATATTGCTATGTGCAGATAAAAATAATATGGTAGTTCGTTATTCATTACCAGAAAATAATACTACCATATTGTCAAGTAAATACCAGATTTATTTACCTTCAGAGGAGCAACTTGTGAAAACGCTTAAGCAAGAATTGGAAGAGCGAAGGTTAATTGATAATTTATAGTATAGTTAAGTTAATACAATTCATATCAAAGACATGGATACAATAAAGTTATTGTTAGTTGAGGACGATCCCAGCCTGCGTTACATCGTTCAGAGCGGATTGGAAGATATCATAGAGGGCTATGAGGTGTTGGCAGCTGCCAATGGTGAAGAAGGATTGGCAATGTGGAGGGAGCATCGTCCCGATGTCATTCTTTCGGATATAGAAATGCCCGTCATGGATGGTTATGAGATGGTGAAGCGCATCCGTGAGGTGGATAAAGAGACGCCTATAATCTTTTCTTCCGGTTTGGTTTCTCCCAAAAATGTATTGAAAGGCTATGAGTTGGGAGCCAACAATTATATCAAGAAACCTTTCATTCCCGAAGAACTGGATGCCCATATTCATGCTTTGTTGAAACTCTCCAAAGGTGAAAAGAGTAAGGACGAAAGCGAATGTTACAAGATTGGAAAGGAATATGTGCTTGATGCTACGCACGCCATATTGAAACATTCTTCCGGTGAAAACAAGACATTGACCGCCCGTGAAGCAGGACTGTTGCAAATGCTTTGTGAGAACAGAGGGGATGTAGTACGCCGTGAAGCCATTCTTGATAAGTTTTGGAATACGGAAGATGATTATTTTGCTTCCCGCAGCCTGGATGTATTTGTCACGAAACTCCGTAAGTTGATAGCTGAAGATTCATCAGTCAGCATTAAAACGGTGAAAGGTGTGGGGCTGATGCTGGAAGAATGAAACATTAGTAATTAAGAATGTAAATACCGGGATAATGAGATATAAATTTCATCATCCCGTTTTTTTTGGAATACAAGTTATAAAGGAAGTTGCTTTTCTTGCAGATGAATCGGAGAAAATATCTGATTCCTGAAAAAGATGTTATCCGGTTCGGAGAAGTGGATCAGATAGTAGTAATTATAAAAATATGGAGACAAGGAAGAAAGCATATATCTGATGACAGATAATATTGCTCCTCCATTGGTTCTTCATGAAAAGCTGTGGGTGGAATCAGTCCCTTTATGCAAATGTCCCCTTATTTGTCTATCCTTTCTATCGAGTTATTATTTGAAAAACAGTTGTTTAGTTTGTGGGTTGTCCCCTTCATTTATCCCCCACGATTGTTTCATTATTTACAGGTTACTTTTTACTTTTGTTTTCATACGATAACCAGGAAAGATGGAACTATTATTAATTATTATAAAAAGTAATATTTATGGAAAATCAAACAAAACTCTACCCAAGCTATATGGGTGAATTCTATGCAGCAAACCCGTTGAAATTTGAAAAAAGAAAGAACAATGTTAAGCCGATGCTTTATTATGGATTGGCTGTAGTCGCTGTTATTATTGTTATTTTTCCTGGTTTTATCCCTGTAGCGGGTTGGTTGGTTCGGACGGTCGGAGTAATTGCTGTATTAATATGCTTGCTTGCGGCGTATTTGAGCAATTTCGATTATTATAATAGCGAGAGTGGGGGTAAGATCAAAGAGGTGGGCTTGAAGAAGTTCAAGCGTGATGAAACCGATATAGACAGAATCCTGGAAGCGTTTCTCAGAAAAGACTTTGAGTATCTGGCTGATTTGCCCGGAGCATACAGTGCACCGGTCCAGATTCATGTGGAAGAGGATAAATTAGGGCAGGAGATGTATTGCTTACTGACTTCTTATGATTCTGACAGCAACATTATCGGTCTGACCAATGTCCTGACCTTATCAGGAAACGATTATCTTGATCATGCGGATGTAATCAGGCAGATGCTTAAAGATGCGGAAAACGACTGATTCTTATTAATTGTAGGACCTGATGAAAAAGCTGGTTTTGCTTTTGCCTTTCTGAATGTCCGCTTGCTTTTCTGTATTTATGAGTAGAAAGAAATTTAGGCCCAAACAGCAATCGGTTCAGGGCGAAGATGCCTCCCGACGGCAGCTGAAGAAAAGAACGGCACTATGGAAAATCCTGGTGCCTGTCTTTGTCTTTCTTTTCCTGTTGCATTGCAGGATGTGGTATATAGAAGAGGAAATGCTGATGCATACTGCATTCTCTTCCGGCAGCTATTTAGGATTGAACCGGAAAATCGTTATTCTCCTTATGACGATAACGATGTGTAGCTGGATGGTTTATATCTGTAAGAAAAGCACCGGGAAGTGGTATCATTGGAGAAACTTTGTCTATGCTTTTATGTGTGGAGCTGCCGTAGTAGGGTTGTGTACCAATATACTGGTGGTTTTTCTGTTCTGGTTGAACAGTTGTTTTACTTCCGGTATGCAGACCCGTGAGTATATAATTGTCAATATCGCTCCCCACGACCGGACGCGTAAAAGTCACAATCCCCGTTCTGCTGCATGGTTGCTGAATACATTTTCTTACGGGGAGATATTTATACAAGGTGACCGTTACATTCGCATCTACTTGCCCATTGACTCTGCATACCGGCTCAGCGATGAACGAGACATCTATCTTAAAATAGAGTTGGAAGACGGCTGGCTGGGATGGGGGGTAATACGGAAGATCAATTCGGTGACCACAACAAAAGTATCGGAAAAAGTAGAAGTTCGTTTCCTTGAAGATGAGCAGGCACAGGCGCCTGATTCTTGTTTGCACGAAAAAAGTGAAAACGCTTTTAAGTATACATGGAGGGATATTCATATCTTTGCCAAACTGAGGAATATTAATTTATCGGATACTACCCACGTCAGTGTAAATCAGTATATAGACGGGCAAAAAGGTATTCCGGTATGGGAGATTGATATACGCGATTCCATTCAGCCGGATATGGCCAGAGTGATATTGATTCATGGAGAGACTGGAGAAGTGATGATGGATTCGTACGAATAACACGATATTGAAGATGAGATTGAAGAGTTTGATAGGGATAATCCTGTGGGGCGGTATGTTGGTTGCTTGTGGACCTGATAATCGCGTGGCCTTGGCAGAGAAACTGATGGCGGAAAAGGAGACAGACAGTGCCATAGTAGTGATGAATAAGATTAAGGAACCGTTGCATAACTTATCGAAGCGCGACTATGCACTTTATGCCTTGCTGATGTCCGAGGCTGTCCACAGGAAGCAACAGTTGAATGCAGCTACAGATACCCTGTTGCTACCGGCTATTAAATATTTCAGCCAATCGGGCGATTCTCTGTATGCCGAACGGGCCCTTTACTGCAAAGCACATCTGGACAGACGGCTTAACCGGATGAGCGATGCCATGCAGTCTTTTCTGAAGGCTCTGCTTTTCCTGCAAAATAGTGGTAATCATGAGCAGCTCTACCGGGTGAATACCTGGTTGGGAGTTGTCTGCCTGAATCAGGAAGAATATTCCGGCAAGGTGCGTTATTCCAAAGAAGCCTTGAAAGCGGCTTTGGATTTGGGAAATATGTTCTATAAGAATATGGCCTTGTGCGATATTTCTACTGGATATTTGTTTTTGAATCAATTGGATAGCGCCCTTTATTATGCTCAGGCGGCCTATGAGGCGGCTTTAGCCGATTCTGTTCCTCGGCAGCTTCCTTTCATCTATACAAATCTGGGTAGTATCTATTCCCGGCAAGGAGAGCCTGCCAAAGCACTGGATTATATAAATAAATCAATAGCTCTTCGTCCGGCTAAGGATACTGTGAGAATTCTTTCGCTCTATGGGGCAAAGTTGGAGTTGTTTGGGAAACTGGGACAATATGATTCGGCATATCACTATTTTCAGAAAGTTATCTCCAGCCCAAATCCTTCTTCGGTGGCTGACGCCTATAATAATATGGCGAAAATATATCATAAGATGGGCCGTGCTTCAGATGCCTATCCTATGCTACAGCGCTTCATTGAGTTGTCCGATACCATACGCAAGTATCGTCATACTGAGGAAGCCATTGCATTGCAAGAGCTTTATAAACACGAACAGCTTTCGGTAGAAAACCTGTATTGGCGTACCCGGGCTGCGGAAAGGCAGCGTAATGTGTATTGGATGACTACAATCTCTCTGTTGCTGGTTTGGGTGGCAAGTGCGGTATATTTCATCTATCGCCGTAACCGCAACCATCTGATGGCACAGCAGCATCAGCTTGTAAAAAAGGAAAAAGAATTGGCGCAGCAACGTGAGATCACTTCCGAAAACCTCCGGCGCATGGTGGAGCTGGAGCAGAAGGAAGCTAAGCTGAAAGAAACTTTTTTCAGGAGACTCAGCCAGAAGGTGGTGCAGGAAATTGAAAGAGGGGGAAATGTGATTCTTTCCGATGAAGACTGGGACGATATTGTGCAGAATGCCGACATCATCTTCAATAACTTCACGAAACGCCTGCAACAGACCTATCCGAGTCTGAATAAAGATGATTTGCGTTATTGTTGTATGGTGAAAATGCAATTATCCCAGTCGGGCATGGCGCAGGTGATGCATTTGGAGCGGGATTCTGTGAAGAAACGTCTGAAACGTATCCGTATGGAGAAGATGGGGGCGGATAGTGGTGTTACGTTGGAAGAACTGCTGTATAACTTTTAAAGTAAAAAGACAGCCTCGTTCCCTTGTTAACTCGTCTCCTCGTCAACTAATTCAAATCCGTGCAAATAGATACCAAGTTCTTCATACTTATATAGTTTGTTTGGTTTGTTGCAAATATATGGGGATTTGAATTGCAGTATTGTATACAGATTTGTTATACCAATTTTGCGGAGATGTTTTATTTGTCTTGGGACTCAGAAGAAGGAGGATGTGTCTGTAAAAACACATCCTCCCGTCTACCTTGCTTGCAGGTATACCAGAGCTGAAGTTTTCAGGTCTAATTTAAATAGTCAAAGGTGAGTAGCAATGCAATTGCGTTGCGTTTGCGACTTTTCGGCCGTCCGGCTTCCACATGGCCCGATTTGACTCACCTTTGAGTATTTTATTTTTTATATATTAATGCTAATTTGCTGCCAAAAGGATACAAAAAAAGCGTGGAACGTCACACTTTCAAATGTTCTAGAAGGAACTACCAATCCCAACAACACAAATGAAAGGAACGCCCACGCCTATAGAGACGCAGGCGTTCAGTCATTTTTCACGTGTTGTATGTTATGCCAAAGGCACAACGAAAATTGGTAGTTTTCTAGAACGCAAAAAAGCTGAACGCTTCGATATTTTATTTCAAAGAACAGAAGGGATACCCCTTGCCGATTAACAGCAGCACAAATATAGTAAATTCTTGAATTAAAAAGCTTTTTACTCTTTTATTTTTCCTATAAAGCTTTCTTTTTTTACTTTCAAAAGGATGTCAAAAGTCTCCGTAACCCCAGTGTACAACAGTTTCCTTTCAGGTATTCTATTGATTTATCCAAAAGAAAAACTGGCTCTTGAGGCTGATGCCATTACATCCATTTGATAGGATGCCCCAATGCCCGTTTTATCGCTTCCATCTCGGCACTGTGCCACATTTCATGCTTGAAGCACCAGGCAAGGGCTTCATACTTATTATTGGCAACCGGATGTTTGAAGGGAATAGGCTCTAAATCTTCTGATAAAATACGGTCGTCCAGGCGGGACAGGTTACTGATACATATCTCATGAACAGCGTCCAGTTGTTTTTTTAGCTCTGCCACAGGAAATAAATTCTTTTCGGTGGAGCGGTGCAATGTACCCATTCCATTGAAAACCTTTACGTAATCGACCATCGGAATAAGTTTGCTGACGGCTTCATTCCTCCCGGTGATGCAGGTAATGGCATGAAAGTTCTGACTGATAATCAGATGTCCGATTTGCCATGCGAAGTTGGAGTCAGTGCCTTCGGGGATGGTGTACCACAGATTTTCCGGAAGTTCCGATACTAAACGATTCACAAAATTCCGCGATTCAATAATCTGTTCTTTTAAAAAATCAATCTTGCTCATAATTAGTTTATTTAAGTTATACATAGTAGTTAGTGAGCAAGCTTTCCATTCTGTGACAGCTCAGGGAATAAATTTTTCCCAGTAGTTCTTTCTTGGAAGTTCCTTTTCGAGCCGTTGGTAAACGTCGACGAGGCAGATAATCTTCTTGATGGCGGTATATTCTTTCTCCAGATTGAGCGAGGTGACTTGCTTGCATATCCGGCATTTGCAGGTCCCCTGCGGGTTGTATAGCGGACAGGTGTCATTCATGAAGTGAGTAATCTTGCGGATGGAACGGGAGGAAATCTGACGGACGCTCTCTTCCGTTATGCCCATGATTTCACTGATTTGCTTATACGGCAGGTTGAGGTTTATTTTGAATATGAATATCAGCCGGGCATCGTTCGTCAGGCAATGGTTCTGGGCTGTCAGACACCAGTCGCAGCATGCTTTTATCCATTCCTGTTCGTTCCGGTCCTGCCCGTTATAATCAATGACGGGAAGTTCGCGAAATTCTCTCAACTCATTCATTGTGGCTATTCTTTCGTTCCGGGCATATCGCAGTATGGTGCGTTTGCATATTGTGTATATCCATGTCGATAACCCGGATTCCCCGTTGAACGAGTCTATGCTTTTGATGATTTCGTACCAGACTTCCTGAGCCGCTTCTTTAGCGATTTCCTTGTTTTGTATCATGCGGTGTGCTATGGAAGATACCATGACGCCATATTGTTCTACGATTTCCTTTAAGTCAGGTTGCATATTCTAAGGTATTGAGTTTGCGAATGTAGCTAATTTGTTTTATCCTGCCAAGGCCGGTAAATGCGGGCATCACTTTCGTTTTGACACTTTGCTTTTTATGCATAACGAGAATGCGATATTTCCGTCCCGATGTAAGGAAGAACGGAAAGAAACGAACGAAAATCAACATTTTGTTGATTGATAGCGTGATACATAAATATGTACAACTCTAATAAAAGAAAAACAGATGGTCTGTGCAGTGAATACAGATGGTTTGTCTCCCATCTATAGATGGTTTGTTTACGATCTATAGACCGTTCGTTTACGATCTATAGATTGTGTGCGTTACATCTATAGATTGTGCGCCTCAGATATATAGTTCCTTCGTGTAAGAAGTATAGTTCCTTGCATAGGTATTGCATATACTGCCTGCTTTATGCAAAAGGCGTGTATATATATTCTATAGATTGTACGAATGGATTCTGTTTCGGGTGTTTTCAGAAAGGTGTCTGTTAGTAAAAGTACTATTTTTGTAACTTTATGTTCGGAATAAAGTGTAATGTCTGACTTTAGGTGCGGTAATTTGGTCCGTAAATATTTATCCTTTTGTTATAAGTCTGCAGGTATATTTCAAAGCGGTGTCTTCATCGTTCATGAAATCGGAAATTGTTTGAGATACTTGATGATGGGGAGGAATTCCCATCCCTTCCATAGGAAACCCTTTTGGTGACAAATCCGGTTGACGGGTGGGTATTCGCAAATAAGTACCATGTTTTGTTCTGAATGTGCGAGGACCATTTCCTGTATCTCCTCCGGTGGCTTCACCGACAAGCGTTACGTTTCCGCTTTCTTTCATATCTATTGTGAAGCTTTCGGCGGCAGAGCAGGTGATAGTACTGGTCAGCAGATAGATTTTTCCTTTATAAGCATCTGCTTCGGGTTGCATTAGTTGACTGCTGACGCAATGCGGTTGCTCTTTCCGGATAAAATATTTGCAGATATCCCGTCCGTTGCCACTGTTGCCTCCTCCGTTTTGGCGGATGTCTATAATGAGATAGGGAAGGTCTTTTATTTGAGGATAAGCTACTTTGAAATCTTCCAGCACGGGGGACATCATGGTGTTGATGGCCAGATAGCCGATGCTGTCTTGCAAAACTTTGGTTTCTACGGTTACCTCTTTTTCATCAGAGAAGTAGTCTCTTCGTTTCAAGGGTAAAGAGATTGTCAGTGTATCGCCCTTTCTCAGTAACGTATAGTCTCGGAGGGTGTCGGCATAGCTGGTGAATGCGTAACGGGCTGATTTCAGATGCCTCCATGCGTCAGTTGACGACTCGGCATATTTTTCGTGCTGATTAATCCACTCTTTATAAGGAACTTTGCTGATGGCTATGATGCAGTCTTTATCCTTGAACCCGTGTTGTGCCAGATAGGCATTGGGCTTGTTGATGTATAAGGAATCTTGTATGAGGACCGGAAATTGTCTCGCCGTGTACGTCCTGAAGCAGGAAATGGCATGACTGCACTGTAAGGCGGAAATGTACTCTTGTACTGCCAATCCATAGTCTGTGGTGGTTTGTGCCTGGCGGACACGGGTGATGTATGTCTGGTATAATGAATCCATATTCAGATGTTTGGCTTGGTATAGTGAATAGTTTTCCATTACTATCTGGTGTATCTCCTCAAAATCAGCCTCAAACTGTGAAGGTTTCACAGGTATTTCCGAAAGATAGAAATACTCCGCTTGAGGTTCTTTGTTGTAAAAATGCTTGGCATAAATGCGTAATCCGCACCAGGCAACGGCGCATACGGCTATTACGATAAATGCAATTTTTAAATGTTTCATGCTCTATAGAATTTTGTTATACATATTCGGTTGTTTCTTTATGGTTATTCTCTTGAAAACAACCATAGCTACAAGACATTTCCGTGCAGGAAGGAATTATTTCACCACAAAGACTACATCTGCCAAACTCTTATAACGATCCTTTTTAAATGTAAAATTAACCTCTTTCAATGAGTTTGCATTAAAGTAATTCAGATAGTCATTAACTTTAGGTTCAATTAATGAAAAGGCGCGTTTCATTTTCCACGATTGGCTCATATCTGTCGTATCAACAAGAATTACAAACAATCTATTTTCTGCGCCAAATCGCATTTCTCCTTGATTGGCATATAACCATGTCATGAGTTCCATTGTATTTGCTTGTGCATCAGTTATAACATCTTTTCGTTTAGTCTTCAATTCGTCGAGAATGTCAGTGCGTCCTATCTCTGATAACTTTTCAGAAAGAGTATACATTTGTTGTGATTCGGATAAGGTATTATCCACTGTGATACCAACTTCCTTTGCTTTTTGTTTGAGCCACGTAAGTTCTTTCTTTCCAAGTTTATCTTTTAACTTTTCATCCATATATTGATTGGGAAAGAATGTGACTTTCAAGTCTATTGGATTATTGTCTATAAAAAAGTCTACACTTTTGATTTCTCCTACGGCCGAGATCACTTTTTCATGGCGTTTAAACAATGATTCTATAAGGTACGAAGTCCAATTGTTGTACCAGCTCGTTTGCACATAATGCCATGCATTGTCGGCTATCTCTGTTTGTTTACTTACCAAATCATCATAATTGCTGATGACTTTCACATATCTACTTACGAAGTGTTTATCCAACGAATTGTTTTGATCGCCACCCCAGGCATAATGTTGCACTTTATACAAATCTGCTTTGAGTTTGGCTTCGTCAATGCCCATGGCGTCATACCAATTATGACTTTTTACTTTCAGGTAGTCGTCAAGTAACTGCATTGCATTTGGCATACCTTCAAGTTTCCCAAACAGCTCAACATTCTGCTCTGCAATCTTGGTAGCGGCAAGGGTTATATTATTCTCAACAATAAATTGTTCAATCTGCTTGCTGCGACATACAGCACGTACCTTGAGCCATAGCAATCCGTTTATGTCATGATTAAAAGCATATAGATTTTGGGCTCTGAACTCCTTGTCCCATTTTTCAAAATTTGTCATAGCGTATAGAATCTATTTTGTTGTACATACCAAAAGTATTTCACTACTACCTGCTACGCTACCTTTCCCTCCACGTCCGGCACTATACGTCTTTCTTTCAATCCTTACATTACGATAAGGCTCAATCATACCTACCATGGTATCAATATCAGGATAACTCCGGTCATTGTAACTTATAAGCCAAGTGGGGATATGACGGGCGTGTTCAAACATCAGCCGAAGATTCGACAGAGCCTCGCTGTTCTTATCAAATCCGCTATATTTTTTCGGTTCATAACGCTTGGTTCCATTGATAAACTTCTTATCTTTCCAATATTCCACGTATGTTTCCAACAGATGATAAAATGACTGATAATCGGCATGGCTGTTGCAATATGGCGGATCGAAATACGCTAAGTCTATTTCGCTCAATTTGGGAAGCAAATCAAGAATGTTTTCATTGTAACTGACGTTCTCTCTGTTATTATCGAAAACGGCAGCATTATATTCTGGAAGTAGTTCCATAAACAGTTCTTTCAGAGGACGAATTAAACTACGGTTGCGTTTGACCCGAGCGGGGTCAGCAGCATATACCAAGGCTTGCGTATGAGCAAAATGCCCCATAGTAACCTTACGGGTTATGCTTCGGCACATTACAGCCAAAGCTAATGAACGTTTATACGGATTGTCTAAACGGTGTACATTACTACGAAAGCTATCAGCAAAAGCAGCCTCTTCCGGGACAAAAAATAAACCCGAAAACAACTTCTCTATCAGATTAAATTCTATCGGGTCACTGTTTTCAGAAAAGAGAATGTGTATGTCCCGTTCATTGAGAACATATCCCGGATTTTCAATTAGTGCTTTTCCTATCAAATTATTGAAGTTCAAAAAGTCGTTAGTCACAACCTTTTTACCCAATTGTTTAAGCATATATGCAATAGATTGCGAACCCGAGAATGCATCCAATACCGTATTAGCATCCTCAGGAATGAATTGTGCAATCCATCCTCGATGAATAAATTTTGCTCCTAAATATTGAGGTTCGGGGAACTTATAATCCAAATATCTTGTTTCTGCAAAAAGCATAATATATTCTTTTATTATGCAAAGTTACTCGTTTTTTACTAACATAAATGATGATTCTTCGAATTTCTTTTTGATTAACTATGAGTTCTCTCAATTTAGGAGGAAGACTATTTGTGGGACCGTAGTAAGGTTTTCAAGTATTCCTTCATTGAGACTGTAGTAAATTTCTTTGTTCGCTTTTGTGTGGACACATGTTATTGGCATTTGTTATGTTATTAAGTCTGAACAGCCTCGCTACCCTACGGATAAAAAATATATCTTTGTGAATGAACCTGTTAATTGTCGGACATTAATCAAAACACAGATGAAAAATATGTTTTATTGGGCTGGCATCATAAGCATTCTTATCTGCCTGCCGCTTCGGGTTTCCGCTCAGTCGTACGAACAAATGTGGAAACAGGTTGAAGCTCTGGAACAAAAGAAGTTACCTGAATCTGCAATCAAAGAAGTACAAAAGATTTACGAGCACGCCAAACAGGAGAAGAACATGCCTCAGATGATGAAAGCCCATCTGACAAAGGCATCCTTATCTATCGACGTCACCCCCGATAGTCTGGACCGTGAATTATCCGGACTGAAAACCTGGGTGGCGGAAGAAAAAGACCCGGTGTATAAAGCTATACTGAATCATCTGCTGGGATACTACACCCTCGATACCGGCAAGAGGGATGAGGCTGCCATAGACGCTGCCATTGCTTATTTCCGCCTTTCACTGCAAGATAAAGACCTGCTTTCACGGAAGTCCGCTGCGGATTACCGCCCGATGACTGTCAGCAAAGAGTTGAGCGGGAAGTATTGTGGCGACAATATGTATCAGTTGCTTGCCCGGCAGGCCATCTCACGGCTGAGTGGTTATTTCATTGTCAATCCCGTGTTAGCCGGGAAAATACAAACCGAGATATTGTCTATTTATGACGGGCTGATTGACTTCTACCAACAGCAAGGCATGACGGATGCCCGCCTATTGCTAATGCTCGATAAACTGAATTACCAAGGGAATGACATCAGTCGCGGCGGTGTAAATGAAAATCTGAGGCTGACCGACGAACAAGTAATAACCCTCCTGAAACAATGGGCCGAAGAGTTCTCCGCTTCCCCGCTTTGCGGAGAGGTATATTGCCAACTGGCAGAGCGCTACGACAGAATGCAGGATTATACCGCCAAACTGCATGCCGCCCAAACCGGACTTGAAAAATACCCCCAATCACCCTCTGTCAATGATTTGAAGGAACAAGTGGCAGAAGTGCTCACTCCCCGTCTGGTGGTAGAAATCCCCTTTGCCTATCCGGCAAGGGAAGTGGATTTGAAAGTAAAATATCGCAATCTGACTGGGCTGACCGTAGAACTTTACCGGATGAATCTGCCCGTCACAAGTAATATTCTGAAAGAGGAAATAACAGCTTCCACCGTAAGCCGATATGGCAAATTGGTCGGCACCCGTCATTACCAACTGGCAGCCACCCCGGATTATATGGAAACAGATACCTTGCTGCGTTATAAGTTTCCCACCGAAGGCATTTACATATTAAAATCTATTCCCGACGGCCATCGCAAGTATACAGCATACGGAAAAGCTTATGCTTCCTCCCTGCAAGCCATATTCTTGGGATTGCCCGGCGGAAAACAGGAAATCAATATTATCGACCGCCTGACGGGACATCCGGTGGCAGGCACGGAAGTAGCTTATTACCGTGTGTCGCAGAGAGAAGGTTATCGTTTGGTCAAGGCATACCCTGCAGATAGCAAAGGAACTGTTACCCTTACCCCGCCCGATGAAAGAAACTGGCTGGGAATAAACGTCCGTAAGCCGGGTGCCGATTATATGGAAATCAGCTATGCCGGTTTCTCGGGTGCGGGATATAATGTGCCTGCCTCCCGGAAGTGGGAAAAGCATGTTTCCCTCTTCACCGACCGCGCTTTATACCGTCCCGGGCAGGTGGTGCATGTTTCGGGGATAGCGTATGAGCAATCGGGTGATTCGATACGCGTCTTCTCAAGAGTCCGCAAGGATGTGGTGCTGCGGGATGCCAACCGGCAGGAGATTGGCAAACTATCTCTTGCTACAGACGAATTCGGGGCCTTTTACGGCGACTTTATGCTTCTCGAAACACTTCTCCCGGGAGAGTTTGAACTGTCGGTAGAAAGCGGTGAAAACCGTTATATCCGTGTGGATGAATACAAGCGCCCGACGTTTGATGTAGTCTTCCAGCCCTATCAGGCCACTTATAACGTGGGAGATACCGTATTAGTTAGCGGCGAAGCAAAAACATTTGCAGGCGCTCCGGTAGGATTGTGCAGACTCAATTATAAACTCACCCGTTCGGAGAATGAATTCTGGAGGATTTCGGACCATGAAACTGTCCTGGCAGTAGGTGAAGTGCAGACTGATGCAGCCGGTAACTTCCGCTTCCCGGTCTTTCTGCGCAAACCGGATGATTTCAAGCCCGACCGACCGGGGCGTTACTACACCTATAAAATAACGGCTGAGGTCATCAACCTGACCGGAGAGGTGGAAAGCGGTACTTTGTCGTTACCGGTAGGGCAACAGTCCGTAGCCTTGCAGATTAAAGGTCTGCGCCCAAAGGTGGCTCGCGAGAAACGGGAGTCCATACAGGTGCTGGCTATGAATCTAAACCGACAGCCCGTGACGCTTCAAGCCACTTGCGTGGTGTATGCTTTGGACGAAAAAGGAAACAAAGGCAATGAGGTATGCCGCCGTACAGTCGAAACCCGCCGGTCTTTTGTTCCCGACGATATACTGGCCCTTGCTCCGGGACGTTACACTATGGAAGTGTCAGCCCTCGACGGGCAGGGAAGAACCTGCACGGCAAGGCAGGATTTCATTCTCTTTTCGTTGGCAGACCGTCACCTGCCGGTACATTCACCGGAGTGGTTCTATCAGGATGGGACAGAGTTTAATGACGGGCATCCCGTCAGCCTGTATGTGGGCAGCAGTGAGAAAGATGTCTATCTGTTGTACGATGTCTTCTGTGGCGACAAGCGCATTGAATCCAAACGGATGGTTCTTAATAATGAAATCCGGCAGTTCACCTATCCCTATAAATCGGAATATGGAGATGGCATCACCGTGAACTTCGCCTTTATGCGCGAGGGCAAACTATACACCAAGCAAGTGCAGATAGCCCGTCCCCGCCCGGATAAGAGCCTGCAACTGAAATGGATAACTTTCCGTGATAAGTTGCAACCGGGAGGAAAGGAAGAATGGCGACTCCAAATCACGCATCCCGACAAGAAAGCGGCCGATGCGCAATTGCTTGCCACTCTTTATGACGCTTCCCTCGATAAACTGTACGTCAATGACTGGGCTTTCAACCTGAACTTTCCCCGTTCCACTCCCGGTGTCCGTGCAAACCTGATATTCTCAGGCCATTCCATCTGGATGTACAGCAACTTCCCCTATATGGGCAGCACTTTGCGCGGTCTTCGTTGGTGGGATGTGTATAGCACTCTGAATGCTCCGTTCTGGCGGGTTCCGCGTCCGGAGAACGGTTTTCGTGTAAAGCAGGATAGTAGGATGATGAAGTCCGCAGCTATCAGTCTTGATGCTGAAACCCCGCCCAATGACAGTTTTGAAGTGGAAGACGGAAACTCTGTTGTGGCGGTGCTCGAATCTTCTGATGCTGTGGCATTGGATGATGGTTCGCCATACGTTCCTCTCCGGCAGAACTTTGCAGAAACAGCTTTCTTCTATCCCGCCCTCCGTACGGATACGAGTGGAGTCGTAAGCCTGTCTTTCACCTTGCCCGAAAGCCTGACCGAATGGAAGTTCATGGCGCTTGCCCATACCCGGGGTATGGATTACGGGCAGATAACAGCCCGGGCAAAAGCTGTCAAGCTGTTTATGGTACAGCCTAATATGCCCCGTTTTATCCGTGTCAGCGATAAACCGGTCATCAGTACAGGAATAATCAACTTGTCGGAAGAAAACATCCGGGGAACAGCCCGAATGGAACTGGTTGACCCGCAAACAAACCGGGTTCTGTCAACCCGCGAACACGAATTCAGTGCGGCTGCCGGAGCAACCGTTTCCGTATCGTTTGATCTGGAAACCCCGGATGAAGCTACGGTCTGGATTTGCCGGATTATAGCTGAGGGAGGCAATTTCAGTGATGGCGAGCAGCGTTATCTTCCGGTTCTGTCTGATAAACAATGGGTGACTGAGGCAATACCCGTGCAATTGAACGGTGCGGAAAGTAAATCGGTTGCATTGGACGGCTTGTTCAATGACGGAAGCAAAACCGCTACCGACAAGCGCCTGACGGTGGAACTGACTGCCAATCCCGATTGGTATGCCATACAAGCTCTGCCCGTCATTGGCAATCCTTTGAATGAAGATGCCTTGTCGTGGGCAAGTACTTACTATGCCAATTCACTGTCCACAACCATTATCAATACCCATCCCCGCATCCGGCAGGTGTTCGAAAGCTGGAAAGCGCAGGGCGGTTCATCATCAGGCAATCTCAGTGATAAAGAAGACCTGAAAGATCTGCTGCTTAAAGAAACCCCCTGGCTGGCGGATGCCCTCAATGAGACGGAGCAGAAAAGAAGCATAGCGCTTCTGTTCGACCTGAACACAATGGGCAACCGTAATCAGGTTACAGCATCCCGTCTGGAAGCATTGCAACTCCCCAACGGCTCCTGGAGTTGGTATAAAGGAATGTCGGGCAACCGCTACGTCACCACTCGGATTGTAGAAATGCTGGCACGGCTCCGGACGATGGGCGTATCTGTCGCTCCGCTACAGGGAATGTACGAAAAGGCGGTGAATTATCTCCATACCCAATGGCTGGATGAATACAGGCAGATGAAGGAAAGTGAAAAGAAGGGCGATAAGGATAGATTGCCCGGCGAGCAATCCCTGCATTACCTGTATATCTGTGCTTTGGATGCGCAAGTTGCGAAGCGGGCCGATAAAACAGCTTACTCGTATATGATTGGCAAACTGGAGGCAGCCCCTCCGGCTGATGCCATTTATGACAGGGCGCTTATCGCTACCCTACTGCATAAAGCAGGTAAAACGACCAAAGCGAACGAACTTGCCCGCTCCATTCTGGAATATTCCGTTGCCACACCCGGGATGGGACGTTATTTCGATACTCCGAAAGCCCGCTACTCCCGAAACAGTTATAGAATTCCGACGCAAGTGGCCGCCATCGAAGCCTTGTCCGACATTCTGAAAGAACCGTTGGCGGTTGCCGAAATGAAGCAATGGTTGCTTAAACAGAAGCAAGTGCAGGCTTGGGACAATCCGGTAGCTACTGCCGATGCTGTGTATGCTTTTCTGGGTGGAGATGATAATCAGTTGGCAGAGAACAGCGCTATGAAAGCGGAAATATCCGGAACGGAAGTGGTGACTCCCGATGATGCATTAGGTTATGTCCGCCGTTCGTTCTCCGGCGATGAGGCTGAAACCCGGCAAATAGAAATAGCGCACACGGGTGCAGGAATAGGCTGGGGGGCTGTATATGCCCAATATCTGGAAGATATGGATCAATTGCAATCCGCAAAAGGTAACGGTTTGAAAATCACCCGTACTTATTATAGAGATGGCAAGGAAGTTTCTTCAAAAACAGATTTGCATGTGGGAGATGAACTTACCGTCCGGCTGACAGTGAAAGCAGACCGGGATATGGATTTCATTCAGATAAAAGATACGCGTGCCGCTTGCATGGAGCCAAAGGAGGCGTTGTCGGGATATCGCCATTCCGATGCTATCGGCTATTATCAGGTGATGCGTGATGCTTCTGCCGAATTCTTTATTGACAAACTAAGGAAGGGCATTATTCAGATAGAATACAAAGTCTATATAGATCGTCCGGGAACTTACCAGACCGGTATTGCTACCGTGCAATCGGCTTATGCACCCGAGTTTGGCGGACATACAAAGAGTCTGTCTGTAACGGTGCATTGAAATTATTATTCATTTATTAATCATAAAATGCGTATGAAGCATCTATGTTTACTGATTGCTTTTTTATCTTTCCTTAGCTGTAAGGCTCAGGAGGATAATGAAGATTTGGCAAAGGAGGTGATAATCTCGGGCCGTGTCTTGAATAGGGAGGTCTATCCGAAAGAAAAGGAGGTGACGCTTGTGATACCTTATCTGTCTGAGATGGAGACTGTTTACACTTCTCCCATAGCGGATGACGGTACTTTCAGTTTCCGTTTTAGTCCTTACGCTCCCGTTCGCGAAGTTGTTCTTCGCAATTATGCGGAGCACTTGTTTGTACATCCGGGCGATAGTCTGTTTGTAGAGATTGACTTCAGTAATTTGCTGTCTCCCAAGATTACGGGAACTTCCGGCGATCTGAACCAATATATGGCTCTTTTCACTTTAGGTGGATATTATCGTGGCCCTTATTATTGTAATCCAAGGAGTACTTTCGAAGAATTTGAAAAGGAATTGGGAGAAGAGCATACCAGCCGTTGGGAACGCCGTGCCGACTTCCTGAAGGAACATTCTCCGGGTGCCGAGGTTGAAGAATATACGGCGGATTTGCTGTGGATAGATTATTATAATGCACTCTTTAGATATGCTGCGTCACAGGCGTCGGAGGGTAAGGACGTTAGTCTGTATATGGCATTGATGTTAAAACTTAACCCTCTCTTTTCGGGGAAAACCGTTTTTGCCGGTCTGTTTCCGCTTGCTGAAACGGTGAATTTTTTCCTCTATTGCAATCATACTAGAAAAGAATATAGCGATTTTGAGTTAGCAGATCTTGTCGAGGACTGCAAGGATAATGCGATCCTTCCCTATTTATATCTCCAACACATGGCCGTTCCTTTATGTCACAACGATACGCTTTGTCTGGCTGATTACAGGCTTCAGTTCGACTCTATAGTGCAGGCTCCCCATTTGAGGCAACTCGTACTTGAATTATATGAGGATAAAGTGGATTATCTGAAAGCTCCTGAAAAGGTATCCCACCAGATGCTCTATGGCAATAATGCTGATGAGGCGGCTGCCAGGAAGGACATGCCGTTTATGATTCCCGTATATAATCTTCTGGAAAAGTATGCAGGCAAGGTGATTTATGTTGATTTCTGGGGAGTGATTTGTCCTCCTTGCCTGGCAGAAATGGAGCCTTTGAAGGAATTACGCAAGCGATATTCTCCCGATGATGTGGTAATGGTGAGTATCTGTGGAAGTAGAGACAGGGAGGCATACCATAAGGTTCTGGAGCGCTTCTCTCTACAGGGGAAGAATATTGAGTGCGTCTATTCGGAAGATTGGGCGACCTCCGATGACTATCACCGCATCATGAAGCATTGGGGCATGAATAGCATACCGCAATTCCTTCTGATTAATCGTAATGGGGTTATAGTGGATTATGGTACTGCATTGAGACCCAGTTATCCGAAGACGGTGGCAAAGATTGATGCCCTCTTGGAGTAAGGGGAGAATCGGGTAGGGGTAGGTATATTAGGCGATATAAATAATTTATTGTTCGCTTTTGTGCGGACACTTGTCCGTTTACGAACACTCTCTGAAAATGTATAATCGTTGATAATCAGTGTTTTATTGTTTTGGCACGGCAATTGACTATATATTGTCGAAGGCGGTTGCCAAAAACTTCCTTTCAAAAACAAGAAGTAATAACAATAAAAAAATAACGATTATGAAAACGAACTTAATTTCTAAAGCAGTGGTAATGATGGTAGTAGTAATAGCAAGCGTAATGAACTTCTCTGTAAGTGCAAGCAATCCTACCCAGTACGTAAAGAATGAAGAGATGACCGGTGAACTGATGACCGCAAAGACTATCTTCAAGAACGAAGACGGACGTCTTTTCCGCCATCTCCGTTACACCTACACTTACGATAACGAAAACCGCGTAATCAGCAAGGAAGCCTCCAAGTGGGACAGCGTAAAAGAAGCTTGGGTTCCTTACTTCAAAATGAATGTAGAATACAATAACAATGAAATTGCAGTAAACTACGCCCGTTGGAACTCCAAGAGCAACGCTTACGACAGCAATATCGAAAAGACTGTTTACGAACTGAACGATGCTAATGCTGCCTTGATGCTGGCAAGTACAAAATAAAGTTAGCGGGGCAGGAATTTCGGTGAAATTTTATCTGTTTTCTTTAATATAGAACATCCGGATTTTTAATCAATGTCAGAGAGATTGCAAAATATTGAAACAAGTGTCGCTAAAATGCTTTTTTTACTGACAAGCGCATCCTCGTAAAAGCAGAAAATAGAGAATTTACATCTAAATTAATGCATACAAATACGTTATTTCTGTATTCTATGTATAATTTATACGCTTTTTATACATTGAATCACTATTCTCAACATATAGGATCTATACATCCGGCATACAGTATCTATAGATGCAACACATCCGATATATAGATTGGATACAAGCAATCTATATATCGGACACAAGCCATCTGTATATCCGGCAGAAAGAGGCTGTTTCAGGCATTTTTAGGTGATACTTTCGCTTTTTTAGAGTTGTTGGTATTTTTGTATCGGCTTATCAATCTGCTGACTATGGATTTTCACTTGTGAATTTACGTTTTCCCTTCCTTCCGTACACAAAGAAAGCATTCTGAATATGCAAAAAAAACAAAATGTCAAAAGGGAAGAATGGTTTCTTTAAAAGAAACGCTTTTTCGCCTCTGTAAGTGCTCTGAGAGCATTTGTAGAGGTGAATTTATTTTTTTATTTCTGATTGTTATGTGAATGTTTTTGCTATTTAACTCTTATCATTATCTTTGGGGATGAGTGAGATTATATGAGTTGGTAACTTAAATGGCAATAAATAATGGATAAGACATTAAAAGAGAAAAATGATGCTTGGACAGATACTGACGAGCATACTGAGATTCCTTTCCGTAAACGTGTACAGAACTTCTGGAAATGGTTTACTGATAACGAAAAGAAACTGTCGCAGATCGTTGAGAACCGTGGGAAGTCGGATAGTGAAAATGCGGTGGAGTTTATCACGGCCGGAACAGATCTGATAAACGAAGAGGTACACTTCAATCTGGGCGGGAACTATGAATTTACTTTCTCTGTTGAAGGTCATTCTTCCCTGTTCTATCTCTATCCCTACGTTGTGTCGCAGTTGCCTGAGCAATTCAAGGACAAATGGCACTTCTTCCCTTTCAACCAAGGTACTGATTCGAGTTTCTCATTTGGCATGTATGGCGTAAGTGTGGCTATGGATCAGGTGAAGGTAGCCGTTACCTATCAGGAAGATATTAATGCTTTCAGCATCCGTTTTTATGAAAAAGACCTGTGTTCGCTGGAAGAAGCTCAAAGTTACAATGCCTATTATATCATGATGGAAATTATGCTGGGTGAGGGATTATCGTACCAGTATATTGCCGATGTGGAACGTGCCGACGCTCCGCTTGAAGACTCAATATCTCTTCCTGTGTTGAGGACATATATCGTAGATACTCTGAAAGCTCACGACAAGGAAGTGTTTGATAATCCGCAGCAAGTCTATACAAGCTATCGTTTTGAGCCACAGGAGAACGAAGAACTGCGTTTTGACGTGGTTGCAGGCAGTTCATGCTTCCAACCCTTGGTAGCTAATTATTATAACGGTTCTACTGAGTTGTTCGATCAACTGAACCGGTTCGGTGCACAGGCTGTGTTCATTGCCTTCCCGTTTGAGAACGAAAAGGAAGGAGATGCAAAGAAAGCCCTGGATTTCCGCTACGAACTGGAAGACCGCCTTTCAGAAGAACTGCTTTCTCCGGAAGGCTTGGGACTTTTATTAGGTGGTGCCGTTGGTACAGGTACGTGTTACATCGACCTTTTGCTATTCGATAAGCCGGCATTTATGGAAAAGATAATCCCTTTCCTGAAGGATTATCCTCAATATCGCTTCTATCTCTCCGATTTTCGTCAGGACTGCGATTTGCACAGGCTGTTTGAAACGGAGGACGACGAATCAGAGGATTAAATAATAAAATCGTTAATTATTAAGATATTACTATTATGAGTATAGGTTTCAGATTAACAGCAAAGTGCAAAAATATCTCTTCCTTTCAGGAATCTCTGGATGCGGTTGCAGCCCGGAACAATATATCTGCCAGCCATTCAGAGGACTATTCTGAGTTATCTCTTTGTCGTTTGGGAAATATATTCTTTAATTATGAACCGGAAGGAGATGAGATAGTCATTGCAGGCGATTGTCAGACTAATCTGCTGGGAGCGGGTTTTCACAAATACGCTACAGAAATTGCCTGTGAACTGATACGGCAAAGCGAACTTTCTTTTGAGGTGGAGGATGATACGGAGTATTACGAGCACAGAGACTTTGAGCGGATGCGTTCCGAGCATTTCTATCCATGGTTGAAGGCTATTATGAAACTTTGCTGCGAACGTATGGAGCAGGGATCTGATATGTCTGCCATCTGTTGGGACTACAATAAGTACATACCTCAGGGTGTGAAAGGAACAGTTGTTTCACCTTTCGGACGTATTAATCCTCATCATTTCATGGAGCGAATAGAAAACGAAGGCATTGAAACACTGGCAAATGAGTTTTTCATGTGGAATAATGAAGAACGTGATGCCCAGTTCTATCGAAATATTGCCTTGAGTGCCTTGTGGGAAGATTGTTATTTCATGCCTTCCGCCCGCAGTGATGCAGATGAGGAAATCAATGCCTTTATTATTGGGAATCTGGAGAAAGCTGTCGAAATGAATGATTCCCTTCCTTTCCCGAAAGAGGATTACCTGTTGCTTTGTCGTTTAGCGGAACAAGAACCGATAGATGTTTCTTTCTTGCCGGACTATGTGCATGAGTTCCCTATAGGCTACCATAAGGGAAAAGTAACGTATAAACTGGGGAATCTTAGTTTTGACCTTCCGGGCCATTACCTCTATTTTGAAGAAGAAGATTCCCGTGGTTATTATGATGGAGTAGATGAAAACTGGCATGTGGTGCGTACGTTGGCTTATTCCATTCCTGATGATGAGGTGAACTATCTGGAAGATAATGAAAATGTACTGGTTGAGGAGAAATTCTTCAATAACGGTAAATGCAGGCTTTACGACCTGGGTGGCGAAGAGGATGGAAGCGACAGTGAATATGTGTGCCAATGCCAGATTATCACCGAACATCAATTTACCCTTTTCACAATCTCGTGTGAAGGAAAAGAAGAAGCTATGGCTTTCTCTACAGACTTTGTCGAACATCTGACTGCAAGCAAGGAAGATAAGTATGACAAACTGCTCGAGCAGATAGAGCAATGGCATACGGATGATGAGGAGCAGAAGATAGTGGATGCCATTCTGGCAATTCCCGAAGAAGAGTGGAATGCAGAGTTAATAGGTCTTCTGGCACGCGCTTATAATAATCAGGAAGAGTATCTCAAGGCTATTGATTGCCTTCTTACTGTAGAAGAAGAAGATAAAGACGCACTTTGGTTCTATCGTCTGGGATATGCTTATTATTATATGAATCAGTTGGAAAAGGCACAGAAGGCTTTTGAACGTTCTCTGGAGTTGGATCCGGATGATGACGATGTGAAGGAATTCATTGATTTGTGTAAAAGCGGAGAATCGCCCTATGATCCTGAAATGTATGATCCTGAAGAGATGGATGCCCTTGAAGCTCATATCGACAAGTATTTCGG
This sequence comes from Bacteroides sp. Phil13, assembly GCF_001940965.1. NCBI lineage: Bacteria > Pseudomonadati > Bacteroidota > Bacteroidia > Bacteroidales > Bacteroidaceae > Bacteroides > Bacteroides sp. Phil13. Next base: position 29,622 of record NZ_MSHA01000049.1, on the reverse strand, counting down.
TAAATCGAAGAATGTCTTCCATGAGATAGCCTCACCCGATATTCATGTGGATATCTATATTATCGAACCCACGCGTAAGAGGAATTACTATACGTTGATTACCAGTGGTATGGGCGCTCATCGGATGAATGTTCCCCAGGAACTGGCGGAGTATAAATTGGAGCGTGCGGAGCTGGTGATATACCTTCCTGCCGATTGGAATGTGTATGACCATTCGGAAAAGAATTATTGGCCGTTGCGTTGGTTGAAGATACTTGCCCGCCTGCCGATAGGAGAAGACTCCTGGCTGGGTTGGGGGCATACAGTGCCGAATGGTGAACCGTTTGCCGAAAACACCCGCTTCTCCGGTGTGATGCTGATTAATCCTGAAAATGTGAAGAAAGGTGCGGATGTTTGCCAGTTACCCAATGGTGAGGAGGTGAACTTTTATCAGGTAATTCCGCTGTATGAAGAGGAAATGAATTTTAAAGTTACCCATAATGCGGAAACGTTATTAGGTAAAATGGATAACGTAAGCCCGGTAGTCGATATTTATCGCGCGAGTGTTTGCGAGTAAAGCTACAGAGCTACAAGTTACAAGCTACAAGTGGCTGCGCTGTCATGCCGAAAGGTACTTGTAGCTTGTAACTTGTAGCTCTTCTCAATCCCCGGAAACGAAAGTAGTGACAGAACGTGCAGGGATAACTGCCAGTTGTTTCTTGTTCAGCTTTTTAATGGGCAGCAAGTCTTCACCTGGTGTATCGGATGTACGGTAACCTTGCCATGACTTGACTTTCGGGTCATTCACACGTAACGTGCACTCTTGCTCCTGATCAGCATAGTTGATGACTACCATCACCCATTGCCCGTTCGTGTTTCTATAGGCGGAACACATAAGACCTTTCTGGTTGGTATCTCCTTCAGGAACAATCTGTCCGGACTTATCAGTTGCCGTAATAGCCATGCGTACAGCGCCTGGGCGGATGAAACGGCTGTAGTTTCCTAAGATCCACATCAATTTAGAGTCTTCTACTCTTCCATCCTGCAAATCCGGATTCGTGTATTCACGTATCAATCCATCTTTGTAGTCACCGCCTATGGCTCGCCACCATTGCCAACTACGCGCCCCTGCGTAAACAATATCGTGGTGAATGATACGTGCTACATAAAGCGCTGTTTTCATGGTACGGTCAAATCCTCCACCACCACCAATTTCTTCGTCATTTCCCATGATGCAGGTTTCCGTTTGCCAGAAGTCAACCTTGTATTTATCTAATGTATCACGCAATTGGCGACGGTAATCTCTCAGGCTATTGAGCGGTGTATTTGTCCAGTAACTATGTCCTGCGATGAGGCGCGATACGTTCGGGGTATTTCCCAGATAAGTATCTACACTGTCCGGTGAGAAGAAAGACTGTATTTCGTATCCGCGCTCGTGATTAGTCATGTGGGTAGAGAACATACAACGGTAATCCGATGATTCACAGATGGTGATTTCTGTGTCAATCCCTTCCTTTACGAATTCTCTACTGATGAGGCGTACGGCACGTGCTATCTCTTTTTTGGTGGCTGGGGTACCTTCCTGTTTCGGACCTATCCAGTTCCAGTGACCATCCGGTTCATTGAAAGGCGAAAGGTAATCGAACTTGATGCCATCCTTCTCCTCCACTCCTTTTATCACATTTGCCAGGAAGCGGGCGAAGTCTTCATAATGTTCATCTTTCAAGTTAAGTGTACCGTCGCGTCCGGTATTGGTAGCAAGTCCGTTTTGGGTGAAGTAGACAGGAGGAGAGTTAAGAAATGCCAGGAATTTATTGACTCCCCGTTCTTTTGCCAACCGCAGGAAATTGCGCTGGCCTTGCTGCTTGTCCCAGTTATAACTTCCGTCCGGCTGTAAGAAGCATTCGGTGCGCATCCAGGGAGAACCTATCTGGCTGTCTTCTCCTTGTTCCGTACTTCCCGCACCTACATTGAAGCGCCACAAGGAAAGCCCGATTCCTTTGGGCTTTCCGTTAGCATCATTTTCTGTACTGAATAACCAGTCTGCCACCTGGTTTTGCTTCTCCTGGGGCCATTTGCCTATGATGTGCATGCTCCAGGCATCCGAAGCACTGAAATGCTCCATGACTTGCAGTGGCTGTTCCGGGCATATTTCAAAATGACTTGCAGATTGCGCGAAGGTGACATAACAGATAATTAATAGGACCGTTGTTATAACTAATTTCTTCATTGATTAGAGTTTTGATGGTAAAGTGCTATTATTAACTTCGCAAATATAGAGAATGTAAGGAATAAGAATATGGTATAAATCGTGCAAACAAGGGTGTGAAATCTTTCAATACGTAGTTTATATACTTCGGAATATAGATTTTATTCTTACTTTTGAGTCGGACAACCGAACATGTGTAGTTTTTAATATTATGAAAAATAAGAATCTTTTTATAGTTTTATTGTTGTTATTTCCCTATTGGGTATGGGCACAATCTTATTCGGTGAAACGTTTAGATGCCATTGAAGGGTTGACCAGCAATTATGTTTTGAGCATAGCCCAAGACAAACAGGGATTTCTATGGTTTGCAACGGAAGAGGGGTTAAATAAGTTTGATGGTATTCGTTTTGTACCTTACTATAAAGGTGCTCCCGGTAAGCTGAGCATCACCGGCAATGAATTGAACTATCTGCTCGATGATCCTGTAGATTCTGTTTTGTGGATTGCTACGCAACGTGCCGGACTGAATGCCTATAATTATGGCAATAATACCTTTACGGCTTATAAATATGATTCGAAAGATCCGAACAGCCTAGCTACAAATGACGTCACCAGCGTGAAGCCGGCTTCTGATGGTAATTTATGGATTACTACTTACTGGAATGGAGTTGATTATCTGGATAAGAAAACCGGGCATTTCATACATTATAATATGAAGACGGTTCCGGGTATGGTTAGTAACAATATCTGGTCGGTGGCTGATAATGGGGACGGGAAGTTATATATAGGCCATGTTTTTGATGGATTCAGCGTCCTCTCCATAAAAGATAGGAAAATAAAAAACTTCAGGCATAATCCTGCTGATCCTAAAAGTCTGCCCAGTGATGGAGTGATGTGTGTATATGCCGATAAAGATGGCAATATATGGGTAGGAACAGGCGGTGGTTTGGCTTTATTCGATCCGGAAGAAGAAACTTTTATTCTCTTTAAAGACCCGGAAAAAGAGGTTCAGTATAGGATTTTCGACATCAAGCAAATGAAGGATAATAAACTTTGGATGGCAACGGAATTCGGAGGAATTGCTATCCTGGATTTGTCCCAACGTTTGTATCTATCATCAGAACCGATACACTTCCAGTATATAGAGGAGGGGGCTGATGAACATAGTCTGTCGAGTTCCAGCGTGCGTTTTCTTTTCCAAGATTCTTTCAGTAATGTGTGGGCTGGTACGTGGGGAGGAGGTATCAGCTTCCTGAATCATGAATCTTCTTTATTTAATCGTTATAATTTTTCTCCTATCCCGACGGATACAAAGAGTCTTACCGGTAAGATGATCAGTAGCATTTGTGCCGATCATGAAGACAAACTGTGGATAGGGACAGAAAAGGGAGATCTTAATGTATTTGAGAAGGGTAGAAGGATAGCCGTGTATGGGAGAGAGGATGGCATACTTAATGGCAACCCCGTGCAGTCGTCTCTGTGCGATTCAAAAGGTAATCTGTGGTTCGGATTATTTTTCGGAGGAATATGTCATTATGATGCAACCCGAAAAAAAATCCGGCAACTTTTCTCCCAGGATATGGCTATGACCGATGTTCGTGCTTTTTATGAAGATAAAGATCACGTAGTATGGATTGGCACTTCCACAGGAATGTATAAGGCCGACCTCAACGGAGCCATTTCGCCGGAGCATTATTTGGATGAACAGGTGCGCTGTATCTTTAGAGATGAGCAAGGCAACTTCTGGGTGGGTACTTTTGGCGGGGGACTGTTTTTATACTCACCTGCTTTTGAAACCATAAAACGCTTTTACGTAGCCGAACAGTTCCCCTCGAATACAATCAATGATATCTATCAGGATAGCCGGAAGCGAATCTGGATAGCTACCGGCGAGGGGTTGGTGTGTTTTCCGTCTTCCAAGGAGTGGAACTATCATGTTTACGGGCGCGAGGTTGGATTGTGGAATACGCATATAAGGTCTGTTCTGGAAGATGCTTCGGGTAATATCTGGCTCAGTACTAACAAGGGGGTCAGTTGCTATGTGGATCAACAAGGTAGTTTTTATAATTACGGTTATGGTGATAATGTTCCTATTGCAGGCTTCCTGAGCAACAGTGTGACATCTGATGATGAAGGCAGAATTTATTTTGGCTCGCTTAACGGGGTTTGCTACTTTAATCCCGGAGAGGTACTTGCCAAACACGAAGCTCCTCCGGCAGTCATGACTGAAATGAGGATATTCGAACCTTTGGGCGACTGGGAAAGCCGTGAAGAAATACTTACGCTTGATAAATCCTCTTCTGTGGAACTGAATTATATGCAGAATACTTTTAGTGTTTCCTTCAATATCCAGAATTATGCATTGACTAATCAGGTGGAGTATGCTTATATGCTAAAAGGGCTTGAGGACTCTTGGTACACGGTGAAAGACCCCAATAATATGACTTTCCGTAACGTACCGCCCGGTGATTATTCTTTTTTAGTGAAGACACGAATGAGAAATCAGGAGTGGTCGGATAAGGTGACAGCTTTGCATATCCGCATCAATCCTCCTTTGTGGCTGACGTGGTGGGCAAAGACATTTTATGTCCTTGTCAGCCTGTTTATTATATTCTTCATATTCTATATCTATAAGCGGCGACTTGATATGGAGGTGCTGTATGATATGGAGAAGAAAAACCATGAGCGGGAGTTGGACTTGAATCAGGAACGCTTACGTTTCTATACCAATATCACACATGAACTCCGTACACCGCTTACGCTGATATTGGGGCCATTGGAAGATATGCTGAAAAGTAATTCGCTTTCTAATAAGGATGCCCAGAAAATATCTGTGATTCACCAGAGCGCCATTCGCTTGCTGAACTTGATAAACCAGATACTCGAATTCAGAAAGACTGAAACACAGAATAAGAAGTTATGTGTGAGCCGTGATAACATAGCTAATCTGGTGTACGAAATAGGTTTTAAATATAAGGAGCTCAACCGCAATCCAGAGATTGAGTTTTGCATTGAAGTGGAAAGCGAGGACATGCCTTTATTCTACGATAGGGAAGTGGTTACGATTATATTGGATAACCTGATTTCCAATGCAATCAAATATACTGAAAAGGGGACCGTTACATTAACGGTGCATAGGGTGGTGTCTGATAACATTAATTATACTGAGATAAAAGTACATGATACAGGTTATGGCATTGCTCCCGACTCCTTGCCTTATATTTTCGACCGCTACTATCAGGAAGGAAGCGAACATCAGGCTTCCGGTACAGGTATTGGCCTGGCGCTGGTGTATAATCTGGTAGTGTTGCACGAAGGGGAGATAAACGTAGAAAGTGACCTGAATGTGGGAAGTGTTTTCTGCTTTAGGTTATTGACGGACAACACCTACCCCCATGTCATGCATCAGGATTCTCCGGAGGAAACAGAAAACAAGAAAGAAGAGATAGAAGAAATCCTTGATACGGAATCCGGAGAAAAACGTATCTTATTGGTAGTAGAAGACAATCAGGATATCCTTAATTATATTGTTGAATCTTTTTCGGATGATTTTGATGTGAAGACAGCGGTAAACGGTAAGCAGGGTATGGAGCAAGCTTTGCATTGTATTCCTGACATCATTGTGAGTGATATTATGATGCCTGTCATGAACGGGATAGCTATGTGTCAGAAGTTGAAAGAAGATGCATGCACTAGTCATATTCCTATTATTTTGTTGACAGCCAAAGACTCTTTGCAGGATAAGGAAGAAGGATATCAGGCAGGGGCAGATTCTTATCTGACGAAGCCTTTCAGTGCCACTTTGTTGCATAGCCGCATAAATAATATATTGGAATCCCGTAAACGGCTCGCAGAGCGTATTAATACTTCGGCACCTCGCCAGGACTTGGATGAAAAACGTGCTCGCCTAGCAGAATCCATGAACAAACTGGATAATGAGTTCCTGGAGAAGATTAATCAGTTGATAGAAGCGCGTTTGTCATCCGAGAAAGTGGACATTGGCTATTTGGCCGACAATATGTGCATGAGTAAATCTACGCTTTACCGCAAGGTGAAGGCTTTGACCGGGCTTTCTACCAATGAATATGTCCGCAAGATAAAAATGCACTATGCCGAGCACCTGTTGCTGGAAGGCAGATATAGCATATCCGAAGCTGCTTTCAAGGTAGGAATAAACAGTATGATGTACTTCCGCCAATGCTTCAAAGAGGAGTTCGGAGTGCTTCCTTCTGAATACCTTAAGCAGCTTTAGAACTTGCCTGCGATATAAATTATTCAATGAACGTATACAGATTATTCAGTAAAGGGTAAAAAGTACACTTATTTTGCCAGTGAATGATATGTACTCCTTTATTGCATGTTTTATACACATAACAATATTATAATAATCTTTAGCTTTGTAACCGTTAACTAACTAAATAAATATAAAAATGCCTATGGAAACATGACTCTATTCTTTCTACTATTGAACTTAAGTTTATGAACTTAACAGTCGATTATTTTTATTTTGAAAACCTATTTAGTAATTGTATTATGAAGAACAAACTTTATTCAAAAGTTAGGGCTGACGTTCTGAAACAGCTCTACAGCCGATTTTTGTTGATTTCTGTCGTTGCATTTCTGGGAGTATTCTCGGTGAATGCGCAGAATTTGAATGTTAAAGGTAAGGTGTTTGACAAGAACACCCGGGAACCCCTTATCGGAGTAACCGTGTTGGAAAAAGGTGCTGGTACCAGCAACGGTACAATCACTGCCCTCGACGGTGACTTTTCAATATCCGTGAAACCCGATGCTGTTTTAGTTATATCTTATATTGGTTATGTAACGCAGGAAATACCTGTAAATGGCAAGACGAATATCGAAGTGCTGCTGAGTGAAGACTCCAAAGTACTGGATGAAGTAGTCGTAGTGGGATACGGCTCACAGTCCAAGCGGAAAGTGACTACGGCTATTAGTAATGTGACTTCGGAAGACCTTCTACGCTCCTCTTCCACCACTACTGCCGGTGCATTGAGCGGTAAGATGGCGGGTGTGTCAACCCGTGCACTGGATGCACGTCCGGGTAGAGGTATTAACGTCGAGATACGTAATATGGGAAAACCCTTGTACGTAATCGACGGTATTCCTTATGGTGGCGATGCCAGCAGAAGTTGGGTGGGTACTTCACATGTATCCGGTGAAGATGCTTTCAATGCCTTGAGTTTGGAGGATATTGAAAGTATATCTGTGTTGAAAGATGCCTCAGCTTCCATCTATGGATTGCGGGCAGCAAACGGCGTTGTGTTGGTGACTACTAAAAAGGGTACCAAAGACGATAAGGTAAAGGTGAACCTGAATGGCTATTACGGCTGGCAGAACCTGACCCGCTTCCCCGAACTTGCAAGTGCGCCTCAGTATGTAAGAGGTCTGTTGGAATCGGAACAGAATGCAGGCAAGGACCCCAGCAGCCTTTACTCTAAAGAGGAATATGCGAAGTGGCAGGCTGGTACGGAACCCGGATACAAGAGCTATGACTATTACGACATCATCATGCGTAAGAATGTGCCGCAATCCAATATCAATGCCAACATTACCGGTGGTTCTGCACGATCCAATTACTATATCTCCCTGACTAACACCAAGCAGGAAGCCATGATGAAGGACTTCGACTATTCCAGAACGAATCTTCAGGTAAACCTGGAAACGAAGGTGACAAAAAGACTTACCGTAGGTGTACAGGCCAGCGGCCGTTTTGAGAAAACAAGAGATGTGGGACTTCCCGGCGGTGATGGATATTTCTCATCCATCCTTTCCATGTTCAGTAGTCTTCCTACTCATGGGCCGTATGCCAACGATAATCCGGAGTATATGAATAATATCCCCAACCGTCCTGACTTGAACCCGGCTTTGTTCCGCAGAGACATTGCAGGATATAAGGATAATATGACCAAGAACTTCAACGGCAACCTTTATGCAGAATATAAGTTCGATTTCGGTTTGTCGGCCAAGTTTACGTACTCGTACAACTATACGCATCTTGACTTTGACGGATTCCAATACTCGTACGACCTGTACAACTATGACCGAGTGAATGATGTGTATATAGCACAAGGAGGACAAAGCGCCAGATGGAGACTGGAAGAGCAGACCGATGCCGTGGCACGCTATGGTCAATTTATGCTGAACTATACAAAGAGCTTCGGCGACCACAATCTGACGGCTGTTTTTGCTTACGAGAGGTCGGACTATGACCGTGCCAATAGATGGTCGAATACGGCACCTACCAATAACTACATCCCCTTGAAGACTTTGTCGGAACTTACCGATTATGGTGATGGCTGGACTTACCAGGCAAGGTCGGGATATATCGGTCGTTTGAATTATAGCTATAAGGACAAATACATGCTTGAGCTGCTTGCTCGCTACGATGCTTCCTATCTCTATGCTCCCGGCAAGCGTTGGGGTTTCTTCCCCGGAGTATCTGCCGGATGGCGTATTTCGGATGAGGCATTCTTTGCTCCTCTGAAAGATGCGGTTAACGACTTGAAATTGAGAGTTTCTGTGGGACAGACAGGTAGCGAAGCAGGTGTAGGTATGTTCGGTTATCTGAGCGGATACAACTTTAACAAGGGCGGTGCTGTGCTGGACGGTAAATATGTGATTGGCGTACAGCCGGGTGGTATGCCTGTGACCGATTTGTCATGGGAAAAGAATACCACTTATGATGTCGGTGTGGACATGAAATTCCTAGATAACAGACTTTCTCTTTCTTTCGACCTATTTAAAAAGGTTATCTCCGGAAGACCTGCCGCCCGTTACGATATTCTTCTGCCGAGCGAAGTAGGGTATTCTCTTCCCAATGAGAACCTTAACAAGGACGAATACAGAGGTATGGAAGGTATGATTAGCTATGCTGACAACGTGGGCGAGCTGGAATATAATGTAAGCGCCAACTTTACCTACTCACGTTTCAGAAACGTGGAAACCTATAAACCCCGTTTCGGTAACTCATGGAATGAATACCGTAATTCTATTGAAGACCGCTGGGGCGGCGTATGGTGGGGATACCAGGTAATCGGCCAGTTTCAGTCGGAAGAAGAAATCAGAAACTATCCTATCAATAACGATGGAGAGAACAACAGAACGCAACTTCCGGGTGACTTGATTTATAAGGATGTGAATGGTGACGGTATCATCAACTCGATGGACGAAAGACCTATTGGATACCCTACAGGATGGTCGCCTATGCTGAGCTTTGGTGGAAACATAGGCTTGCGCTGGAAAGGTATCGACCTGAATATGGACTTCGCCGGTGGCGGTATGCAGTCATGGTGTCAGGACTATGAGTTGAGAAATCCCTTCCATGCAGGTGGAAACTCTCCGGCATTTATCCTGGAAGACAGATGGCACCGTGCCGACCCATACAATCCGGACAGCGAATGGATTTCGGGCAAATACCCGGCTATCAGAAAAGGTACCAGCGTAAACAACGGTAAAAACAGTGACTTCTGGTTGCACGATGTACGCTTCCTCCGTCTCAAGAACGTGGAATTGGGATATAGCTTGCCTAAAGAGCTTATCAGCAAAATCAATGTGCAGAGACTGCGTCTGTATGTAAGTGCTTCCAACTTGTTCTCCATCGATAACGTGGGAGAGTACGAGATTGACCCCGAAATCGAGGCAAGAGCTGCTGTGGTATATCCGCAACAAAGGACTATTATGGTAGGATTCAACGTAACCTTTTAACTATTGTCATTATGAAAAGTAAATATATAATATTCGCATTATTATTGGCCGTTGCCACTTCTTTCGTTAGTTGTGACGAAGATGGCTGGCTGCAGAGAGATCCTAAGGACAGGATTACCGATGAACAACTCTGGAATGACCCCAATATGATACTGGGACTGTTGGCAAACTATTACGACAGAATGCCGCAGCTTGCCGGTGTATTCAATACCGGAACCAACACGGAGTTCGATGATGCCATGTGGTCGGGACACGTTGACCAGAACTGGCACAATGACATCAATTATGCCGATGATTACGGAAGATACTGGGACTATGGCTATATCAGAGACATTAACCTGTCATTGGAGAATATGGAGAAATTCAGTGTGAAGCTGAATGAGACGCAGAAGAAGCAATTCAATGCGGAGTTCCGTTTCATCCGGGCTTATGTGTACTTTGAGCTGGTGAAGAGAATGGGTGGTGTGCCCCTCATCACTACGCAGTTGATTTATGATGGCAGCGGCGACCCGTCGTCTTTGCAGAACCCCAGAGCGAAAGAATCGGAAGTCTATGATTTCATTTATAGTGAGATTCAGGATATAAAGGATAATTTCACCCAGACTGAAGGCAGCCGGACTCGTGCCAACAAGATTACGGCATTGGCTCTCCAAAGTCGTGCCATGCTGTATGCAGGTTCCATTGCCAAGTACAACAGTCAGATGAGCGCTCCCATCAGCACGGCGGGCGGTGAAGTAGGAATCCCAGCATCTATGGCTGTGGGTTACTATGAAAAATCGCTGGAAGCATCCAAGGCTATCATTGCTAATGAGAATTACGAGCTTTATGACATAGCCGGCTCTCCGAAGGGAGAAAACTTCTATAAGCTGTTCATGGATAAGAGTTGTAAAGAGATTATCTTTGCCAAGGATTTCATGACAGGCAAAGTACATGGATTCACTTATGATAACGTGGTTCGCAGTTTCAGAGTCGATATTGAAGGTTCGTCCATACTGTCTCCTTCGCTGAGCCTGGTAGAGAGTTACGACTATCTGGACGGTTCCAAAGGTACGTTGCGCGACAAGGATGCCGAGGGCAATTATATTGCTTATGATAAGATTGACGGTATTTTTGCCAACAAGGACGCCCGTTTGTACGGTACGGTGATTTATCCGGGAAGTGCTTTCCGTTCGTCGCCGGTACAAATTCAGGCAGGTGTGGCCACTTGGGAAGATGGCGGGTACAAATTGAAAGTTGGTGACTTGGCTTCGGTTTATTCTGACGGTGAGACACTGACTGGTGCTGATGGTCCGAGAGACAACGACCAGTATGTAAGCAACACCGGATTCTATATCCGCAAGTATGTCAGCGAGAATCCGCAGGATGGTGTACGTCCGTCGTTGGCATCCAACTGGTATCCTTGGTTCCGCCTGGGCGAAATCTATCTGAATGCTGCCGAAGCAGCCTTCGAATTGGAAAAGCCGGAAGCAAAGGACTATATCAATAAAGTGAGAGAAGTGCACGGCGGTTTCCCTGCCAACAGTATTCAGACGCTTACTAACGATATTATCCGTAATGAGCGTCGTGTGGAACTGGCCTTTGAAGACCATCGTTACTTCGACCTGAAACGTTGGAGAATAGCCGATAAGGTATGGGATGGTTTGGACTCTAATCCGGTAGCGGTTGTTCACGGTCTGTATCCGTATCGTATTTCCCGTCCGGGACATCCTGACAACGGCAAGTTCATCTACGAGCGAGTACGTCCGACGCGTTTCAAGAAGGCCCGTTTCTTTAGGATGGCTAATTACTATTCTTCAATAGACCAGGCTGTCATAAACAATAATCCTAAGATAGTAAAGAATCCGTTCCATTAAAAAGTAAGTATAAAGATGAAGACAAAAATTTTATTTATAGTAGCATGTGTATGCTTCTTGCTTGCAAGTTGCGAGTATGACAATTACGATGCTCCCAGTGCAAAGCTATCCGGTAGAGTAGTCTATAATGATGCTCCTGTGGGGGTTCGTACCAATGGGACTCAGTTGGAGCTGTGGCAGGATGGGTATGAATTGTACACAAAGATTCCGGTGTACATTGCCCAGGACGGTACGTTCTCTGCGTCCTTGTTCAACGGCCAATATAAACTGGTTCGTCTGTCGGGTGCACCGTGGGAAGACCAGCCTATGGATACGATAAGGATTGAGGTAAAGGGCAATACGGTGGTTGATGTGCCTGTGAAGCCTTATTTCATCATTAAGAATGAGAGTTATCAGAAAGGAACGGGCAATGCCATTACCGTAAAGTTTACCATTGAGAAGGTGGTGGAATCTGCCGAAGTGAAGTCTGTTAATTTCTATTTGGGAGAGGGTATCCTGACAGACCATAACAAGAACGAGTATAAGGGTGAACTGGATTTGTCGGGGTTAGTCTTGGGACAGGAAACGACAATGACTGCCACTATACCTGAAAAGATGCTGAAGAATGGATATGCATTTGCCCGTATAGGCGTGCAGTCCAATAAGTCGAATGAATACTTCTACACTCAAGTACAGAAAGTTAGTTTTTAGTAGGGAGTAGACGAAAGATTGTTTTAGCTGAGGCAGAAAATCTTGTAGAAAGGTTTTCTGCCTTTTTCTTTTGAAGGGATGGGAGAGCGGGAACTATCTTTGCATCTGCTATTCTCCGACATTCAGCAAGACTTCTGTCCCTTGCAAGAGTGGTGAAGTGAATTTTACACGGACCTGACCTTTCTCTCCGGTACTTTGTATGTAAGTCAGCAAACGACCGTGAAAAGCACGATGATGATTATCTGTATAGTCGCTCATATCGCTGTTATTGGAACCTTCGAGCCCTAACAGGCGTGCCGGACCTTCGATAGTGCAAGTGATATCATTGTCTCCAAGTTTCACGATTGTGCCATTTTTGTCAACGATTTCTACAATGAGATGTGCTGTGGCACGATCGCAGGAAAGAGTAGTGCGGTCTGCACTGACCCGAAGGGTATAAGGACGACCGGAAGATTGAATCGAATAGCTTGAAACAATATTTCCGTTGGTATCGCAACCTTCAGCTTTCAGTTCGCCTACCTGATAGGGAATATCCCAGTAAATGATACCACTCTTTTCATCATAAGGCTTCATGTCGCCTATTACTTTCCCATTGAGCAACAGACGCGCTTGCGGTGCATTGGTATAGCAAACTACGCGTATTTCTTGACCGGAATCATAGTTCCAGATATCCCATGCATCGGGTGACAAGAAAGTACGTTGGGAGTTCTTGAATCTGGCTTGTATGGGATAAGTGCCGATATAAGTAACCGGTTTCTCACTCCACAGTGAAGCACGGAAATGTCCGCGAGGCTTGGGGAAGCTACCGAAATCGAGCAATCCGGTGTAGAGCCCTCGGGAAGGCCATGCTCCCGATTCACCAAGATAATCCGTACCTGTCCAGATGAATTGTCCAAAGATAAATTCTTTGTTCTTCACTGCATACCAGGCATCAAGGCCGGAACCGTTTTCACTGCCGTAAATGACACGTTTGGGATAAGTGGCATGATCTTCATCGTAGCGGTTTTCTGTATAGTTATATCCTACTACATCAACAGCATCAGGATATTCTGTTTCATTGGACATCACGACACCTGCCAGAGCTCCTGTTACAGGACGAGAAGTATCGACAGCACGTACGCGGGCTGCCAGGCGTTTGGCTATCACTCCGATACGCATGGCGTCGGGTGCATCGGGCTTATAGCCGCCAAACATAGGTTGGTTGATTTGTGCTCCATCGAGAATAGGATGGGAATAGGGATCATTCGGATAATCTACTTCATTGCCGATACTCCACAGGAAGATGGACGGATGGTTACGGTCACGACGTACCATATCGGTAACATCCTGTTCAATCCATTCTTCAAAGAAGTCAAAAGAGCCATCAAAGCCCGGTTCACCTTTATTCCATCCTTTGATCCATTTACGTTTTGGGAATTCCCATTCATCAGAAGCTTCATCCATGACAAGCAGACCTAATTGGTCGCACAGATCGTATACGATGGGAGCTTGCGGATTATGGCTCATACGGATGGCATTCACACCTATTTCTTTGAGATTATTCAGGCGGCGTTCCCATACTTCAGGCGGCACTACGGCACCAAGTACACCGGCATCGTGGTGCAGACATACACCTTTGACTTTCATCCAATTGCCGTTAAGTGCGAATCCTTTATTAGGGTCAAAGTCCAGTGTGCGGAGTCCTATATTGGTTTCACAACCGTCAATGCGCTTTCCATTACTGAGTAATTCAGCTTTCAGTGTATAGAGGTAGGGATCATTCAGGTTCCAGCGGTGAGGCTTACTAACTTTCAGTGTGAGGGTTTCTTTGGTGATACCTTCTTTCCCGTCGGAAACGCGAGTACGGCATTGTGCTACTTGCTTGCCCGCAGCATCGTATAGTGTAGCAGAGAATTCAAGTTTCTCACGGGTAGCTATATGTTTTTGTACTTCCATATCAACGGCTATGGTGGCCTGTCGGTCAGTCAGAGAAGTAGCATACCAGCCTGTGCCCCATTGTGCAAGATGTATTTCGGGTGCAGCAATAAGCCATACGTCACGATATATGCCCGACCCTGTATACCAACGGGAATCAGCATAACGGCTATGGTCTACACGTACGCTCAATACATTGTCACCTTCTTTCAAATACGGGGTCATATCGTAAAGGAACGAGATGTAACCATTGGGGCGTTTACCAAGCAGGTGACCGTTCAGATAAACTTCACTGCGGTTGTATACTCCTTCGAAATAGATGTAATGACGCGCGGCATTGTCGGTGATGTTGAAATGCTTGCGATACCAGCCTATTCCACCCGGTAGGTAGCCTGTACAGCTGGCCAGTGAGGGCGACAATTGTCCTTCAATGGACCAGTCGTGCGGCAACGTAAGTTTACGCCATTGAGTATCGTCGAAGGTGGGGTTTACGATGGTTGAGTCGTCAGTCAGCCGGAAGAGCCATCCGTCGTTGAATTTAGAGGCGTCACCGAATGAGACTTGCGCCCGAGCCGGGCAGGCTACCAGAAAGGCTGCCACGAGAACAGCCAGTGTAAGAGCATTTTTCATGGGGTTATGATTATTTAGAGTTATTGTTGCAAATATAAGCGATATCGATCTTTTATGTCTGGCATAAATCATTCAGCTTAGGGGTATAAATCATTCAATACCTGGATTTGTACATTCGGAATAGAGATTTTATTTCTTTTTTTGGCTTGCAATAGAAAGCTGATAGTAGATTCTATCCTTTGGATCGGAACACAACGATCAGGATTGAATGTTTATGACTACATGAACGATACATTTACATTCTATCGGTATGATGAGACTTCATGCGGGCTATTATTGATGGAGTCGATTCAGGATTCAGCCGTAAAGAGGTGCTGCAAAAGTATAATTTAGGTACTTCGGCCAATATTATCCGTCTGAAAAACGCTTTGTTGCAAGTCACACTTGCTGATCCTGTGTTTGGGGTTTGGTTTAAGAAGAGAGTGTGTATTCCTCCTGCCTGATCATTCTGCTGCCTTGCAGCTTTATTCTGCCGGGATGCCGTATTGCCGAAACCATAAGCCTTTGCCAACTTCTTGCCACCGCATTGGCACAATCGTGCCATAGGCGTGGCAATGTTGTGCCACCACGATGGCACAGTCGTGCCACAGGCATGGCAAAAACATGGATCTATAGATGGGAGATCACTAACCTGTAGATGGGAGATTGCTACCATTCGTAGTCTTCTACGTAAGCGTCAAACTCTTGTTTTCCGGTTGCACCGCACTGTTTTAAGATTTTCTGTACGTCCCTTTGTTCGGCAGGGCTGAGGAGGCGTTCGCCTTTGCGGATGCGGTAATAGGTTCTTCGGCTGAAGTATTCCATCAAATGGATTATGGCGAGTTGTCTTTGTTTGTGGGGCAGGTTATCGAGGATATTCATGCAGCCTTTGGCATATTGCACTTTTTTACTGGAGCGATAATGGGGACATGCACCCTTCAGTTTAGCCTGGTATTTGGGGCTGATGATTACCCAGTACTCCGCGCTGTCCGGTACTTCTTGCTCTACCAGTTGCCGCAGGCAGGTAGATGCTTTGGGACATTGGCGGTTGAGGCATAAGGGGTAATTGTAGGGTACGTTCGTAAAATGATGTTCTTCTTCCATGATTGTGAGTTGTCTCCTTTTATGATGACTACGATTGAATTTCATGGCAAAAGTAATCATTATTCGGATACGATTACCCGGATAATGATTACTTTTATCAATTTATTTCTCTTCGAACGTATTGAAAGAATGTGGCTGGAGCTCTACATTCAGGTAACGGTTCCCCAACTTCACGGTTACTTTTTTAGCCTCATCATTAAAGTTTCCGGCTATCACTACCTTTTTCTTTTCCGGAGTTTCCACTACCAAGACCGGTGTCCTTCCTTCTGTTGAAGGCTTGTAAGCTATAATGCGTGAGCCGGGTGCTACGAACTGGCTGTAATGTCTTACCGCATAATATTCCGGTGTAAGAGTTGCCTTACGGGATTTTGAATCAACATGTATCAAAGCGTTCTGTTTCCAACCCCAGGGACTTTCACCGTTATCACAAAGGGCACTGTTCCATAAGGTGTACTCTTCGCAACCGTTACCCAGGTAGTGGTTGATCAGATGGAAGGTGTGTTCGCCCGCTCTCCAGTCGAAACTGCCCCAGCCGCATTCGCTCTCTGTCTGTATGTATTTGTACCGGGGGTATTTGGTACGTATTTTAGGCAATATCTGTCCTCCTTCCCACTGAAAGCCAACTCCCTGAATGCTTTGTGGCATGCGTGGATCGGAAAGTATTTTATCAACATAGTCATAGCGGTTGGTATTGAAAGTACCAAGGTAGAGAGCTACTTCAGGATGATGTTTCTTTAATGTGGGCGCCAGATACTCTACGTTGAAACGTACGGTACCCTCAGCTGTCCAGGCACAACCGGGATACGGAGTATAACTGTATGCTTCATTCTGATACATGATCATATCGATGGGAATTCCTTGTTCTTTATAAGCATCGATGAATTTGCAGAAGAAGTTGGCGTAGGTTTGCAGATAGCGTGGGTCCTGAATCATGTAGTCATTCACTGCGAGTTGCCGGGGGAAGACGTTATCGCGTGTCTCCGTATTGTCTTCATAGAGTGCTACATCAGACAGGGGCGACATCTTATTAGTCCTGTCACTGCGAACCGGATAGTCATTGTTGATTTTCATCCAGCTGGGAGGTGACCAGGGAGATGTCCAGAAAGTCATGTTGGGGTTATACTTTTGCGCGGCACGGACAAAAGGGATGATAGCCAGTTTATCACGGTTGATGTTGAAGTATTTCAGCTGGAAGTCGCCCGATACTTCGTCGCAACTGTACCAGTCGCGTGCATAGTCGTTGGCGTTCATCGAAATACGGCCTCTGTTGAAGCGAAGCTCTCCTTCGGGGGAAAACATTTTCTTCAACAGGTTATCCTGTTCATCGCGGGTGAGCATGTTCAGGGCATCCCAGCACAGTTCGTTGAAGGTGGTTCCCCATGCTTTGAATGTGGTGCCCTCTTCCGTTCCGCTGACTTCTAAGAGCGGAGTCTGTCCGTTACTCGGTTGTAATTTCACTTTTGATTGTTTCCAAGTGTTGCCTTCAGTGCTGCTGACCCAATTGTAATTCTGGGCATAGGTGTTAGCAGCCAAAGCGGCGAGACAACACATGAACACTCTTTTGATGTTTTTCTTTCTCATGATAATAGTTCATTTATGTAATTAATAATTCACCACGGATTACACTGATACTCACAGATTGTTTATATTGAGGAAGCAAGTATCTGTTTTTATCTGTATAATCTGTGGTGGTTTTGAATATATCCTTTCCGGCTACGATTATTCTTCGCTTGCCGTTGCCGATATTAAATAGGCTTCCACTTCATTCCCATTCACCTTGCATGTAAAGCTGAATGTTTTGTTTTGAGGATCATAGCTTCCGCTTCCCTCCGTAACATTCAGGTTTTTCCATCCGGCGAGGCTGAGTGTGTTATCTTCGTTCACTGTAATGGTGAGTCCGGTGTCTTTCACTCTTGCCAGTTCTTCAGTACCTGTATAATAAATACGAATTGTATTCTTGTTTACAGCAACGGCATTACGAATCAAACTAAAGGAAGCTGCGTTGTTGGTACCGATGTAATTGTAGTATCCCGAGTAGTTGTTGTAGGTCTTTATAGCGAACAGAACCACTGTTTCAGCTTGTGCAACGGGATACTCCTTGCAAGATTCCATTTTCAGCGGAAGGGCGTATAAGGAGTCACAATGTAATCCTTCCGGGTGGATGGCGACAGGTATGCGGGTATAAGATTCTCCGGCACGGATCACTGCATTCATTGAAGATATGTTGTAATTAGCCGTAGGAAGTGCCTGATATTGGATTTCCTTACTCGATTTATATTTTTGATTGTAAGAAGTGATGCCCGAGGGATCCTCAACCAATGTACAGTGAATGTCCCCATCCGGATTCAATGAGCCGCTGGTGCCTACCGATACGAAAGTTTCTGCACTTTCGTCCGCATAGTTGACGTTGCGGGTCACTAATGCTCCTTCTTCTCCGATACCTACCAGATAGGCTTGTTTTATATACTGTTCCTCTTCCCAAACATTGGTGTTCTCACATCCGGTGAGCATAAAGAGCGAACCTATCGCTAATGAAAATAAAATATGCTTTTTCATAATTGTCTTAATATTGAAGTTAATTACCAGCCTGGGTTCTGAACCAGTTTTGCATTATGATCCAACGTTGTCTGTGGGATGGGGAAGAAGTACATCTTCTGTGTAAATACACGCTTCTGTATTCTCTCTGAATCCCATATTGTACGGGTGTAGAATCCGGTACGGTTGTTTACTCTGGCTTTGGTATTCCAACCGATAATCTTTGTATTATAAGCTGCGTCCGCATCGCCCCAACGGCGTAAATCGTGATAGCGAAGTCCTTCGAGGGCAAACTCCACTTTACGTTCCAGCTTGATGGCTTCACGCATGTCGTCTCTGCTGTTCAGTTCGGCATCGGTAATACCCGGCATGCCGGCACGATAACGTATCATATTGAAATATTTCTTTATTTCTTCTGTATTGCGAGCCACGGTGATACCTGTGGCTTCATCCGTATAACTTCCTTCCAATTCATTTAAAGCTTCTACATAGTTGAGGAGGATTTCCGCATAACGGAATACAGCAAATGTTTTGGCACGACTGGAGCCTTTCATGTTATCTTCCTGATTGATGTATTTGCGGAGGGTATAGCCTGTACGGTTGTAGTTGTCCGGATATTCGGGAAGGGGGCCTGCATTACCATCAGAGTAATAAGTCACTTCCACATTGGTCACCGGGTCATTGCCCACATAAGAGGTACCAGGCCAGATACAATGATTATATCCTATGGTTGCGTAAAAGCGAGGTTCACGGTAGGCATCTACTTTGGCTACATTGCCATCCACGGTATAGCCGTCAGATACTCTGTAAGCAATATCTATCGGATCACCTGCATGAGAAGCATCAGGGTAAGGATAGTTTGCGCTGGAATGGTGAATGTCATATCCATCTATCATTTTGTAGGAATCAATCAAATCCATACAGAGATTTATACCGTTGGCACCTCCTAAGGCAGTTGGTGTTGCTAACCACTGTGGGGAGTCTCCACCAGTTATGGCATCACAATAATAAATGTATTCTGGGATTAACTCTGCATTGACAGAACCGTCGAACAAGGTCTTATACGATGCGTAAGGATCAATGTTACCAGCTCCATTGGGATAACTTTCCTGTGGAATGTTGGTCGGAAGTTTTTGAGTTCTTTCTGTACGCGCAGTCGTATAAAGTTTGTATTTATCCATATTGATGACACGTTTTGCAGCTACGGCGGCCTTCCCCCATTTAGAGTTGTCGTTGGTTGGAGAGATATAGTTTCGTCCATCCGAGGTTTTCCAGTCTGTATATCGGTTGTTACCGTTATACCATGGACTTGCGGCATAAAGGCGCAAACGCGAAATGACAGCTAATGCTGCACCTTTTGTCGGAATATTTTGGAACTGCTGTGTACGGGTTTCTTGAAGGAATTCTGATGCTTTTTCCATATCATTGCAAATATAATCTACACATTCATCATAAGTGTTTCGCTCTACTGAAGCTTCTTCAGACGGAGTATCGGCATCAAAAGGTTTGTCTGGAACAATGGGCACGGGGCCATATTGGCGTAGCAAACTGAAGTAAAAATAACCACGCAGGAAGTAAGCGCGGCCTGTATAGTCACGACGTTCCATATCCGATAGCTCTTTGCACTCATTGATGCGGGTTAGTACAATGTTGGCTTTACGAATGCCTTGGTAAAAAGTTACCCAATTATTATAGTGTGCACTTTGCGGTGTTTCGTTTCCTAATAATAATGCCATTGCAGAATGTCGGTTACCACTATCGCCATAATCCTCTGGCCAAGAGGCAAAACATTCATCGGAGGCCATACCGAATGGGAAGGAAGATTCAGTGAACAGTTTACTCTCATTCGGAAGTTTAGTGGCAATTCCATTAATATATTCGTTGACACGTACTTTGCTCTGGAAGATAGAGTCGATATTAGTTTGATCATAAAAGTAGGAATCTACATCCAGATAAGACTCGCATGAGCTTAATCCAAGACTTACTCCCGCCCAAATGAACATACTGCAAAGAAGAGCTTTAAATGTATATTTAGTATTCATAATGATTTCGTTTTTTATATTAGAATTGAAGATTTGCCTGTATGGTGAATACGCGTTGTAGTGGGTATACCGCACCGTTGTCAGACGCTTGTGCTGGATCCCATAATTTAATTTTGTCCCAGCAGTGAAGATTATCACCGATCAAACTGATCTGACAGCCTTGCAAACCGATTTTCTTGAAGCATGGTAGAGTGATGTCATACATAATTTGTACATTCTTCAAACGTACATAAGATCCGTCTGCAATCCAGAATGTGGATGCCTGATTATTGTTTTTATTCTCTCCATAAGTGAGACGTGGGAAACGCGCGTTTGGATTTTCCGTGTCCTTGGTTCCGGAATAGGAAGCCGGTGTCCAACGATTGCTGGCATCTGCCACAATGCTGAGTATGTTTCCTGTTTGTCCACCGTTGAAAGGGTGGAAGCCGTTTCCTCCATACAGGAAGTTTACTTGACCTACTCCTTCAAGCAGGGCACTTACGGTTAGTCTTTTCCAATGAAATTCCAAACCGAATCCGTATTGCAGGCGTGGTACGTTAGAATAACAGATAGGTACTTCATCGTAACTGTCAATTTTGCCGTCTCCATTGATATCTTTGTATTTGATGTCTCCTGGCATTACATTGCTTGTGAAAGTCTGTTTGGGACTTGCATCAATGTCTGCCTGGTCTTTAAATAATCCTAAGGCCACCAGTCCTCGTTGAGTCCCCCAAGGTGTTCCTTTCCATGCTTGATAGGGGTATTTGATACCACTTTGTTCGTATTCAAGCAGTTTGTTGTTAGAGTAAGTGAAGTTAGCACGGCCTGTCAGACTCATATCATTTTTGAATCGATAGGTATATGAGATGTTGCCATCAGCTCCCCAGCTTTTCATTTCACCTACATTTGCCCAAGGTAATGTAGCTAATCCCATTTCGTCAGGGATACTGGCACGCTGTTGGAAGATGCCTGTACGGCGTTCGCTAAAGAAGTCGATAGTAAAGTCTACGCTATTATTAAATAACTGTCCGTCAATACCTATGTCGACCTTCTTGGCTTTCTCCCAACGCAGATTCTGAGAAGCCTCCTGGTCTTCATAAATAGTTTGACCGCTTCCCCAGATACCTGCTCCGCTACCTTCTTTCATGGTGGAAAGGAACGGAAAGCGTATGCTGTTATCATTGGTAAGTCGGTCGTTACCTACGATACCATAAGAAGCTCTGATTTTAAAAAAGTTGATGAAAGGCAGATTCTTCTGTACCCATTCATATTGTGTGGGCACCCAACCTGCTGAGATTGCAGGGAATACACCGAATTTTTGTCCTTTTTCAAATGCTTCTGAACCGGTATAGCCGATGTTTCCTTCCAAGAAGTAAGTGTCTTTATAAGCATAAGTGGCACGGCCGGCTAAACCTGTGTATCTTTTAGGAATGGATGCAATAAGTGTTTGTGCTTCACCGGTAATGAAGTCTTCCATATAGAAATCAAGTAATCCGGTTACGCGATGCTGTTCGTTGAATAAACGGTTGTAATTTATACGGGCATCGAAATAGATTTTCCGTGTGGTTGAATTGGTAGATTCGTATTTATCGTCTGTTCTAGCGACCTTTTCTATCAGGTTCAAAGAGCCATCTCTGTTTCTTCCTTGAGCATAATAGAGTGCGGGAGTTTTTGTCTGAGACTGTAAGAGGGAAGAAAAAGTATTGATTGACATGGTGGCTTCCGCCTTCAGACCTTTTATCCATTGGTCAAAATCTTGTTCAAGGCGTAGGCGGATACTGCTTGTCGTCTCATTTCTCTTCTTATAACCTGTATAGTTTAGTAAGATATATGGGTTCTGTTGGTCAGCACTGGCACCGTAGGCTGGAAGCGAACCATCCGAATAAAGTACCGGAACGGTCACAGGGGTCAGGTTGGCTTGTGTTTGCCACAAGGCTTTCGTATCATTGGCATATCCGGGGAAAGAGTTGGTTACAATCTCTGTTGATAAGCCCAGCTCAATAATAGTACTTTTGGTTAGGTTAGCATCGATATTTGCGCGGAAATTGTATTTATTATAACCTACACTATTATCATAGTTTTTAATTCCTTTATCTTGCTTATAGATGGCATCCTTGTGTTGGAGGCCCACACTCATGTAGTAACGTGCATTCGTTCCACCACCATTGATACTGATGTGATGCTGATTGTTCCATACATAATCTTTCAGCATGACATCGCGCCAGTTTACATTGGGATATAAATCCGGGTCCAGTCCTGTTTCTATCAGGTTTAACTCGGCATTACTATATACAGGACGTCCACCTCGTACAACGGAGGCTTCGTTGGCCAGTTGTGCGTATGTATATCCGTCCACATATTCGGGATTGCGTGCAGAATAGGAAAGCCCGACATTACTTTTCACACTGATATTCAGTTTACCCGATTTACCGCGCTTTGTTGTAACGAGTACCACACCGTTGGCACCGCGTACACCATATACAGCTGTAGAGGAAGCATCTTTCAGGATGGTGAAACTTTCAATATCGGCAGGATCAAGTATATTCAGGTCGCCTTCTACACCGTCAATCAACACTAAAGCGGATGCACCTGCACCGAAAGTACTGATACCACGAATCCAGAATTCAGAAAAGTCATTGCCAGGCTCACCACTTCGGGTTACGGCAATGATGCCCGGTACACGACCTCCCAACATGTTTGTTACCGAGGATGAAGGAACTTGTAAATCAGATGCCTTTACGTTAGTTACCGCACCTACTACCGAGATTTTACGTTGAGTACCACGACCTACAATCACTACCTCATCGGTCTCATTTACAATTTCTTTCAGTGCAATCTTTTGCTTGGTTTTATTTCCGTTTACCACCAGTTCCTGGGGTGCATAACCTATGTAGGTAAACACCAATACTGTATTGGCGGGAACATTGTCCATGCGGAAATTACCATCAACATCCGTGATAGCTCCTTTGGAGGGATTGTTTTTATATTGAATCGTAACACCGGGTAATTCTTCACCTTGCTCCGTCATCACAATACCGGATACGGTGAAACCATTCTGTGCGGCAAGTGGAAACACACTTGCAAACAATAGGAATGAAAGTATAAGGAAAAATCTATTTTTCATATATTAGTTTATTTATTGATTTACGGGAAGGAGTTTATTCTATAGCGAGTTTACGCACATTCAATCCTGCACCTCCGGCTATATAGAAGTTTTCTTCAGAATCCATAGCTATATCTTTGGGATATAGGAATGTACATTCCAGTGGGAGTCCGTCTGTTTCAGTCTCGCCCGACATGGTGCCACCAGCAGCAATTGTTACGTAGCCATCCGGGTAGGATATCTTTCGGATGGATTGTCCGCCTGCGTTTACTACATATATGTTGCCTTCATTGTCAACAGTTACTCCATTTGGCCAGGCAAACTGTATGTCTTCCCGATAACCTTCCGTATTGGTTTGGTTAGGCCAGCCGTTTCCGGCATATCTTTCGTCCGACCATGTGCCGTCAGCGTTCTGTTTAATCCGGTATACAGCATGTGTCCTGTCTTCTGCAAAATAGAAGCAATCTTCTACACGGCTATAAGCCAGATAGCTACAATGGTCGGAAACCCAAGCTTCAAAGTCCCAGCGGTGTTCAAGGAGTTTTTCTACTTTGTACTGTCCGCTATCATCTTTTTCTGTCAGATTGATACGTACGAAGATCCCCAGGTGATTTCTTGTATAGAGGTATTTTTCTTCATCGTCAATAATGCAGGACCAGGTTTCACCATTGTTGGCGGATAATTCGGTGATACCTTCGCGCAATAGCTCCGGCTGCCAGCTATTTTCACGGCGCAGGATATATACTTTAGCTGATTTGACATCAATAAAGTACATTTTATCACGGGTTTTATTGATTGCAGGTTTACCTGCTTTGAATCCGCTTATCAGGGTTGTAACCAGGTTCTCGCTTTCTGAAATCAGGCGTACCCGTTGTTTGTCCGACTCTACTGCTACAATGTTATCTCCTGCCACTATACCGACAGCAAATACATTATTGAATAGTGCATCGTAGATGTTTCCATCGGTATCTCCTCTTTTATTGTAGGTTCCGCAAACTGTAGAAACTTTCTGTACCTGCGTGTAGGCAAATGTCTTGTCGATGGTAAGCTCTTTATCGCCTACAACGACTTTAACAGAATTATTACCGCCTGGTTGTTTTGGTACGGTACAGTAAATAGAAGTTCCGTCACTTGATATGATGTTAGCCTCTTTGGTATCGGCAAAGATCACTTTCATCTTGGATAGGTCTGTACCGAAGTTTCCCTGAACAATGATTTTGTCACCTATTCCTCCTTTTTCCGGGATAAAGCCGGTCAGTGCCTGAGGCTTTGAGGGATCATACTTGTTGGTGATGACGGGATGTTTCACGATGTCTTCATTGCTACAACTGCTGATGAAGAACAGGGCCAGCAACAGCCAGCTTTTTCTTTGGATTGATTTAAGAAATTTGTCTTTCATATATATTATTATTAAAAGGATTGGTCACTGAAACTCTTTATCCTTGTTATTGGTTTGCGGTCTTCAAGGCCGATGCAAATAAATATAGAAAAGAACAGGGAGGAGTACTCAAATGAGGCAGAAAGGGGTACAGAGCGGGGAATGCGTTATTTGTATACCTTAACTGCGTCAAAAATACACTTGTTGCTGGAGAGGGATTTTGTTGTAGTATAGGGGAAAGCAAATAATAAAGTAGCAATTGGTTGGAGGAATTCAAAACGGAAAATGAAAGGAATAAAATGATGAGCAATAAACTCCGCCAACGGGTAAGTCGTTTATTTATCTTCTTCCTTTTTCTGATATTCGGTAGGCGTCACGTCAAATTCCTTTTTAAAACACTTCGTGAAATACTTTGGATTGCTGAAACCAACCGCATAGGCAACTTCGGAGACATTAATGAAAGGCTTTTTCAGGAGTGTACACGCATGTTTAAGCCGGATGTTGCGAATAAACTCTACTGGGGAGAGACCGGTCATTGCTTTCATTTTTCTATTTAGAGTGGATTTGGAAACGTTGAGTTCAGAGGCAAAAGTGTCTATCTCAAATTCTGTTTCCATCAGATGCCGCTCTATGCATTCGATGGCTTTTTTCAAGAACTGTTCGTCAGTGCTCTGATAATCCAGCGTTACAATATTGATTTCCGTATCGATCTTGAACATCTCTTGCCGCTTCCGGTTTATCTTCATCAGATTGTCAATACGTGCATTGAGCATTTTCATTTCAAATGGCTTTGTCAGGTAGCCGTTTGCTCCTGCATTGAAACATTTCACCTGGTCTTCCACTGAATTTTTTGCCGTAAGCATTAATATCGGTATATGGCTGGTATTGATGTCCTGTTTCATTGTTTCACAAAGCTCGATTCCATCCATTTCGGGCATCATATAGTCGCTGACCATCAGGTCTACGTCTTCGCTTCTTACAATTTCCAATGCTTTTTTCCCATTCGTGGCGGTGAGTATATTGTAGTGTGTTGCCAACTTTCTTTTCATCAGTAGCAGGAACTCTTCATTGTCATCTGCCAGTAATATCGTACCTTGCTTCTTTTCTGTTTCTTCTATTGCTTCATTTGACGCTATTGACGGTATTTCACTGGTTTCGATAATGTCCTTTATTTCCGGATAATAATTCCGGTCGATAGGGATTAGAACAGTGAATCTGGAACCTTCTCCGATGCTGCTTTCTACCTGGATGTCTCCCTTATGCAAGTCGACTAGTTTCTTGGTTAATGAAAGCCCTACACCATTTGATTGAGGTGCATAAGCTGTTTTGTTCACATAGAATGGAGTGAATATCTTGGATATTTCTTTCTGGTCTATACCTATTCCTTCATCCTGCACCTCTATCCGGAGGAATCGGGAATTATCCTTTTGCAGAGTCGATACATTCAGCTCTACTTTTTTATCGGCAGGTGTATATTTGGCCGCATTCGAGAGTATGTTGTACAGAACCTTGTCTATTTTGTCAAAGTCCATATATCCCCAAATGTCTTTTTCTTCCAGGTGAAGACTGAAATGAAGGTTTTTCTTTTCAATGATCGGTCGTATGCCTGTATGGTAGATTTCACGGATGAAGCTGCTGATATTGCCATAGGTAGGGGTGAGTACAAACGAGTCGTTTTCAACTTTCCGGAAATCTAGCACTTGCTGGATTAAGCGTTTTAAGCGGAGCACATTACTTTTCAATATATGTACATCTTCCTGTGGAGATGCCTTTGTTTCTTCCAAATCATCTGCTATGCAACTGATGGTAGTGAGCGGGGTGAGCAGTTCATGGCTTATATGGGTGAAATATTCCAGTTTAGTCTTGGTCAGTTCTTTCTGGAATCTAACCCGGTCGGACCGTCTTACCCTGTGCAGGTAATAGAACATGATGGAATAAAGGATCAGAATGATGAGAGTTATATAGGTACCGTATGCCCACCATGTTTCGTACCAAGCCGGCTTTTTATAGATACGCAGTTCTGTGACGTCGTCTTTCCAGTAGCCGTATTCATCTGTAGAGCGTACCTTGAAAGTATGATATCCTTTAGGAATTTTATTGTAGAAAGCCGATCGGTTGCCGGTTTCGGTGTATACCCATTCCTTGTCCACGCCATCCATCTTGTAGGCGTATCTTATTCTCGATGTTGCTGTAAATTGAAGAGCGGAGAAGAAGATTTCAAGATTGTTATCTTCGGGCTCCAACCAGACGCTTCGGGTCGATAAATCTTTCGACTGGCGCTGGGGATTGAAGAAGAAAGAATTATTGGATACTTTGATATCTGTTATGATGACCGGATTGGAATTGATCTTCTTAGACGGGAATTTTGAGGAAGCCATCGATACAAAGCCACCATGCCCACCGGCATAAAGCTTGCCGTTAAACAAGTCTATGACGTCCTTCTTGAACGAGTTTATCTGAACGGATTCGTCTGAATTTGAATAATGAATATACTTATCGGATTGGATGTCATAAGCGGTCAATTGCCGATTTGTTAATATCCAAAGGGTATTTCTGTCATGCTTCATCCCTAAAATAGACTGTCCGGTCATTCCGCATGAGCTACTGAAGTCCTTCATTGTCTCTGAGTTGAGATCCATTCTCAGGATGGAACCTTGAGTGGTGGCGATCCATAGATGGTTTTCCTGGACCACTATCTTATCAATATTGTTACTGGGTAAGGATGAATTCTGGGTTGAGTATTGTTTAATCGGTTTCAGTTTATCCCCTAAAGAAACCTTATGTAAACCGGAATCTTCGGTTGCCAACCAGATGTTACCGTGTCCGTCTTCCGCAATAGATGTAATGTTGGGCAGAGAGAATTCGGGGATGATAAAGTCTTTGCCATCCGGTTTTAGATAGAGCTGTCCGGTGGTAGCTACCCATAAATTTCCCTTACTGTCTTCATACATGGATGTAATGTTGCCAGTAGTCCCCTTTGGTGTATATAAGTCCTTTGCCAGTAGGTAGTCAATTTCTCTTTTACTGTTTAGTTTTGCTTTGTAGAGAGTAGGCTGGTCTCTGCATCCCAACCAAAATTCTCCCGGCTGTTTCGAACGGAGGATATATCCTACATTATGCACTCCGGAATTTGTATTCGAGTAGTCATAGAATTTATCCTGTTCTATGTCATACCAGCAGAGTCCCCAACGTTCCTGATTAAACCAGAGCCCATTGTTGGGGTCAATACCCAGAGTGGTTATATTCGTGTCGAAACCTACATGTCTTTTCAGTTTGGGCAGGAAGTTATTAGCTATGGCAGGATTTTCCATTAGCAGGTGATACCCGCTGTCATAAGCCCCGGCCCAAAGGTTGCCTTCCCTGTCTTTAATGATCTGGCTGAACATTTTGTTATAATCGAACATATACGGACTGAGGTCCACTTTTTCCAGATGTCCGTCCACCACTTTGAAAGCATAGAGTTCGTGGTAGCCGAATATCCATATATAGCCGTAAACATCATCTTGTACTACACTGAAGAAGGCGGTTTCAGGCAGGTGCAGTTTTTCATTGAAGATTTCTTGATGCGTGTACATTTTATCCTCTGTTGCATCCGGATGAAAGCGGTAGATACCGTCTCCCCAGGTTAATATCCAATATTGGTTATCTTTGTCCTGGAATATTTTAAAAGGATTGTTATTTGTTCCGAGCGCGGGGAAACTCATGAGTGTATCTGTATTTTTGAGATACTTATACAGTCCCCCTCCCCATGTGCATACCCATATATTGCCGAAATGATCTTCATATATTGAGTTTATGCCATTGTTGGGAATTGGCGGGATTAAATTTCCATAGCGTTTCTTCAACGAATAGTCGGAGTTGTAGTGATAAACCTGAGTACGGGTACATATCCATAGTTCTTTCCGGCTATCTACCAACATGAAGTTTATCCATGTATTCTGGATTTCTTCATCAGGGAACGGTCGTATCTGATAGTTGCTTTTATCCACCAAATTAACGCCCTGTCTTGTTCCTACCAGCAGGTAATTATCATCTTCAGCAAAACACCAGATGAAGTTATCGGTTAATAAATGCGGCTGATTAAAATCTGATTTAAAGGTTTGGAGTTGATACCCGTCATATCGCCCTAAGCCGTTTTTAGTCCCTAACCAGATGAATCCATTCTGATCCTGATGTAAGTCTATTACTTCATTGGAAGGCAGCTGTTCCAGAAAAGGCATTTGTTTGGCTATTATTTGCTGTGCATATGAGGAAATGCTCATTAATAGGAAGATGACAATGAGAAAGAGGGATACATATATCTGAATTTCTGTACGATGCATTCTGTTTTCCATAATGTTACAAGGTATTTTCTTTGGTGGCGATTGCAAAAATAGGGTATTATTGGCAATACTTCAATCAAAATGGCATTTTTGTGAACCTCCCTGTAAAGTATGGGCATAAAAAAAGGAGTACCGCTGTACTCCAACCTTTGTTAACCTTAAATCTAATACTATGAAAAA
>NZ_MSHA01000048.1:0-14022 GCF_001940965.1 Bacteroides sp. Phil13 | reverse complement strand
TTTTTCAATCTTCAAGAAAGCATCGAACTTAGAAATGAAGTTGGCTTCCAAGTTGTTCAGGGCAATATCCGATAACTGATATTCTTTCTTAATGAATTCCTCCAAATATCGGGTAGTGGTTTCATACCGTTGAACGGTTTTACTAACAAAGTCTTTGCCGATCAGCTTACGGCTTTGTTCGTTATGCTCCCTGAATACCTGCAAAAGAGTTTTGCTTTCCTCGTCCACACCATAATACAACTTTCTCACAAGATCAACAGTGATAACCTTACCGGAAGTTTCCAGTTCCCTATAAATTTGGTGTATGCGTGAGCGTGTGATTTCTATGTAGTGGTTCAGTTCCGCCGACATACGGTCTTTGCCTTTTGAATTCTCTTTTGCTTGATTCCATAAATTTACAGGACAGCTTCTTTTGATAGAAATATCTACCATACAGCCGTTTACGGTGATTCTCATGCACACAGGTGCTTCTCCGTTCTTTAATAACTTGGCTTTCTTGATAAAGAACAAAACAGAAAATGATTTTCTAGCCATTTTTACATCGTTTTTAGAGTTACAAAACTATGTATTCTCTTCCAAAGTATGACTATGCAAAAATCTATGAATCAGTGAGAAAGATGCTAATTCGTGGGACTTTCTCTGACTAAATTTTAGTCCCACGATTTATCCACCGATAATATGCTTGAAACGGCTATTTTCTGCTACCTGCCTGAAAAAAGAAATCCCTGATAATGTCTGATTATCAGGGATTTGCTTGATTTTTCTTTTGTTTTCAGTGATCCGCCTGGGGCTCGAACCCAGGACCCCAACATTAAAAGTGTTGTGCTCTACCTGCTGAGCTAGCGAATCAAACCTTTATTGCTGTTAAGCGGGTGCAAAGATAGGTACTTTTATTTAATTTGCAAGGAATATGAGGAAAAAAGTTTGCATTATTTTTCTTCTATACCTTCTACTGGTTGATCCTCAGTGGTTTCTGTCTTATAAATATTTTCTTGATTAATGATGTATCGTTGATAATAGGAGAGCATTAGAGTGGTCAGCGGCAAAGCTATAATCATACCCAACATTCCCATTAACGATCCCCAAATAGATAGAGAGAGCAGGATGATGGCTGGGTTCAAACCGGTAATCTTTCCCATGATGCGAGGAACGAGATAGCCATCTTGTATGATTTGTACCACTATGAATACAGCGGCAGCCGAAGCTATGATGATCCAGAAATTATCACCGGTATCCGCAGCTTTCAGAATGGCAAGCATGATGGTGGGGACAAAACCAATGATTTGTAGGTAGGGCACCATATTCAGTGCACCGATGAATAATCCCAAACCAATGGCTAGCGGGAAATCAATAATCAGAAAGCCAATGCTGAATAGAATGCCTACGCACAAAGCTACTAATGCCTGTCCGCGGAAATATCTGTTCATGCCGTCTTTTACATCATTCAGTATGCCGGTTACTGTTTTCCGATATTTCTTTGGCATCAGGTGTGCCCAGCCTTCGGAAATGCTTTCGTAATCAAGCAGAATAAATACTATATATAATAGGATAAGGAAGACGGTGAAGAACCCGAATAAGAGGTTGATAGACTCCGATATAAGCGACCATAACTTAGGAACGGTTACTTTAAGGGCATCCAATATATTCTCCTGGCTGAACATTTGCTCTAAGATGTGCAGGTCAATATTTTGCCGGATAAATTCGGAGAGGGTAGTGGGGACATTGCTTGCTGTATGAGTGGTGCTGAAGTATTCTATCAATAAATCCTTTACCCGCAGGAATTCCTGAATCATGGGCGGCACAAGCAGATAGAACGCAACGCTTCCTATAACAGTGAGAGTAAGCAAGGCGCAAAAGATAGATATTATTCTGTTTTTTAGCCGTAGCTTATGCTGGAAGAAGCTTACTAATGGGTATATCAGATAAGCAATAAGCCAGGCAAGGAAGAACGGAAGCAATACGCCGCTCAATCGCTTCAGGAGCATTAATACCCCAATGATGATAGCACCGAGAATGACAGCACGGATAAAGCTGTCGAATGTAATTTTCTTACGCTCCATAAGGCTTTTGCTTTTTTATAGTTTATTCACCGGCGGCAGTCCGGTCTCCCTTTATTGCCCGCAGATAACATTCCCGACAGAGGGGTTCGTATTCAGCTGTTTCTCCCAAGAGGACTTGTTTGTCGTTCTTGACAGTGCGGTGTGAGAAGGAGGCTAATTGTCCGCACTTCACACAAATAGCGTGGACCTTGGATACTTCATCGGCAATGGCACAAAGTCCGGGCATAGGGCCGAAGGGAAAACCGCGGAAGTCCATATCCAGACCTGCTACAATAACACGTATGCCATTATTGGCAAGTTCATTACATACATCAATCAGACCATTATCAAAGAATTGTGCTTCGTCGATACCTACTACATCGATTTCTGAAGTGAACAGCAGGATACTTGCCGATGAATCAATCGGTGTAGAGGCAATGGAATGGCTGTCGTGAGATACGACCTCTTCTTCCGAATAGCGTGTGTCAATGGCAGGTTTGAATATTTCTACACGCTGTTTGGCGAATTTAGCGCGCTTCAGACGGCGGATCAGTTCTTCTGTCTTACCGGAGAACATTGAGCCGCATATAACTTCAATTCTTCCTCTACGATTGGTTTCCTGTATATGGTCTTCCGAGAATAATACCATTGTTTTAAAATGTTTATTTTAGCCGCAAAAATAACACTTTTAATGGCTTTCCGATATTTTTTCATTATTTATTTCTACATTTGCGGCATTAACATTTGTGATGCGAAAGGAAATGCAGACATTATTGGACGACATAGAACTGGATATTCAGGAACTGAAATATTTAATGAAAGTTCTTGCAACAGACGCCAATCCTACATTGAAGGTGGTAGCTAAACGGAATATACAGCAGATGCGTGCGCGACTGGATGCTTTGCAGAAACAGCTGGACGAAACTCCCGTAGAGGTAGTTGTTATTCCTGAAGCTCCTGTCGCTTCAGTGGTTATTTCCGAGCCGGTCGTTGCTCCTGAACCGGTAAAGCCGACTCCTGTAGAACCGCTCGTTGTTGAAATCACCAAGCCGGTAGAGGTCGTATCTCCCAAGCCTGAGTCCGAATCCAAACCCGAGTCTGAACCGTCCGCAATAATATCTTCTGCATCGCCTATTTTAGCAGAACGGATAAAACCGGCTACTGATCTGCGGCATGCTATCAGTCTGAATGACTCATTTCGCTTTGCCCGCGAGATTTTTGGTGGTGATACCGCCCGTATGAATGAAGTGATACGCCAGTTGGGTGCTGCTCCTTCATTGGAAAAGGCATTGGAACTCTTTTCTTCTACCGTTAATCCTGATGAAGAGAATGAAACGGTGGTTGATTTTATAGAACTTCTTAAGAAATACTTTAGTTAAAGCAGTTACGGATATGGGAAAACTTTATGTAGTGCCTACTCCGGTAGGAAATTTGGAAGATATGACATTCCGGGCTATTCGTATTTTGAAAGAGGCGGATTTGATTCTTGCCGAAGATACGCGCACTTCCGGAATCTTACTGAAGCATTTTGAAATAAAGAACGCAATGCAATCCCATCATAAGTTTAATGAACATAAAATGGTGGAAAGTGTTGTTAATAGAATAAAGGCAGGTGAAACTGTTGCGTTAATATCGGACGCAGGTACACCGGGAATTTCTGATCCGGGCTTTCTGGTAGTGCGTGAGTGTGTTCGCAATGGTATTGAAGTACAATGTTTGCCGGGGGCTACAGCTCTTGTGCCGGCTTTGGTTGCTTCGGGTTTGCCGAATGAAAAATTCTGTTTCGAAGGTTTTCTTCCGCAGAAGAAAGGACGCATGACACGTCTGAAGATATTGGCAGAGGAACGCCGTACCATGGTGTTTTATGAGTCTCCCCACCGTCTGGTGAAAGCGTTGGCTCAGTTTGCAGAGCATTTCGGTGCGGAACGTCAGGCATCTGTATCCCGGGAGATCTCGAAGATGCACGAAGAAACGGTGCGTGGCAGTCTGACTGAATTGATTGAGCATTTCACAGCTAATGATCCGCGTGGAGAAATAGTAATAGTAGTAGCAGGAATAGACGATTAAATAACTTCATTAACCAACGTAAAACAAAAGCGTATGAAAAAGTTAGCAGTTTTAATTGTATGTGCGGCCGTTATGGCATCGTGCGATGGCTTGTCAGGTGGAAGTAAAGACCAACTGAAAGCTGAAAATGATTCTCTTTTGATGGAACTTACCCAGCGTAATGCTGAACTGGATGAAATGATGGGTACTTTCAATGATATCTCTGAAGGCTTCCGCCAAATCAATGCCGCCGAAAGCCGCGTAGACTTGCAGCGTGGTGCGGTTTCAGAAGGTTCTTTATCAGCTAAGCAGCAAATAGCCACTGATATTGAATTTATCCAGAAACAAATGCAAGAAAACAAAGAGCAGATCGCTAAACTGGAAGCTATGCTGAAAAGTAGCAAGAATAACTCTACCCAGTTGAAGAAAGCTGTAGAATCTCTGACCCAGGAATTGGTAACCAAAACCCAGCGTATCGAGGAATTGCAGGCTGAACTTGCCTCTAAGAATATTCGTATTCAGGAACTGGATGCAGCTGTGACTGGCCTGTCAACTGACAAAGAAGTGCTTACTGCCGAAAATGAAGCGAAAGCCAAAACCGTAGCTGAGCAAGATAAGGCACTGAACACAGCTTGGTTTGTTTTCGGAACAAAGAAAGAACTGAAGGATCAGAATATTCTGACAAATACCGGTCTCTTCCAGAAAAAGCAAGTGCTTAAGGATGGTGACATCAATAAGGATTACTTTACTCAGGTTGATATTCGTACAACGAAAGAAATTAAGTTGTATTCCAAGAGTGCAGATGTCTTGACTACTCATCCGGCAGGTTCTTATGCTTTGGAGAAAGATGATAAAGATCAGCTCGTTCTGAAGATTACGAATCCGAAAGATTTCTGGAACGTATCCAGATACCTGGTTATCCAAGTAAAATAACTTAATTAAATTATAAGAATGGCGGGGAAAGGTTATCCCTGCCATTTTCTTTTTATATGCAGTACAAGAATATTTTTTTCGACCTGGATGATACTCTCTGGGCCTTTTCTTTTAATGCCCGTGATACATTTGAGGAAATGTATCGCAAATATGAATATGATCGCTATTTTCGGTCTTTTGAACATTTCTATGAACTCTATGAGAGGCGTAATATCGAATTGTGGGCAGAATATGCAGATGGAAAAGTGACAAAAGAAGAATTGAATCGTCAACGTTTTCTCTATCCGCTGGAGGCAGTAGGAGAGGGGGATACGGCTTTAGCGAAAGCTTTTTCTGATGACTTTTTTGCGGTTATTCCTACAAAAAGCAGATTGATGCCCCATGCGCAGGAAGTGCTGGAATATTTGGCACCTAAATATAATCTTTATATCCTTTCCAATGGATTTCAGGAACTGCAATGCCACAAAATGCGTTCTGCCGGAATTGACCATTACTTCAAGAAAGTAGTTCTATCAGATGATATTGGTGTCCTAAAGCCATGGCCTGAGATTTTCCATTTTGCCATGTCGGCTACTCAGTCTGAACTGCGTGAATCGTTGATGGTAGGTGACAGCTGGGAAAATGATATAACGGGTGCTCAGGGTGTAGGCATGCATCAGGTGTTCTATAATGTAACGGGACGTACCGAGTTTCCATTTAAGCCTACTTATCAGATTACAGATTTGAAAGAGTTGCTCCAATTGTTGTGACATTGAGGGATTAGTTGTAATTTTGTCAGCGTAAACACATAATTTGCAGCTATGGATACTATTTTACCTTTCGCTTTGCTTTGTTTCACTTCTTTCTTTACGTTGACAAATCCTCTCGGGACTATGCCCGTCTTTCTGACTATGACCCATGGAATGACGGATAAGGAGCGACAGTCTGTAGTGTCTCGTGCTACATTAGTAGCTTTCATCACGATTATGGTCTTTACCTTTGCAGGTCAGTTCCTGTTCAAGTTCTTTGGGATCTCTACAAACGGTTTTCGTATAGCAGGTGGTGTCATCATCTTTAAAATCGGTTTTGATATGTTGCAGGCACGTTATACACAAATGAAATTGAAAGATGAAGAGATTAAAACTTATGCCGATGACATCTCCGTCACCCCTTTAGGGATACCGATGCTTTGCGGTCCCGGTGCCATAGCAAACGCCATTGTGTTGATGCAGGATGCCCATACTATCCAAATGAAAGGTGTACTGATTGGTATGATCGCCTTTATCTACTTGATTACATTTTTCATCTTGCGTGCCTCTACGCGACTGGTAAAGGTTTTAGGAGAAACGGGAAATAATGTGATGATGCGCTTGATGGGGCTTATTCTGATGGTAATTGCTGTGGAGTGTTTCGTGAGTGGGGTAAAGCCGATATTGGTGGATATTCTGAAAGAAGGAAGTTTAACTATATAATAATATAATAGAAAGGATGAATTCTTGATTGATCAAGTGAATTCATCCTTTTTATTTGTACGGATATTTAATGTTTTGGGTTGTACAATACTTTTAGACTATTCTTACCTTGTCTTATAATATATAGTCCACTTTGTGACAATGGAACGGTTATTTGTGTCCCTTTTACGCTCGTTATCTTAACTCCCAGACTGGAGAATATATCAATAAATTCGTTGGAATTTTCACTTGTGATCTCCAAACCTGTATTTGTAGGAATGACCTTTAACACTTCAGAAGATTCGGTTTGCCCAATACCTGTTTCTACATCTTTAATTGTGAAAACCAGTCTTAATTCACTGTTAGTAAATTGTTTCCAGGTGTCATCTTTACGGTAACTTCCTATAGCATAGTATTCTCCAGCTGGTAATTCGGGGTTTCCTGTGATAGTGATAGTGCTGGAAGTATTACTTGGTATTACAGTATAGTCGCTGATGCGCGTGTAAGGGAGCAATGCTCCGTTCTTACGTATATATATAGCAAAATCATCTTCATATTTTAAACCTTTATTTTCGATTTGTATTTTGAAAGATATATCTTTTCCCTCTACAGCTTCACCAATAAGTTCTGCAGGAGCAAGTTGATACAAATCGGAATTGTTTTCTATGCTGCTTAGTAGAATACTGTTAGCAGTAATCTCTACACTATAACAGATGCTTTTACCTTCAAGACCACGTAACATGCTTGGTACTTTTTCACCATCTTTTTGTGAGGCAAAATGAAGTTGATAGTTGCCGTTAGGTACAGTAGATGGAATTGTGCCGCTGAATGTAATACTATTCCAACCACTTCCTACGTCAATGTTGGAAATTGAAGTGGGTGTTGTAAGAAATGTGATGAATTCATCTCCTTGATATAGAGCTAATCCGATAATCCCACTCATAGGAGTAGAAGTGTTCCATATTTTGGTAAACTTTGCACTGATACTTTCATTTCTTTCATATTGCTTTTGTGTAATATCCATGCTTCCCTCTAATGTAAAGCCACTAATAACTTCTCCTGTTGTCTTCGGTTGTACAAGGAGCATAATATATTGCATATCATTATAGGCGCCACTTCCACTTCCTGTGCCGCCTGATCCTGGATTCAGGGAGCTTAAGGAATAATATCCATTTGCATATCCGCTCCATCCCCAGTTAAAATGATACATGTCATTCTCATCACAACCATCCAATACAAATGCATGACCTCCTGCGGTGCTTTGTCCACTGTATAGAACAGGGCGCCCGGCAATCAATTCTTTTTGAATCATATTTTTCCAGCGTCCTTCAGTATTATAATCACGTCCTTCAAAATATATATTAGGATTATACCCGAAGAATTTCGTCAGGGCATTATATTGTTTGAATATGCCTGCTCCACTACCACCAGCTGCACTTAGGTTATAATCCATATCCATAGCTACGCCGCAGTGGAGCATCAATTCGGCTACAGCTTTCTTTTGTTCTTCAGTTGCCGCATTTGTGTATTGAGGCAGCATCAGATCCCATTTATAGTTGGCCTCTTCAAAGTTTACGGAAAGTGATTTTTTTAAAGTTGCGGTTGTATAACTGTAACTTCCTGTTCCGTGTTTGGGATATTCATAATATTTCATTACCATGGCAAGTGCCGTAGCAGCACAGCCAGTAACAGTGAGTTCTCCTTTTTCTTCCGGACAATCCAGATTATAAGGATTTCCTTGGTCCCATTCTATTTTGTCCAATAGAGGTGTGACTACTGGAGGAATTACTCTTGTTGCCGAATTTTGAACTTCAGTTGGGTTCTTCACAGAATTGCCGTTTGTATTCATTCGTTTTATTTCAGCAGTATAGAAATCCAACCAATACCTAACGTTGGCAGGTAAATATTCATAATTCAGATTTCCTTTATCTGAATATGCTAGTACTTCCCGTGCACAATCATCCCCTGAAATGATGACGAATCCACTATCATTCCCTGTATTGATGATATAATAAGCAGGATAAATCATAGTTCGTGTCTGTATGTTTTGTCCATTTGTCAGTCTTAACTCCTTTGTATCAATGTGTTTCATATTGACATGAGAACGTACAAATGTGCGGGCAACTTCTAATGCTTGCTGCGGAGTGCGCGGAGCTGCAAAAAGCCGTCCTGAACAGACCAGGAAAGCCAGAATAAGGATGATAATAGCTTTTTTCATATTTTCAATCTTATTAATGATGAAAAGGCTATGCCATAAAAGTAGCATAGCCTTTTTCTATACATAAAGTCAATTATTCAAAGAACAATTTATTTTTTGACCATGTAGCATTCTGCATATACAGCCCAATAGCCTGCATACTCTCCGGAGTCGAATACACCTACACCGATAATTCCGTTAGGATCAAAGTCAATCCTGTCGAATGTTTCATTCCAAGTTCCTTCTAGGGATTTGGATAATGCTGCAGTAAGATCCATTGGACATACCCGTACTTCACCCACAAATCCAAAATTGTATTTTGCATAAGTCGGTCCTTGTACTACAGAAAGTGTTTCAGAAGCTTTATTATAATCTACAGTCCAAGGTATGGTTGCATCATATCCCTTTCCATCTGTAAATCCATTGAAGACATAACTCTTTTCTAGGTTTGCTTCATCTCCGCCATCAGAGATTGTTACAGTAAAGCTAACTGCACTACCGTCTGTTGCTTTTACAGCATTAAATGTCCAAGTGCCCATCAGTTTGAAATATGGATTCTTATCCACATCTTTTAGTATAACATTGCATGTAGAGGTTGCTCCTGTCTGTGCACCTTCTACATTTTCAATAGTTACTTTCAGATTACGGTCATCATTCTCAGTCATACCATCATCTAATAAACGAATCTCGCAACCAAAAGTATCATTGGCATCAGTAGGAATATAAACGGTTGTAGTGGTAACAATATAATGTTCGTTTACAATGGCACTGCCATCTTCAACTTTAAATGTTACTTTAATCATTCCATTTCGTTCGCCCTCAATTGTTAGAGGAACTTTTACTATACCGGCATTCTCATTGAACGTCACTTCTGATTGTGTAAATGAGACTGTCGTACTTGCACTGTTCATTGCTGGATCATCATCCGAACATCCGACAATAAAGATTGTCAATAAAGCCAATAAATATATATTCAAATATTTCATATTTCAAAAGTTAAGAATTCAACAAATTAATATCCGGGATTTTGTTGGCCTTTGATCTGCGGATTAACGTCTGTTTCCGATTTAGGAATGGGCCATACCATTCGGAAGTCATCAGCTGTTTTAGTTAAAGCTGTTGTATTGGTACCACCAGGCAATAAAACCAAAGCTGCGTCCTGAGTTGCATCTTCACGATTTACTCCTAATCCCCACCGTTTCAAATCTGTCAGACGAAAACCTTCGCCAACTAATTCTTTGTGACGTTCGTCTTGGATATCAGCTAATAAAGTGTTCGGGCTATTATAAGTAACATCTACATAATCTACAAGGCGACTAGCTCTTAGTAAGTTCAGATACTTTGCTCCGTTAACGATGTCGTTGTTACCTACATAGGCTTCAGCTGCAATCAGATACTGTTCTGAAATCCGGAAAGGCTTCGATTTATTAGTATAATGATTGTCAACGCTTACTACATTATAAATATCCGGATTACCAGGATATTTGTCGAATACGTAAATATCTCCTGTTGCACCGGTAGAAACTTTTAATGTGAAAGGAGCAAAATAAGCAGCAAAACGAATATCACGATCTTGTTCATAAAGGTCGATAAGCTTTTGTGAAGGAATGTAGTCCATTACTTGTGAAGAAGGATCATCTTTTTTATACTGTCCCCAGAAACTGGTTCCTGTGGCGCTTCCCAATTCATCTGCACTCATGTAAATTTGCCAAATTACTTCAGAACCAGTATCTTTTACCCACATATTACGGAAAGCTTCTCCTCCATCTTCCGAGTTCAATAAAGGGTATTTCCCTGTATTGATCAGCGAAGTCGAGTTACTGATAGCTGTTGTATAATCTTTCATTTGCAATGCAACGCGTGCTTGAAATGCTGTTACTATATCTTGCGAAATATAGTTTAAAACGTTTTGTGCTTGAGTAACTGTTTTACTTGCATTTACAAGTTTCTTAGCCTCTGTCAAATCACTGAGGATTTGTTCATAGGTTGCTTTCAAAGAAGAACGTCCCGGATAAGCACTTGCATCTGATGTCGGAGAATAGACCAATTGTAGGGGTAAGCCTAAATCACTTTCTGCAGTTGCAGGGTTGTAAGCTTTGCAAAAATACCCCACTAATTGAAAGTAGTTATAAGCTCTTGTGAAATATGCTTCACCAGCATAAGCTGCAATAAGTTCTTTATTTGCATCACTCAAATCGGTGACAGTACCATCCAGCACTTTATTGTAACCATCAATAAAGTAGTTACAACGTGCAATGTGTGCATAATGATTTTGCCATACACCTTCTACGTTGCCGTCTGAAGATTGGAAGTCCCAGCGATACTGATTACCATATGAATTGGAAAAACCAGCTGTGGCATGGAAATCATCGCATTGTAATTCAGGGGTTAATATGTACCCACCTGTCGTTATGGAACGATAGTAGGAATATATTCCGATACGTGCATTTGTAAAGTCGTTCATTGTTGCCAGGTATTGAGACTCTTCAACTGAGCTGTATGGGTATTTTTCCATATCGCAGGAAGAGAGACCTGTAACAAGCAATGTTGCTAATATGATATATATTTTCTTCATTGTTTTTATCTCTTTTGTAGTTAATGTTTAGAAAGTAAGTTCAAGGCCGAATGAGAATTGCTTCGTATTCGGATAGTTTCCTAATTGCATATTACTGTTGATTTCCGGATCGAATCCTTTGTATTTAGTAACAGTTAATAAATTACGTCCTACAAAGAATATTTTTGCATCTTCAATGAATCCAGTCTTTTTCATTATACGTTGAGGCATAGTATAACTTACTGTTAAATTTTTCAGACGCATAAATGAAGCATTCTCTAATAAATGAGAATCAAACTGCATAGGGGAGTCTGGAGTTGAGATGTTAGTTATATCACCGGGCTTTTGCCACATAGTCAACATTTCAGTGGTTTGATTGCGGCTGTTGGCCATTTGTGGATTCTCTGTAAACCAGCGTTCGTTATTTACCATGTACTGTCCAAGCATAAATGAGAAATCAGCGCTGACCGTTATACCTTTCCAAGCGAGTCGAGTACCGAAACCACCTGACCATGGAGCATAGCGTTGCTTTCCTAAAAAGACAGCATCATCTGCGGAATAAGTTTTAGTTAAATTCCCATTCTTATCATACCACGTATTGTAACCATCTCGTGGATCGACACCTGCCCATCTGGTATAATAATATTCTCCGTATGGTTTGCCTACCTCAAGTTTCAGACCGGTATTTGCTAATACATATTCGTCCAGTCCATTAAATAATTGAGTAATTTCATTCTTGTTATAGTTCACGTTAGCTGAGATAGTCCAGTCAAAACCGTTCACATCTCTTAATACATCTACATTTGCAGTAATATCTACTCCTCGGTTACGCATATTTGCTACGTTACCCCAACCCGATGCAAAACCGGTTGTAAAAGAGTAAGGGATTTCCATAAGCATATTTTCTGTCATGCGGTTATAGAATTCTATATCCAAACTTACACGATCAAACAGGCGAGTACTTAATCCGACATTTGTAGATTTAACAACTTCCC
The DNA here is from genome assembly GCF_001940965.1 of Bacteroides sp. Phil13. Lineage (NCBI taxonomy): Bacteria > Pseudomonadati > Bacteroidota > Bacteroidia > Bacteroidales > Bacteroidaceae > Bacteroides > Bacteroides sp. Phil13. The sequence continues at coordinate 1,828 of NZ_MSHA01000048.1, read as the reverse complement.
AAGTCAAATCGGGGTTGGCTGGATTGGCAACTGCAGTACCACTTTGTCCACCATATAATGGACCTGTTCCAATTAGACCAAATGACATATAAGGGTCAAGACCTGAAGAGTTACCTACAGAACCGTAACTAGCTTTTAACTGTAATTGATTCAACCAAGAGATGTCACTCAGGAAATTTTCTTTCTTTAAATCCCACATTGCACCTGCAGACCAGAAATTACCCCATTGAGAATTCAAACCAAACAATGATGAACCATCTCTACGATAAGTAAGGTCTAAATAGTACTTTTCATCATAATTATAGCTGAAAGTAGCAAAGTAAGAATTAAAAATCTTATCATATTTTGAGTGAGAAGGCATTGTTGCATTACTTGCTGCACTTAATAGCATTAAACGCGGATCAGTTAACCCCTCTACCTCAGATGTAAATGACTGGTTTTTGGTAATAATAGATTCTTGTCCTATTAGGGCACTGAAATTATGATTATTCCATGCTGTAAATTTATACTCTGCAGTATTAGTATAGGTAAATGAGTAATAGCGTTGGAAAGACTCTGTTGCACTACCTGCACCTTCAAACGGGCCAATAGGTAAAGCTTTATAAGAGTATCGATAATCAAAAGCTTCAACAGCTTGAGCTGCACGAATATTCAATCCTTTGATTGGATTGATATTGATAAATGTATTGCCATTGATACGTGCCATATCGCGTGAAGCAGGTTGTATCTCTGATAAATAATATGGATTATAGTAATTTAATTTATCGAAGTAGTCCAAGCGGTCACCATAACCAATGAAATTTCCATTGTCATCACGTAAAACTTCATAGTAGCTCTGGTCCGGGCGATAAACGCGGGCTGCATATGCTTTATTATATACTTGATTAGCAGTAGTACCAAAAGCGGCTGTAGCATACTTTTGATATGATAGATTTAAATTTACCCCTGCCTTTAACCATTTAGTAATATTTGTTTCGATGTTTGAGCGCAGTGTCTCACGGCGTAAATTAGAATCATCCATTATACCATCGGCATCATAATGTCCGAAGGATAAGAAGTAATTTAAACTTTCCGTTCCACCGGAAATACTCAAGTCATATTGCTGCATAGGTGCTGTACCCCCAAAGAATACATCAGCCCAATCTGTAGAAATTCCGTTTTTAATATAGAAATCCTTTTCGCTTTGAAAAGACTGATTTGTTTTCAATGATGGGTCAAGTACTTCCTGCAAGTTTAGCCATTGTTCGGCATTCATCATGGTAATGTTATCTCCAGTCATTTTCGATACACCATATTGGGCACTTATCGTAATTTTGGCCTTTTCTCCTCTTTTTCCTCTTTTAGAAGTTAAGATTACAACACCGTTTGCTGCACGTGAACCGTAAATGGCAGTTGAAGATGCATCTTTCAATACGGTCATACTTTCAATATCATTGGGATTTAATGCAGTAAATGCACCGGAAGAAATAGGAGAGCCATCCAATATAAATAATGGTTCAGAACTACTATTAATAGAACTAACACCACGCAAGCGCATTTGTACCGTTCCACTAGGTTCTCCGCTAGGGGTAAATACTTGCAAACCTGCAACTTGTCCTTGCAAAGCATCCCCGATGTTTGCAACAGGTTTTTTCTCCAGTTTTTCACCACTTACAGCTGTAACAGAACCAACAACTGACCCCAGCTTCTTACTAGAACCATATCCTACAATAACAACCTCGTCTAATAAGGCTGCATCTGCCTTTAATACGATCTTTAAGTTAGGTTTAATACCCACTTCTTGTGCTTGCATTCCAATGTACGAAATCTGCAAAGTCTTCGCAGAACT
>NZ_MSHA01000047.1:0-11758 GCF_001940965.1 Bacteroides sp. Phil13 | reverse complement strand
GGCGGTACTTTGAAGACAGAATCTTCAGAAAGGGCCGTGATCAAAGTTATTGAAAAATATAAAAAAACTTACTAAAATGGCAAATACAAAGAATGTTATTTTGAATTTACCTTTCGACGAATCGGACGGTTCGTTGATCGCTTATGACTATTCGGCCAATCGTGCGGACGGCATTGTGTCCGGTGCAAAGTTTGTTTCCGGTAAGATTGGAAATGCAATTCAGTTTTCCGGCAAAGACACATGTAAGATTTCTAAAAACGTATTGAATCTTTCGGGCGAATTTTCAATCTTATGTTGGGTCAATCCAATGTCGATTGAAGCGGGAAGCCCTTCAAAAGTGATTTGGCTTCTTGCCTTTGACGGTGTTGATCAATATTCCGAAATCCCAATTGAATTATCATGCGGCAATTGGGTTTCCGTTGCTATGACCAAAAGGGGGGCGCAATACAATTTCTATGTAAATACCGCACTTGTGAAGACAATAAACCGTTCCGGCACATTGTTAGGCGTTTCATTGAATCAAGATTATTTCGGGGGTGAATATGGGAAAGGTTGTGTTGACGACATGAAGCTTTATAATATTGCCCTTTCCCAAGAAGACTTGATCGAAGAAATGTCAAATGTCAAACAATTGACATATTACATTGACGGTGTTGATCTGAAAGAATACGGCGTATATGTTTCCGGTTCCGACGGGTTGACAGATCGGCCAAAAATGAAATCCCCGATGTCCGTATCATGGGACAACTATCACGGAACATGCGTTGATCTGAATCACAAGTTTTACGAAAGTCGGGAAATCACCTTGTCTTGCTTTATTAAAGCCGTAGAAGGGAAAGGCGACTTTGCAAGTAAAGTGAACCGCTTTTTCCAAATCTTCGACAAAGCGGGCACACACCGCCTTATGGTTGATATTCACCCAACAAAACCGCTTGTCTATGAAGTATATTCAGAAGATGCAATCGCAATCAAAAAGACTTGGGATGATAGTTTAATGATAGGAACTTTCACTTTGAAATTGAAGGAGCCGTCCCCGGTAAAAAAAGTACTAAAGTTTATTCGTGTCGGAGAATCAACGCAAAATTGCTCTATCAAAATCACAACAACAAAGCTTGTTGACATCTATTGGGGTGACGGTGAAGTTCAGACAGACATTTACGGCGAAGACTTGGTTGTCAATCATACATTCAAGTCAAACGGTGATTACTACATCATTGTAGCCGGGTGTATTGACGAAATTGAAAAGTTTGAAACAAATGCAATTGTAGTATGGAACAAATTATAATTATTCGGCGTGACGGTTCACGGGTTCCCCTTCAAAACAGGGGAACCACAACACGAATTTCAAGCGCAAAACAAAAGGTCGAATTATTGGGGGCCGACACTGTTGATATAACGGTTCAATCTCCTTTCCCACAAGCATACGAAATTGGTGACAGGATTGAAATATTCGGCCGAAGATATACGTTGAATGTGTTGCCTAAAGTCAAAAAAGAATCGGCATATAACTTTCAATATGACTTGCAATTTGAAGGCGTGCAATATGACCTTGCCCGTGCTTCTTATGATGTCACAATTGACACAACAGGTGTTGACGTTCAAGGGGATTCATTGACAGGTGATTTACGCCGTTTCATGCAAGTGTTAATTGCCAATATATCCCGAATATTTCCCGGAAAATGGGTTCTTGGTTCTTGTCCGGACACAGACACAAAGACATTGACTTTCGGAGATTCCGACAATTGCCTTTCAGTACTTCAAAATGTTTGTGACGAATACGGGCTTGAATTTGAGATTATCCAATCGGCAAACGGTGTATGTACAATAAACATCACCAATGTAGGAAAGACTTTCCCTTTCACTTTCAAATATGGAAAAGGATTGGGAATCTACGAATTGACAAGGGAAAAGGTGTCTTCCTCAAACATAGTCACCCGATTAAAATGCTACGGATCAACTAAAAATATAACATCAAAATACCGTTGCACAAAACTTTGTCTTCCCAATAAAACCAAGGCACAAAGTTATCTTGAAGATGCCAAAGCAATTGCGCAATATGGTATTTGGGAAAACACAAAGAACTTTGATGATATTTACCCACACCGCACCGGAACAATATCAGCCTTGGGGGACAGTGTTTTAAAGTTTTCCGATTCTACAATGTTCAACTTGAATGAAACTGAATCAGACGGGAAAACAACAAAATACTTATTGAACGGGGTGTCGGCAAAGGTACATTTCAATACGGGGAATTTGGCCGGATATGAATTTGAAATTCATGCTTATGATCACGCAACACATACCTTCACGCTAAAAAAAATAACCGATAACAGGGATATGTCTTTCCCTTCCGAAACATCTTCCGCATTTCAATTCGGAATAGGTGACGAATATGTGTTGATTGACATTGCTTTGCCACAATCATACATTGACGAAGCCGAAAAAAAGTTGTTAGAAGCCGGAACAAAATTTCTTCAGCAGAATTGCCAACCAAAGGTGCAATACTCATTGACACTTGACGAATTCTTTTTAAAAAGTATTGCGGGCCTTGGTACAACATCGAACGCAATTTGGGTTGGTGATTATATCCCGGTGATTGATACGGACATAGACGTTGATAAATCTATCCGTGTCAAATCATTCACAAGGGATTTGATCGACGAATACAAATACACTTTGACAATTGCAGATGTTTCGGTTGAAAGGTCAACATATACCCGTGTTATATCGGATTTGATTGACATTGACAAAATATTGACTATCAATAATTTGAAAGACCCTGCAAAGGCCCGTCGTGATTGGTTATCAGCGCAAGAAGTTTTAAATATGGTCTTTGATCCCGAAGGTGATTATTACACTGATAAGATCAAGCCCAATTCGGTTGATACTTTGATGTTGTCAGTTGGCGCAAAATCAATGCAATTTGGATTGGTTGGAACCGTATTTCAGCCAAATTTCAATGGAAATAAAAACCTTATGCGGGTAAAAGGCGGTATTTTGACGCATTATGCTATTGAAGAAATGCCCCGTTCTTGGACCTTATCGGACGGGGACACAACCTTCTTGTCTGATTCACAAGCTTATTATATTTATGCGAAAGTCTTGAAACAAGGAAATACCGGAACAATAGTTTTCACACCGCAACAAATTGGCGTTGAAGAAGATGCAATGAATTATCATTTTTGGATCGGAGTTGTTAATTCGGTAGATACAATGTTACATGTCCGGTCCGTTTCCTTGACCTATGGTTTTACAACCGTCAACGGAAGATTTATCAAAACAGGACGTATTCAATCGCCCGACGGAAGCACATATTTTGATCTCGACGCCGGGGAAATTGGCGGGAAGATCGTGTTTGATTCAAACGGCCAAGAAAAAACGCTTGAAGAATTAGGGCAAGAATCCCTTGACGCAAAGAATTATATCGACAACACTTTGCCGGGCATATTGAATGATTTGCGGGCACAACTTGACGGGCAAATTGAACAATTCTTTTATGAATACGATCCAACGACAAGCAATATTCCGGCCAAAGAATGGACAACGACAACCTTGAAAGAAAACCATTTGGGGGACTTGTTTTATAATACCAAAACCGGAAAAGTTTTTCGTTGGGTAAAGGAAGGAACGGTTTATAAATGGAAAGAACTTCAAGATTCAGAAGTTGCAAACGCCTTGGCCCTTGCCAATGATGCCCTTGCATTAGCACGGGAAAAAAGAAGAATATTCACTTCTACACCAATCCCGCCGTATGAAGTCGGGGACCTATGGGTCCAAGGTGCTTCGGGGGATATTATGCGTTGTAAAACGAATCGTTTGTCCGGTTCATATACTTCAAGCGATTGGGAAAAGGCATCAAAATACACTTCGGATGCCGCTTTGACGGCCTTCATAAACGGAGTATTCGCCAATACTGTTGAAGACTTCACGAATCAAATTGACGGAAAGATCGAATCTTGGTTTCAAGAATCAGACCCCGCAACAACTTGGACAACCGTTGAAAGTCAAGTGAAGCATGTTGGTGACACATGGTACACCCCGACGGATAAGAAATTGTATTTCTATGTGAAGGGAAACGTTTCTCAATTTAAAAATGTCATTAGCAAAAACGGGATTCATTTTTGGAAAAAAGGAACCGCACCAACGATCAGTAATGCACCCGCTTCAAGTTGGAACACTTCTATATTGAAAGAAGCACATGTAAGTGATTTATATTATAATACCGCCGCAAAGAAGCTATATATTTATAGCAAAAAAGTTGAGTATGACAACAACGGAAACCCTATAATTTCTTACTATTGGAATGAAAAGGACGACGAAAACTTGTTGTTTGTTTCTGCAAAGGTTGTTAGTTATTTGGCCGACGGTGTAACCCTTTTTATCAATACGCCAAACACTTATACAATCGGGGATTGCTTCATTCAAGACTTGTATATAAAAATAGCTAACACAACAAGGACAACCGGAAGTTATAATTCTTCAGAATGGACAACCAAAACGAATGTTCTATACTATTGGCAAAGGAGCGTTGATCAAACAGCCTTGGACGCATACGAAGCAGCAAGTAAAGCACAAGACACCGCCGACGGCAAACGTCGTGTCTTCGTCTCAACGCCATACGCCCCGTATGACATTGGCGATTTGTGGGTAAATGGAGCCGATTTGCGGCGATGCCAAACCGCAAAAGTTGTTGGACAATCATATAGCATCAACGATTGGGTCATTGCCGTGAATTATGACAATACAAAAACAGTCATTGACGGGGGTATTGTCACTTCCGGCACGGTACAACTTGCAGGATCGGGCGGTTCTATCCTTGCAGGAATAACAGGCGAAGGAACGGAAGCTTCTTCGGTTCGTTTTTGGGCCGGGGCTTCAAAAGAGAATAGAAATACGGCCCCTTTCCGTGTTTTACAAGACGGATCAATAATTGCATCAAAAGCAACAATTGAAGGCATTATCAAGGCAATATCCGGTAGCATTGGCGGTTTTGAAATCGGGCAAGGAAGAATCGGTGTTTCTGAATCTTCTGAAATGGAAGGCAAATACAATGGTCTTGCATTGTTATCCGATTTTATAAAATTCTCAAAAACCAATTTGTGGGCCGGAATAGGCGCAAACGTGTTCCCCGCATCAAGTGGATTAATGGGTCTTGGCCGTTTTGAATATTCGGGAAGTTCATATAATAGTGGAATTGGTTTATATACAAAATTTAGACCAAGGAATAATTCATCTTGGTACACCCAAAGGGCTTTGCAAGTAGACGGAAATTCTTTCTCAATTGGGGGTAATGCACATTTTGACGACACTTATCACGGTGAAGCATATACCGACATCATTGAAGAATATATCGGTATAACGAACAACTTCTTCTTCGGTTCAATTGGGGCCGCATATAGAAATGTAAGATTACCCGGACGGGCATATATGAATAGAACCGTCTCTGAATTATCGGGCAAGGACATATCATTCTTGCTTTATATTCAAATTGGTTGGTTGGGAAACAGCAATCGAATAAAACTTTCCGGTTGTGACGACGGCGTATTAGTAGATAATAACGCCGAACGCATAAACGGCGGGAATGGTTGGCTTGACATGGCACAAGGCGACAGTTTGGTTTTAAGGTATTGCAATGGCCATTATTATACAGTAAGATATGGTACTTAAAAATTAAAATTATGGAATTAGCAAAAATTGATAACGAAGGAATGATTGATGTTCGGTTTTGTGATCCGAACAACGGTGTAAAAATGGCGAATTTGAGAAATGCCGGGTTTCTCAATCTTGTTTCGTCGATACAACCAACCGTTCAAGACGGTGAAGTTGCCGTTGATTCCTACAAAGAAGAAAACGGAAAACTTGTACAATATTGGGAAGTGAAGGTTGATTCGGTTTATACTCAAAAGAAGATTGATAATTTGAAAGAAGTATTATCGTCTTCAGATTATAAAGTGATCAAATGCCAAGAAGCTTCTTTGATTGGTGAACAAATGCCCTATGATGTTGACGAATTACACAAAGAACGTCAATCAATTAGGGATGAAATCAACCGTCTTGAATCGTTGATCTAAGCGGGAAACTTACGCTTTTTTTATTCAACAATATATCACAGTGATATAATACAACCTATTTTTGAACTAAAATTTTCAACTTATGAACACAAGAAGTGGTGAAATGGTAAGTCCGCAAGTTGCCAAGCTTGGCAATATTGAAGGGTTGCAAGATAGCAACTTTTCATTGCCGGACGGTCAAGCCTTCCTTTTAAAGAATGAAGGAAATGAAGACGTCTATCTTGAAGTTACGCCCGCCGGAATGGACGACGGGACCTTCATTGAAACAAGGCTTTATCCGGGTTGGAACCCGGAAATTATAAAGGCAGTGAAGCAAACTTCATTGTCAAATGTCAAACTTAAATGGGGCTATTGATATGGGAATCTTAATTGGAATCGGGGGAACGGAACCAAAATTCCCCTATAATTACTTTTATGGGATCGAATGGGACACAAATGTTGCCGATTCCGCTTGTACTCGTTTAGGCAGACCGGAACTTCATGTTTCATTGCCTATTCAATCACTTATGCGCCGTTGCATCTTGAATGATGCCGGAAACGTGGTTTATTATCTTCATGCCAATGATTCGACTAAACGTGACAACGGTGCGGCGGCTGATCTGACGGGGGCAACCGGGCAAGTCATGGTCGAAATACCGGAACACTATGTCCGCTTTGAAATGGAAGGAACTAAACGCCGTTGTTTGATGTCAATATACGCTTTGCCCGGATTTAGACGCATCCCGAAAATGTATATTTCAGCGTATGAAGCCGCCCTTCAACGTTCGACATTGAAATTGTCTTCAGTTGTCAACACTTCAGCCGATTACAGGGGCGGGGGAAATCAAACGGCTTGGGACGAACTAAGCAAAACGCAATTAGGACGTCCCGCAACTGCAATCAGTTTAACCAACTTCAGAAAGTACGCCCGAAATCGTGGATCAGTCAATTGGAATTGCGACACATACTTCGTGCAACGTGCGTTGTATTGGTTGCGTGCCGTTGAGTATGCAAACTTTAATTGCCAATTAGCGTTCAATGCGCAACCAACTTCGGAAGGATACAAGCAAGGCGGCTTGGGTGCGGGAGTTACTACGGTAAACAGTACGAAATGGAGCAATTTTACAGGTTATTATCCGCTTCTTCCTTGCGGTGTAACCAATTCATTAGGTAATGCAACCGGAGTTGTCAATTACAACTTACCGCAAGATTATGACACTACGATCTTGACCGTTGGTGTTCCTTCTTATCGTGGAATAGAAAATCCATTCGGTCATATTTGGTCATGGGTTGACGGTTGTAAATGCCGTATCCAATCAGAAACCGACGGGGGATTATCTGAATTTTACGCTTGTGAGGACCCGCAATATTTCCAAGATACAAACTATAATAACTATGAATTACGGGGCGTATTGCCACGCAAAGAAGGTTATATCAAGGAAATGATTATCGGTGAATATGGTGAATTCATGCCGCTTGCAGTTGGGGCCGGATCGACGACATATTTTTCAGATTATTTCTATACAAATATTCCGGCTTCCGGTGAAGCTCAAAGGGTTGTGTTGTTCGGCGGTTCTTCGTATCTTGGTGCGAGTGCGGGTGTCGGCTACTCGAATACGAATGCTACGGCGTCGTCTACGAATGCGCTTGTCGGTTCTCGGCTTTGCTTTTTACCGGGCGTGTAACGCCCCGAATCGTTTTTTGAATTTTGAAATTTTGAGTTGAAATAAAAGGGTTGTCCGTCGTCGGGGTGTGTTGTTCAGCGGTTCTTCGAATAATGGTGCGAATGCAGGTGTCAGCTACTCGAATACGAATAATACGGCGTCGAATACGAATGCGAATATCGGTTCTCAGCTATGCTTATAAAAATATTGCATCGACGGAAACCTTGCCACAAAAGCAAAACAGTTTGTTTTGCATGACTTGGGAAACCAAGGGCAAAAAATAAATTTTATAAAACGGTGTTGGTAGGGTATCAAAGCCCGAAGACCCCCATTATATAAGCAAACGTATATCACACTGATATACAATAATATGAAGATAAATGAAAAGACTTGGAAATTTGTATGATCAGATTTGTAGCATTGAGAATTTGCGATTGGCCGATGAAAAAGCCCGCAGAAGAAAGCTTCGATCTTACGGGGTCCAACGGCACGACAAAAACCGTGACGAGAATCTTTTGCGTCTTCAAGAAATGCTTTTAACTCAAACATACAAGACGTCACAGTATGATGTCTTCACAATTTATGAACCAAAAGAACGGCAAATCTTTAGACTTCCATATTTCCCGGATAGGATCACGCATCATGCAATTATGAATGTTCTTGAACCGATTTGGGTTTCAGTCTTCACGAATGACACCTATTCTTGCATCAAGAATAGGGGAATACATGCAGCCGCTAAACGGGTCAAATATGATTTAAAGACAGACCCGGAAGGCACAATTTATTGTCTAAAGATAGATGTTCGCAAGTTTTATCCTTCTATTGATCACGATATACTAAAACAGGTTATTCGCAGAAAAATAAAGGATAAACGCTTGCTTTGGTTACTTGACGAAATTATTGATTCGGCCGACGGTGTACCTATTGGGAATTACTTATCCCAATATTTCGCCAATTTATATCTTGCTTATTTTGATCATTGGATCAAAGAAGTCAAGCAAGTAAGATATTTCTATCGCTATGCCGATGATATTGTGATTCTATCTTCAAGCAAAGAATCACTTCACGCCTTATTGCGTGAAATGCGGGTTTACCTTCGGGACAATTTGAAATTGAAAATCAAGCACAATTTTCAAGTATTTCCGGTCGATTCACGGGGGATTGACTTTTTAGGATACCGCTTCTTTCATACTCACACACTTTTACGAAAGTCTATCAAGCAAAGATTTTGCCGCCGGGTTGCAGAATTGAACAAAAAGACAGACATAAAATTTGAATCCTTCAAACAACAGATTTGCAGTTGGTGGGGTTGGTGTAAGTATTGCGATTCAATAAACCTTGTAAACAAACTTTTAAAAAATTCAGCGTATGAAATCAGTTTCAGACGATAAGCCAAATGTATTTCAAAATCTTGGCAATGGTTCATGGTTTTACAACTACGATTTCAAAGAAGTTGATCAGCCGCAAGAAGTTGATCAAGAAAATGTTCCCGTCAAGAAGTCTTGGGAATGTGAAAGCGTAAAGGTGTGGGGGATACCAACATCAAAAACCGTAAAAAAGGCCGTAATTTCAAACACTTGGGACGTGACGCAAGAAATAGACCTTGCAAATGACAACAAGCGTTTTGAACTTGGGATTTCAGAGGATAAAACTTTGCAAGACAAGTATATTGCTTATTTGAACAAAGTAGAAGAAATTAAACAAATGGTTGAATCCGACTTTCTAAACTATTCGGGTCAACTTATTCAATAACTTTTAATACTTTCAACAATGAAATTTAGTGATCTTGGGGTTACAACCGATGTTGTTGTCGGAAAGGGAATCGAAATGGACGAACTTTTCGGACAACACATCTTGATTGAAAAAACAATTATCAAACCGACGAATTTTCCGGGGAAAAATTCAAGCGGTTTGCGTATGCAAATGCAAGTATGTTTCCCAACTTGGTTGCCGGACGGGTCTTGGGAAAAAGGAGAAGACGGAAATCCGAAAGGGCAAAGACGGTCTTGTTTTACAGGATCAGACGTTCTAATTGGTGCTATACAGGAAGCCGAACAACGTATTCCAATCATCAATAAAGATCGTGAATCCAAAGGATTGCCGCTTCTTAACTTGTACCCTATGGACACTACTATTGTCAAGGTTGGCAAGTGTTTTCAATTTACATAAATCATGGAAGAAATTTTGAAAGCGATTTTTAATTCAGTCGGCAAATACTTATTCGGTGTATTCGGTGCGGTGTGTGCTTTCCTTGAACCAACCGTTCCGTTCATTTTGATTTGCACGTTGGCGGTCTTCATGGATTGTTGGACGGCTTGGTCTTTATCCCGAAGAGTAAAAAAGAAATTCCCCGGAGCAAATGACGGTAAGTTTAAGAGCAACTATGCCGGACGTGTCTTTGTAACTTTGATTAAAGTCTACGCTTTGACCGTTCTTGCGTTTTTGATACAAACATACATTCTTGAAGGATTGCCCGTGAAGTTGGCAAACATTGTCGCCGGGGCTGTATGCTTTTGGCAAGTTTGGTCAATGTTGGAAAATGAATCGTCTTGCAATGATTCAAAATGGGCTAAAATAGCACAAAGAATCATGGTTGATAAAACCGAAAGACACTTTGACATTGATTTGCACGAATTAAAGAAAGGGGGCGATAATGGCAAATGCTAATATTTTGTTACCATTCATTTTGCGTTGGGAAGGTGGTTTCGTAAATGATCCAACGGATCGGGGCGGCGCAACAAACAAAGGCGTTACAATAACAACTTGGCGACAAGTTGGGTATGACAAGGACGGTGACGGGGACATTGACGTTGATGATCTAAAATTGTTGACGAATGAAGATGTCCGGGACCGGGTGTTGGTTCCCCATTATTGGAACCGTTGGAAAGCGGATACTATTAACGACCAAAAAATCGCAAATATTTTGGTTGATTGGGTTTGGGCTTCGGGATCGCATGGAATAAAAATTCCGCAACGTCTTCTTGGTGTTGATGTTGACGGTATCGTTGGCCCTAAGACTATCGAAGCGGTAAACTTTGCCGATCCCAAATCCTTGTTTTTGGCAATATATGACGAACGTGTGAAGTTTATCAACAACATTGTCGAACGTTCCGTTTCAGAGTATGAAAAAAAGATCGGCCGAAAAGCAACAGAAGCCGAACTTCTAAAATACACCCAAAAACGTTTCCGCAAAGGGTGGTTGAATAGATTATCAGAACTTAAAAACTTGTAGTTATGCAAAAGTTGTTTTATATTTTTGTTTTACTTTGGTCTTTGTTCTTTTGCTTGTCGTGTTCTTCAGTTAAGAAGTTGTCCGAAATGACTTCTTCTTCCGAAAAGAACACTACAAAGGAAGAAAATGAAAGATCATTCATTGAAACCCGGATAGACACAAGCAAAATGTCCGGTCTTGAAATCACGTACACCCGAATCGAATATTTTGATCCGGCCCGAAACGCAAGAGAATACGAAACAGGATCAGAACCCGAAGATTCCGTTCTACATGCCAATAATATTCCTTTGCCTTCAGAATATAAACCGCCGGAAAGCAAAAAGCCAAAAGGAGCCGTCAAATCAATCGAAACGTTGTCGGTCAATAAAGTATTCAGCAAAACGGGGAAAGTCGAAAATAGGGCCGTTTCTGAAAGCGAGAAGACCAATCATGAATCATTTAAGAATAACAATATTCAAAAAGAGCAAGAAACCCCCGTTCCCGATCCGAAACGTTGGAGATATATTTTTTATTTGGCTTTATTGGCGGTTGGCGTATTTCTCTACTTCAAGCGAAAGGAGATTTTTAAAAACGTCAAGCGGTTCTTTTCAAAATAAAGCATATCTTTGCATCAATGTTGCGTTCGCCGGGAGTTGCGGCCCGGTGTTCCAATTCCCCGGAGAAATCCGGGGATTATTTTTAAAAAGCGCAAAAGTGTTACGATAGTAGTACGGAGAAAAAAGGGAAAGTCTGCAAGTTATTTCTTTGCAATTAGATAGAAGGAAAAGACCTTAGAGTTCATAATCATGAGGTCCCCGGTTCAATCCCGGGTC
>NZ_MSHA01000046.1:0-30665 GCF_001940965.1 Bacteroides sp. Phil13 | reverse complement strand
AATATATGGAAATCCAAAGAAAATGCCAGTGGTGCGGCAAACCATTTATAGCACACACGATGGTAACACGCTATTGCAGCAAATCGTGCAATGAAAAAGCGTACAAAGAGAAGAAGCGGAAGCAGAGGTTACAGGAATACGAGGAACGGCAAAATGAGCAGCCCATGCAGAAAGTCGGTATCGTAGGAAGCAAGTTGTATCTCTCCCCTGCCGAAACCGCAACCCTTTTAGGTATTAGCCGTGCGACCATCTATCGTCACATGGCTTCCGGAATCATCCGGGCTTTACAACTTCGTGGGCGTACCATTATCCGCAAGTCGGACATTGAAAAAATGTTTGATGATGCACCCGGTTATAAGAAACGGAGTTATGGAAGAAAACAGACCGTTCTTTATTACACTACCAATGAGATTCTGGAGAAGTTCCGATGCAGCATATTTACATCACTGATTATCAATGACTATTCATTTTAATCGGTACAACCTCTGTTTTTACAAGTACACAGAATGTAGGGACAAATGCAAACCGTTGTATTTCATTGTTTTGCATACACGTGTTGTACCGCCTCTTTTCAGCCTTTTTGTGGAATGTCCGCTATCAGATACAAGGTATTGAATGATAGTGGATTTCCGCATGGATGTTACAGAACGCTTGCTGAATACAAAAGTAGTGGTTTTCTTGGAATATTTGCGGTTTGCGGTGAGATTTTTGCGCTCCGATTATTTGGGGTATTCGATTCGTTGGAAAAAGTGTAGCGAAACCGAATTATTCGCTTGAAAAAGTGTAGAGTAGCATTTGGGTACTTTGATATTTGCAGTTCTGAACCTCATTTATTATACCTTATCTGATATAATAATACTGATAGCGAAATAATTTATACCCCTTGTGGTATAATGTGAGATATTTGTATTAACTTTGCACCCGAAAAGGTATAAATGAAGTGCAAACCGAGTGAAGAATCAAACTTGTTTGATTTATTCCGAGGTGTAGCCTTTATTGTAAAATCTTGGATTTTAAACGTTGAATGCTTATGAACAATCTTTCTATTACGATCAAGATGTTGCGAAAGCAGTATAATCTGACGCAAGAAGAACTTTCGTTGAAGTCGGGAGTAGGATTGCGCTTTGTGCGAGACCTTGAACAGGAAAAGGATACGCTGCGCCTTGATAAGGTGAATCAGCTCCTTGGTTTCTTCAATTATGAAATGGTGCCACTTATAGAATGAGAAAATAAGTAATGGAAGGAAAATTATCCTTGAAACGAACAAGAATTGTAAATACGCAAAATGAATTTTATAAAACAAATATGCAACGATTTACATGTTTTGAGAAGAGTAATTCCAATTGAATATGTAAAAATAGAATCATATTTAGCTAATGAATCAGCTGAAAAACTAATCAATTTCCTTATTGTGGCTGAAGATCATAGGTATAAATATCATATAGGATTTGATCTAATAGCAATTTTTAGATCCATTTTGAAGTATATTTTTTATGATAAAAAAGAAGGTGCTAGTACCATAGAACAACAGTTAGTGAGAGTTGTAATTTGTGACTACAGATATAATATATGTAGAAAAATTAAGGAAATTATTTTGGCTTGTTATGTCAAATCTGTATTTGAAAAGAAACACATTGCTTTGATTTATTTGAATATAGCATATTATGGAACAAAATATCAATCATTAGATGCTATATTAGGAAAATATGATCTAACTAAAGAGAATGTTTTGGAAAATCGTGTATGCGCAGAAATAGTAGCTAGATTAAAGTATCCAGAACCATTGATATGTAGTGCTCATCGTAATATACAGATCGAAATGAGAGTTAAGCATATTTTGTATATGTATGATAAATATTCAAGAAATAAGTTTTTTTTAATATGAATATAAGTAGATATTTAAAAATGAGTAGAGAAAGTATGTGTATAAGCTCTATTTATACATCATCAGAGCAATTTAAAGTCTGCTATGAGAGATTAATTGGGCTGGAACAGAACTCTTTGATCTCACATGTTATTGTAAATAATACTCCTTTTGTATTTAAAGATATTCCTTTACTGTATGAACAGATTATACAATATCTATCGGATTTGTTAAGTATTGAATCTGGATCAATAAAACTTATAGGAAGTGCAAAAACTGGATTCTCAGTTAGTCCTTCACCAAATTATGGCAAAATTTTCTCAGAAAAAAGTGATTTAGATTTTACGATAATAAATGAAGTTGTTTTTGAAAAATTATGTAAGGAGTATGAGGCTTGGAAGACGGCATATACCAGTAATAATATATTACCTAAACCTGGTAAAGAAACAAAATGCTGGGACGATAATATCATATTATTAAAGAGTAATATCGACAGGGGATTTATAGATACGTATAAAATTCCCAATAGGGAGATGTGTCCTATTACGAAGAGAATTAATAATGCAATGTACTTAATACCATTAAAACTTGATGAATATTATCATATAAAAGTATCGAAAGCTTCTGTTAGAGTCTATAAGAGTTATGATTTGTTTAGACAACAACTAAAGCTAAATACAGATCAAATTTTAAATGATAAATAGAGATTGTAATTGATATTTTATAAATTGTAATAGTTGATTATACCTTATCTGACATTATAGTACTGATAATAAAATACATTATACCCCTTGTGGTATAATATGAGATATTTGTATTAACTTTGCACCCGAAAAGGTATAAATAAAGTGCAAACCGAGTGAAAAATTAAATTTGTTTGATTTATTTTGAGGTGCAACCTTTATTGTAAAATCTTGGATTTTAAACGTTGAATGCTTATGAACAATCTTTCTATTACGGTCAAGATGTTGCGAAAGCAGTATAATCTGACGCAAGAAGAACTTTCGTTGAAGTCGGGGGTAGGATTGCGCTTTGTGCGAGACCTCGAACAAGGAAAGGATACGCTGCGCCTTGATAAGGTGAATCAGCTCCTTGATTTCTTTAATTATGAAATGGTAGCCACTTCTAAAACTGATAATCAATGAGACAAGCTCGTATATTTTACAAAGACCAATTGGCAGGAATTCTGACCGAAAACGATGCAGGATATGAGTTCCGCTATTTGCCGGAATATCTTTCTTCGGAGATGGCAAAGGCTGTCAGCCTGACATTGCCTTTACAAGCAGATGCATATCAAAGTCCTGTGCTGTTTCCTTTTTTTGACGGTCTGATTCCTGAAGGATGGTTGCTGGATGTCGCATTGCGGAATACGGATATCAGCATTCTTGACCGGATGGCGTTGCTCCTGACCTGTTGCAAGGATTGTATCGGAGCGGTAAGCGTTGTTCTTATGGAAGAAAAGGAGGAAAGCCATGTGTAATTGTTTATATTGTTATCGTCCGCTATTAAAGGGTGAAAAGGATATGCACACGGCTTGTGTTAAGAAGTTCTTCGGGACAACAACATTGCCTGTTCTTGATTATACGATAGGGCAACTTGACCAGCTTGCTCTGCAAATCATTCAAGACCAAACCTCTTTGACTGGTGTTCAGCCGAAGCTATCCTTGCATCTGAATGAACATGAGGGAAGCAAACGATTGACTATTGTCGGGCTGTGGGGTGGTTATATTTGTAAGCCACAGACTTCGCAATATAAAATAATGCCGGAGGTAGAGGATTTGACCATGCACCTTGCTGAGGCGGCACGTATTGAGGTGGTTCCTCATACACTGATGCGGATGGCGGATGATACTCTATGCTATCTTACCCGTCGAATTGACAGAACTTCTATCGGAGATAAGATAGCAATGGAAGATATGTGCCAACTGACGGAAAGGCAAACGGAACATAAGTACAAGAGCAGTTATGAACGTATTGGTAAGGCTATTTTGAAATATTCATCTTTGCCCAAAATGGATGTTACCAATTTTTTCGAGTTGGTGCTTTTCTCTTGGCTTACAGGGAATAACGATATGCATTTGAAAAACTTCTCTTTGTATGAAGCGGCGGATAAAATACGCTTGACACCTGCATACGACTTGCTGAATGCGGCTATCATCAATCCCAAGGATGATGAAGAACTGGCATTGACCTTGAATGGTCGGAAGAAAAAGCTTCAAAGAGAGGATTTTATCAAATCGGCAGCTACTTTGGGTATAGATAATGTGGTTGTAGAACGACTGATAAACAAGTATATTAGGCTATTGTCTAAGTTCGAGACTGTCATTCAAAGTTCTTTTCTGAGTGATGAACTTAAAGAAAAGTATGGCGAATTGTTAAGAGATCGAATTGGTCGGCTTTCACAAAGGATATAAAACTGTCTGATGTCTGTTTGGTTATATGTAATAAATTAAATATTAATTATTTATACTTATGAATTGAATAATTAGATGATGAATATACCTCAATCTTATGTTTTAAGTACTAGATACCTCAATAGGGTTTTTGATAAGACTGTAGCAACATACAAGTATTATTGGTTTCTCGGGATTCTTGACTTATATGTCAAGCAAGGCAGGACAAGGATGAATGTTTGGGAGATAATGGTTTTTATGGTGGCCAATGCATGGTATCCGGTGAATTATTTCCGGTTGTCGTTCGGCAAGTCCGAATCGCTTTACGATGCCATATTGACCTTGCAGAAAGAAAACGATATTCCGATTAATATAAGTATGAAAAGTCTTGTGGACAAGTTGCAGGAATTGATCCGATTGCCGAATATCCGCAGGCAGTTGAATTTCTTGCAACTGAATGTTCCTTTCCGTTTCCTTCGTCCCTGGATAGATACCTCCGATGACCGTGAAATAGTGAAGTGTTCGCAGACATTCGAAAACGGTTGTCTGTATAAACTTGAGAAAGACGATGGTACATTGTGGGTAGAACTGAATCCGGTATGGCTGACCTATTTGCAGGAAAATTATGACATACTCAGTTCATTCGCCTATTGGGGACTGACCAATTTCCTTCAAGTTCGTAATCCCAATGTTCCCAACATCCCGAACAAGCTTATCAAGAAAGAAGAACGTAATCCATTAACGAACCAACGTAAGTTTTGGAATGCGGCAATCAATAAAGGCATAGAAATTAAGTGTCTTTATACAGGAAAGTTATTGAATACAAATAATTATGATCTCGACCATTTTATTCCATGGAGTTTTGTTTCTCATGATTTACTTTGGAATTTAATGCCAGCCGATTCAAGTATCAATTGTTCTAAAAGTAATAAATTACCCGATTTGGGATTGTATCTTCCAAAATTGGCGGAAGCTCACCAAACGGCATTGCGCATTAATCTTGAAGTAGGCAAACAAAACAAACTACTGGAAGATTACTTATCTCTTGGCTATACTCCGCAAGACATTGCAATGATGGATAGAGAACATTTACTTGACTGCTTTTACCAAACATTCACCCCAATGAATCAGATAGCCCTAAATATGGGGTTTGAACCTTGGAAATACTAATGCTTATGCAACCTGAAAAAATAAATCATCCATATTTAACAGCTATTAAGCGAACAGACTTGTCTGTTCCTACTCGCTATCTTTTACAACATGAACTATTGAAAGGGCGAATCCTTGATTTTGGTTGCGGATTTGGATATGATACTGATGAGTTGAAGAAAAGAGGTTTTGACATCATTGGTTACGATTATTACTATCGTCCAGATTATCCCGAAGGAAAATTTGATACGATTATCTGCCATTATGTATTGAACGTGTTGGAACCATATGCACAAGCCGAAGTAATGATGAATGTAACAAACTTGTTATCACCTAAAGGGTCTGCATTCTTTGCTGTTCGTCGAGATTTGACAAAAGAAGGATTCCGTCTGCATGCAATACACAAGCAATATACTTATCAATGTAATGTAAAACTACCGTTCCAAAGTCTGGTACGGAACAGTAGCTTTGAGCTATATCAGTATAACCATTTCAATAAACTTCCTCGCACGGAAGGAGAGAGGTGTCCGTTTTGTAATCTTTCCCGTCGTGTGGAAATTATCTGTGAAACGGCTACATGTGTGGCATTTTATGATGGTTATCCTGTCTCTCTAGGTCATGCCCTTATCATTCCCAAGCGGCATGTTTCCAGTTACTTTGACCTTACCAATCATGAACGGGAGGCTATGAATGTCATGTTGCAGTATGTGAAGAGAAAGATTGACGAACGTTTTCACCCTGATGGCTATAATATCGGGATCAATGTAAACGAAGCGGCAGGTCAATCCGTATTCCATGTCCATATGCATTTGATTCCTCGCTACATGGGTGATGTGGAAAATCCGAAGGGTGGTGTGCGTGGAGTGATTCCGAGTAAACAGAAATATTAATTTATTATGTCTATGTCAAACGAGATACAATTCATATTATACAATCTTCCAGAAAAGGATGGAAAGGTGCAGGTAATCATCAGGGATGAAACTCTGTGGTGTACACAGAAGGCGATGGCTCAGCTTTTCGGTGTGGATAGGACAGTCATTTCCAAACACCTCAAAAATATATTCGAGTCATCTGAGTTACAGCAGGATTCAGTATGTGCAAAATTTGCACATACTGCTGAAGATGGCAAAATATATAACACACAGTTTTATAATCTTGATGCTGTTATCTCGGTTGGTTATCGGGTAAATTCGTTGCAAGCCACTCGCTTTCGTCAATGGGCTACTAAAATCCTGAATGAATACATTAAAAAGGGATTTGTACTCGATGATGACCGCTTAAAGCAAGGGACAGCAGTATTCGGAAAAGATTATTTCCGTGAATTGCTTGAAAGGGTACGCTCTATCCGTACCAGTGAACGGCGTATATGGCAGCAGATTACCGACATATATGCAGAATGCAGTATTGACTATGACAAGAACTCGCCTACGACACACGATTTCTATGCTATGATACAAAACCGTTTTCATTATGCTATTACAGGGCAAACAGCTGCTGAAATCATCTACACTAAGGCAGACCATACACAAGAACACATGGGACTGACCACATGGAAGAATGCGCCTGACGGGCGTATTTTGAAATCGGATGTATCAATAGCTAAAAACTATTTACAGGAAAATGAAATCCGTCGGTTGGAACGTGCCGTAACGGGATATTTTGATTATATCGAGGATCTCATTGAACGAGAGAATACATTTAATATGGAGCAGTTTGCAGCTAGTGTCAATGAGTTCCTGACATTCCGCAAATATCAGATATTGCCAGATAAAGGGCGCATTTCTGCGGCACAAGCAAAGGCAAAGGCTGAAAGTGAATACGATATTTTCAATAAAACTCAACAGATTGATTCTGATTTTGATAAACAAATAAGGAAGATGTTAGAATAAGGAGAGAAAAACCTTCCCCTCCTTAGCCTTAAACCAAGTATCAGACATTCAAATCTTTCATCGCCAATCCATAGTTTTCTTGTCCGAACAGGTCTTTATGGATGAGCTTCAAACCGAGTGTTTGATAATACTTGTAGTCATCACCTTCGGTACAGAGATATTTGTAACCGTAGCGTGGCATGTATTCCTTGAAGAAGCGAGCCAAGTCTTTCAGGTTTTCGGCTTGGTTCTTCTTGAAGTTGCTGCGCACAATGATGATGGACCAGTCGGGGAAGTTGCCTCTTCCGTCGCTGTACTCCCAAAAGCGGATGTAGCAGTCCAAATCACGCTCACGGATGTCCACACAAAAGCCATTGGCATTTTGCACCACGCTACAGCTTTCTCTGTAGCCGAACTTCTCACACAAGTAGAGGTTGAAATCAAGAATCAAATCTTTTTGTTTCATAAATAATTGAATTTAAAAAGTTAATAAATAGTGAATTATAAACGGAAGCCTCGCTTGCGCTTAGCCTTTTTCTTTTTTATCAGGCGATTGAACTCAGCTTCTTCTGCGGCAGTGGCATTGTATGATGAACTACCGTTCAACAGACCAAGACTGATACTTGGACCATTGTCGGAATGGGAAACGCTTTGCTGCACCTTTTCATCATTGTGCGTGAACCCTTGTTTTGGGTACTCAAATGAAGATGCACAAGCATTCTGCTCCAATCGGTTGTCGATGTTCAAGTAGCTGAACTCCCGGCTGACTTTTGAGCCGGAGAAAGAAAAGCCGTTGTACTCAAACTTGACACCCTGTATTTCCCTTGTTGTCCTACTGACCTTGAATTTCATATCAATGTCACGGTCGGCAAGGGCTTCTTTCAGTTCATTCCAATTTTGAGCTTTGGGCAGTTCCTCTTTCAACGCTTTGTATATCTCGTGTTTTGCCCGGTCGTATGGGCGCAAGCGTTCCTCCTTGATATGGTCTTTGCCATTGGCAAAGTGCAAACGGTATTTTGCTGTCAGCATCTTGCACGTCTTTTCATTTCTACGGAAGTCATTCTTGTCGCTAATCGTTTTACCGTCATTGTTCACCCGATTGAAAACGATGTGGCAATGCGGATGCTCGCGGTCGATATGCCGGTCGATGAGGTATTGCGTGTTTTCGATGCCCATCAGTTTCATGTAGTCGTGGGCGATTTGCAACATCAATTCATCGTCAGACTTCAAGCGGTTGCTATCTTCAGGTGAGAAGTTGAGCGAGGTGTGTCCGACAATATTCTTTACCTTGTCATTGAGCAACGCCTGTAATTCAAATTGCTCTGCCATCTGTTCGGGCGTACCATTCACTCCGACCGCTTCCAACAGTTTGGATTTCTCCTCTTTCAGAACATAGCGGACACAACCACCGAACGATGTTCCTTTTGTTTGCTTACCTATCATCTTTCAGTTGTTTTATAAGTTGGTTAATACGCTGCGCCATCTCCTCGCATCTTTTGGCAACGGCAAAGAATCCGTAGGTGTTTGCCTGCTTCGCCAACTGGTTTAGGTTGGTACTTTCACCTATCAGCTGACGGATGATGTGGATATGCTCTTTCGTGATTCGCTCACGTACTGTCCCATTCTCGATGAGTGAACGGATGACTGCGCTTTGGGTCTGCTTGTTCCGTCTGCAAAGCGCACCGAGCCATGCGAATTGGTTGTAAGACAGACGTAGTGTTATTGTATATTTCTTTTCCATTTTGAATTGCTTTTAGTGAATAATTTGTGACCATCGGGAGCCGCCTCCTCAGACTTTTTGAGGAGCAAGTGGTCGGGAAATGTAATACACCGACATTAACTTGCTACAGTAAAAAAGTCTCGATTCCTCTCCCTTTGCTCAAAGCCTGAATCCCCGTTTCTTAGGCGGTGAAACCTTCGGTTGAGGGATGTCTCGTTGTACGCTGATGAGCTTCAAATCGAATGTCTCTATCAGTGTTTTCAAGTTCGGATTCTTCTTAATCATCTGCTGGAGTATGGCTTCATCGGGGCGTATTTTCAGCAGATAGTCGGCTATGTCGTACCCTTCTTTTCGTTCGTTTTCGGTTGCTTTGGCTTCCAGATAATCGAACAGTTGTACATCAATTCCATAGCTTTTCATCAACCCGATTTTGCTTTGCCAATAGTCGGTCGCTCCCAAATCGGGGAATAACACAATGCTTCTTCCTGCAAGAACGGATAGGCTGTTGGCATTGAAACAACCGTTCTTTCCACCCGATGCAATCCATAGAAATTGGGGTAGATAGTAGGATGCAATGATTGCTGTTTTCTCGCTTTCGACCAATGCAACAGGACGGCTTTTGTCTTCTGGAAGCAGATGCTCTCCGAAGAAACATTGCTTCAGATTATAGTCCTTTTTATGCAGTACGGAGTGTACCCATGTGACATGATTGTACGGTTCTTTTATCCGTTTGCCTGTTGCTGGATTGTAAAGCATTATCTTGCCTGTGCGTACTCTGTTCTGATAATCCATTTGCCAAAATACGGTTGCACCTTCCCAATACTTAGAAGTACCGACCATGTATTTCTTCATCAGTTTTAATGTCTCCGCTTCTTCGAATTGAGCCGATAAGAATTGAAACAGTTTGTTGTCAGGATAGCGTTGCAATGACTGATTGACTATATCCAAATCAATGTAGGAAGTGGCTTTTAGCTCGACTTCTTTTATTGGTGCATAACTCCGAAAGGTATCTTCGGATAGCTTCTCTTTCTCAGCCGGATTCCGTTCAAAGTAATCACGGGGCGTGAAGTGATAACCACATTTCTGTTCGTGGTCGCAACGACCCACGTAATCAGGGAACTGTATTCGCTTTTCCGTGTCAATGTACTTGGAAAAACATCTTTTACGATGGCAGTTCGGGCAAGTGTGCCGGGTACTGACACCTTTGTAGGGTTCTAATATGAATCTATGTGTACTCATAGTTTGTTTCTTTTTTAGTGTGTCACTTTTGTCGTTATTGTCGTTTTCGCTTGGAAAGTGTCAAAACCGACAAAAATGTCATGGGTTAATCTTTGAATATTCTCCATGCTTCTCTTTGCGGAACAATGTTCCGATATTGTCATTGAGAAAGCGTTGAAATGTCCGCTCCTTCATTCCGTTTTGCTCTGCCACCTGTATGGCTTGGGCTGTCGTAAATGAAGGAGGCAGCAGATTGACTATCGCCTGTTGCTGGCTGTTGAGAGCATTCTCATTCAGAATATTTTGTACGCTCAATGCGGATTCCTTGAAATATTCCGTCAGTTTAATGGCTCTCTCCACCGTCAGCAGGTCGATACACGCCTTGTCGCACTCTCCGCAAGTCCATCGTGCCAGTTGGATAATCAGACAGAAACGGATGATGTATATCTCCAGCTTGCAATAGATACTTACAATGGTGTCGTTTGTTTCCCGGTCGCACAGCTCTGAGAAATGGTGTTGCCACTCGTAAAGCCGTTTCTTGGCATCCTCTGAGAAGAAAAGAATTTGCGGTTCAATCTCTCCATGCTCGTTGAGACTGCACTCCGATTGTATCAGCTTGTCAATGACAGCATTCCATTCTTGCTCTATATCTTCCGGCAATTCTTTGTCATTCCACCGTGCTTTCTGTTGCAGATTAGGCATCACAACCAGGATGCGGTCAATAAACCCGTTGCTGGAGCGTTCACCTTTAGCCAACTCGTTTAGGATTTTCTTTTGGATAGTACCAATGACCGATATATACGGACGCTTGATGAAGATGGAACTCTTGGCATTCTTGCGGTCGGACATGGTGGTCTTGGCACTGAAAACTGAGAGCCAAAATTGTTCTTCCGAACCGTTGTTATAGCGGTTGAAATTCTTGAACCAAGCGGATAATTCATCTGCCCACAAGCATAGCCCACGTTTGTTTTGCGCATGAATGAGGCTCAACCCTTCGGGCGTTACATCCGAAACCAAGAAGCGTTTGCGGATAGGCTCTTGTGGGAATTGCTCTCCACCGCTTTCCGCACGTTCCTTGCGGCTCAAGCTCATTAGTTCATCGTACTTTGCAAGAGCCTTTTCAAATTCCTGATTCTGTCGGTAGTCATAATCAAGAAACGGCTTCATCGCAAAACTGAGCGGATGGCTTTTGTTAGCTCCCGGTCTTCCGATCAATGCCATATACAGGATGGGGCTTTCCGTCCAGCCTTGCTTGATTTGGGCAAGGTACGTGTTGCCTATGCCGACTGCTATTGCCGTCAGGATGGCTGCGGCAATGTAGTCGGTAGGGTAGTTATGGCATTCGTGTACCTCACGGATAATACGTTGGATTTTTGCCGGGAATATGCTGATGGGGAATGCCGTACCGGATAATCTTGTACTTAAATCAATCGCTTCATCAATGATGGATGCCGGATTAATAGAATATGTATCCATAGCCCAATCCCATTAAAACTGTACCGATGATTTAGGCTTGTGGCGGACACCGCTCTGCATATTGGCAAGCACCTCCTCGTATGTCTGCTCGGCTGTCTTTCTCCGTCCGTTCTCAATCCAAGCAAGAAGCTCGTCTTCATAGAAATAGAGTTTCTTCCCTTTCTTATAGGCTGGTAGTAGTCCTTTGCGTACCAATGTATATATGGTAGGCTTGGCTTTTCGGATGATGCGGCAAGCATCCTCAATTTCCACCAATACATGTTTGTCAGATGGCTGTGGCTGGAGTTCCGCTACCATCTTTTTCAACTCGATGACCTGTTCGGTCAGATAACCTACCGCTTCGGGCAGCTTATCAAATGTTACTGTTTCTTTTTGCATACACCAATCGTTTTTAATTGTTCGACGGCAAAGGAAACAGGTGTTTCAATGGTGGAATCATTCACCAAAATATAACTGATGGATAACTTTTTGATGGTAATAAGTGGTGATTACAAGGATTTTAACTACTTTTGTAGTGCCAATATCTGAAACAATAACTTTAAACAGTAGATTTTATGAGATTAAATTTATTATATCCTTCAAACTGGACTGACTTTCAAGATTTGTGTTTTCAACTTTGGAAAGAAATGTGGAGAGATCCAGATGCCCATCCTAATGGACGAAACGGACAGGCACAGAATGGTGTTGATATATGGGGAAAGAATATGTTTGATAATGATTATTCTGGAGTCCAATGTAAAGGTAAAAACGGAAATTATAAGAGTCTATTGACTACGGATGAGATTGATAGTGAGTGTAAAAAAGCTATAAATTTCAAACCAAAACTCACATCATTTATTATGGCCACAACATCACCAAGAGATGTTAAAGTTCAACAACATTGTCGTAACCTTACAAGAAAAGGTGCATATCCTTTTTCCGTTGATACTTGGTCATGGGACGATATAGAAGATGAGGTGCAGTGTCGTCCAACAATAATGGAACATTTCTATCCGGATGTAAAAGGAGCTACTCTGTTACCTGAAATTCAAATTCCTGTTTTCGCGTCAGTTAATAAACTTCATGCTTTTTTCTCACGTCCAGGTCTTTTTAATAAACTAAACTCGTTAGCTCTTGATGTTTTAAAGGATCTTGCATATGAAATCGCAATTAATGCATTTGAACATGGGAAAGCTGGTACATTTGGAATTAAGGTGGAAAATGATAGGGTAATTTTCACTGACAATGGAAGAAAATTTGATTGTACGGAATTATTAAAAGGTAAAGGGAATGGAGGTAAGGCGACTATAGAGTATGCTACAGGTTTCTTTGATATCACTTATAAATACGATACTAAAAATATTTTGGAACTTTCTTTGCCAAATAATTTGGATTTAGATATTACTTCGACAAACTATACAATAAATTTTAATGCAAAGGATATTTTTGGCCGGGGAGCAGCTGAAAGATTTGTATTAAATGAATTAATGAAGGTTCCAACAGGTTGTGAAAAAATAATAGTTGATATTTGTGGTCAAGCGAATCCAGCCATTAGCTGCTCATTTGCTGTGATTGATAAATTGTTACAACTAAAATCGACGGAGCAGACGGTTGTTGTGTATTTGCCAGAGAATCTTTATTATAAGGAGAACATAATAGATAAGTATAGCAATCTACCGAATGTTGATATTAAAATTAAGAAATAAATAATAGTCATTAATTCAAGCAAAGAAGAATCAGGTAAGTGGCATTAGGTAATTTTCTTGTCTAATTTAATCTTACATACAGATTCTGTATGCGACATTTTACGTTCAATGGTAGATATTTCTGAATCACGGAGAGTATGGGCAAATACTCTCTTTATAAATGTGGCTGTCTGTAAACGTGGTTTGCCGAAAGCCTTGCCGATATTCCATCCAAAGTGCATGATGTCAATGGTCTTTAATTGAGAATCAACCTTTATAGGTTCGACTTTTGGCATAGTATCTGACAAGTAATATTCTGTCACATATTCGCACAAACGGTTAAGTGCCGTTTCATCAAGATAGAGAACTAAGGTCTGTTTCGTGTATGCTATAACCTTATTAAGTTTTTCTTGTGATGCTCGTTCTTTCTCAGCCATAGCGTTTGCACGGGAAATCTCATATTCTGATAGTTGATTAAGCACCTCAATAGGGATGTTGCTAATAGAGGCTGGAGGAACTTCCTCCTTTGGAAGTCCTGCCATGTCTTCATTGGATTCTGAAAGCGAGAGAGTAGAAACTTCTTCTGTGGTGTCAGATGTAGTTTCGATTTCTGGTTCAGATTCAGAAACGATAGGTTCTGGATCTATGGTATTTTCAATAGATTCCTGATGTTCTATTGGATTTTCAGCTACCACCGCCTTATTACGATAGCACTCAAATCTCCTAAAGCACTTTTCTATTGTAGGTGAAAGAAGTTGTCTGAATACCATTTGCAGATTGAGATAGATAGCTCCCATGATAATGGTGCATACCACCAAAATGAGGTAGCTGCTGAATTCGTCCCAACCATAGTGTAGTACGGTCTGGCGGGCTAAAACACCAATGATTGCGATTGTACCAAAAACAATCAGATGCAATGTTATATGTTCTATCTTTCTCTGTTCCATAGTGAGATGTATTAATCGTTTGTGTGCAAATATATAGGATTAATTTTTGAGAAAATCCATAGTTTTGCTTGTTGATGGGCTTTTGACGATATATTTCATCACTTTTCACCACGTTACATCGCTGATAATAAGCATATTGTAAATTCCTTGCTTTTGGATGAAAATAGTTGGGTAAATAGGCTTGTGTATCTCAAAAACAAAAATTATCTGCATCATTTTGGGTAAACAATGCAGATAATCAATAGGGTATAGAGATATAGCTTGTTAATAATACAATGTATGGTTTGTTTCCTTGTTGAGATATAACAGGATGTTGTAATCTTGTTTACGAGCGACTTTGTTTATTAGCCATTTCCTAAATGCAGAGGAATGCCTGGTGTCTATTTGATAGGATAGGGCTATAACCATATCGAGATTATACACATCGGCATTGTTCCCATTCTCTAATTTGATGTACTTGCAAACTTCGTGGCTCTTCAAAACATTGGTTTTCAAGATTCTCTTAATTGCTGTATGGATAGCTCCAGTCGTTGTATAATACAAGTCGGCAAGCTCCCAAGTGGTCATCCATATTTCACCATCGGAAATATGGATACCTTGTCCGTTATTGGTTATGATTCCTCGTTTCATCGCTACAATTTATTTAAGTGATATTTTATTGGCTGTTTCTCGCTTCTTGGCATTTACGAGGTCAGCATATATTTGAGTTGTGGATACATTCTTATGCGTCAGCATCTTTGAAACAGTGTAAATATCTGTACCTAAGGATATTTGTATGACGGCGTAGCTATGACGAAAGCAATGGAAGCTTATCGACTTAGTTATTCCGGCTTTTTTGAGCCAGTTTTTGAGTGGGTAATTAATCATGCTCCGTTTCAATTCTTTGAATACTTTGCCAGTTCCGGGTGTTCCACATAGCTCGTAGGCTTCGTAACTGATGGGGAGTGTCGCTTCCGTCTGGGTTTTCTGTGTTCTGATACGCAAGCAATAACCTTGGTCGGGAGCGATAGTAAAGTCCTCCCATTGTAGGTTGAGAATGTCGCTGATGCGTAAGCCTGTCAGACACGCAAACAAAGAGGCTGCTTTCAATACGGGGATGTCGCAAGGAGTGGCTGCGAGTTGCTTCACTTCGTCCAATGTCAGATATTCTTTCTTCACATCTTGTGGCTCAATCTTATCAAGATAGTCATTGATATTCTCCCTAAACCACTTGTCCCGATAGGCAATCTTCAACAATCCTCTGAAAGTAGAGTAGTAGCCGGATGCCGAATTCAGGGATATAGGACGGTTACTGTGTTTGAGTTGCTTGGCATTTAGTAGGTATTCACGGAACTTCTTGCATAAGTCCACATTCACATCGCCAAAGGTGCATTGTCCCTTGACAAAGTTATAGAAATGCTGATAGACGAATTGCCATTTCTGGTCTTTGTTCCGACACATCTTCTTGAAATAGGCAAGGAAATCGGCTTTCTGTTTGGTCTTATCCAAGAAACCAAACTCTTCGTTGATGAGCGATTGCACTCTGATACAACGGATAGCCTCTGCCTTGTTCAACATATCGTTGTTGAACTCTCGTTCCATCTCGTTTTTGGGATGGGCATAGATGTAGATGCCGAGGTATTCCCTGCGGCTCATCTGCATCGTTTCGGGATTACGGACTGTTGGATAATAATCCAGATACAAGGAGATGCGATTATTCCGAATCGCTCTCTGACGAACTGTTACTTTTGTACACGTGTGTGACATACTGTTTGATATTTAGAGTTTTACATTTGTTTGGTGCAAAGGAATAAGGTGATTCGATGGTGGGTACATTCACCGATAAATAACTTATTCAATCTTTGGGGCTGCAAGCAACTTATCCAGTTCAGGCTTGGAGATAAGTGTGTATTTGCCTTTCTTCACCTTCGGGATGTTATGGTACTTTGCGTAATGATAGAGTTGGTCACGGGTGAGATTGAACTTTTCCATCGCTTCTGCAACCGTGTAATATTGCGGTTCTTCGGGGGCAATAATGCCCTTGGCTATATCCACATGTTTCTTGGAATAGTACACCATGATGCCCTCTTTCTTCTTCGGAATGGCATTCTTGGAAACGAAACAATAGATGGCGGATAAGGTCATACCGAACTTCTCCTGCATTTTCTGAGTGCTATACCATTCGGTAATGTCTGGATTTGGGGCTTTTTTGGCAAAATAAGCGTCAATATGTTTCTTGCTCCAGTAAGTCTTGCCACGATTGAAAGTTCGGGGAATGTTGTTCTTCTTAGCTACCGCAAATATCCATGACTCATTTACATGGTATTTCTTTTTGACTTCTGCGGTGGTATAGAAGTCGGTAATGGGAATGGTGTCTTTAGGCTGTCGATGTTCATAAGGACGAGCTTCTAACATTCGGTCAATATCTCCTTTACGGATAAAAGATAATCTGCTACTGATACGGAATGCTTGCAGTTTTCCTGCATATACCATTTTATAGACAGCTTGTTTGCTCAGCCCTAATAGAGTTGCAGCTTCTTTGAATGACAGATATTCTTTGTTCTTAAAATCAGATATGGGTTGTTCTCTGATGACCGCTTGGACTTTGGTTTCTACTTCTTGTATTCTCTTTTGCCGAGCAGCTTCCTTGTATGCAAGATTACTACACCGATGTGAACAGAAACGTGTTGTTAGTTTTTGGGCATAGAATGTTGTGCCACACCATTCACATACCTTTTTGATTTTCATTTTACTTGTTGCCATATTCGTTACTTTTAGAGGTTTATTTCTCTTGTTATTTCTCCATTTTATTTAACTATCGTAAATCATAGTCAACCATAGTCAACTTTCTCCACGACCTTTCCGACCTAAAATCGGAGAGTAACAAGCGAGCAACAAATGCGGTACAAAAATGAGCTGAAAAAGCCCTATAAACGATGACCATCGCTTATAAGGCTAAAAAGAAAGGCGCTCAAAATGAACGCCTTGATAATCGTTGATGATATATGCTAATCGTTGGTAATCACCAATTATTTCCCGATGCAAAAATGTTGAAATATATTTTGTAGCACCATATCATTCGTCACCTCCCCCGCGATGTCGCTCAAATGGAAGATGCATTCCCTGATGTCCTGGGCCACGAAGTCCCCTGAAAGATTGTTTGCCAATCCCTGTTGTACGCGTCTGATGGCTTCTAAAGCATGCGTGAGGGCTTCGTAATGGCGGGCATTGGTCACTATCACGTCGTTCTGGGTTATCGTAGGCAGATTGGCGGCGGCTATAAGTTTCTTCTGAAGCACATCCGTATTTTGCCTTTTCTTGGCGGAAATAAAAATACATTCGGCGTCAGGAATGATGGAAGAGGCCGCAGAAAGCACCTCATCAGAATGAGCCGTGCCCGACAAATCCGATTTGTTGAATACCAATATCAAATGCTTTCTTTCCAGACGCGGAAGTATCTGCCCCGATAGCTGATTCATTTGCGACGTTGCGTCCGTTGCATCAATCATCCAAAGCACGATCTCCGCTTGTTCCAGTTTTTGGAACGTGCGCTCTATGCCCAGACTCTCAATCGTATCATTGGTTTCGCGGATACCTGCCGTGTCAATGAAACGGAAAGTAATACCGCCGATATTGGTCGTGTCTTCAATCACGTCGCGCGTAGTGCCGTGAATGTCGCTCACGATAGCCTTGTCCTCGTTCAGCAATACATTGAGAAGCGTTGATTTCCCGGCATTCGTTTCGCCGATGATGGCTACCGGTACGCCGTTTTTGATCGCATTTCCTACGCTGAACGAATGTACCAGTCGGGAAATGACTCCTTCGATGTGATCCGCCAATCGGTAAAGCTCCGTTCTGTCCGCAAACTCCAACTCTTCATGGTCGCTGAAATCCAGTTCCAGTTCAATCAGTGAAGTGAAGTGTAGCAACTGGTTGCGTAGCTCCGTAAGCTCCTTACTGAATCCGCCACGCATCTGGCTCATGGCAAGGCGGTGGGTGGCGGCAGATGAAGAAGCAATCAGGTCCGCCACGGCTTCGGCCTGGCTCAAATCCATCTTTCCATTGAGAAAGGCGCGTTGCGTGTATTCCCCCGGTCCCGCCAGGCGGCAACCGTGCTTGATGAGCAATTGTAAAACCTGTTGCAAGATATAACTCGAACCGTGGCAGGTGATCTCCGTACTATCTTCGCCCGTGTAAGAGTGCGGGGCGCGAAACAGGCTGACAAGAACCTCGTCGATAATTTCTTCTCCATCGTGTATCTTCCCGAAAGTCAGTGTATAAGGTTTGCAATCTGCCAGCGCTTTACCGGATTTTGCCGGGGTGAAAATGTGGCTGGTGATACGAATGGCGTCCGCTCCTGAGACGCGAATGCTTCCGATTGCTCCTCCTTGGGCCGTGGCAATGGCACAGATGGTATCCTGATTCATCATAAAAATTGTTATTTGAGTTGCAAAGATAGCCTTTTGGGGCAAAAAATTGTATATTACTTACTCTTTTTTATTACATTTGCTCAATTTTCGTAGCCTTTACATGATACACTTTGTTATTATGGCGCAAGACAAAATAAAAATGCATGATTCCTCTTCTCATACTACCGAGAAAGACGAGAACACGGAACTACTGAAAGAGAAATTATTGAAGGTCAACTCCGTTCTGGCTGCCCATCAAATTGCTCTCTGGGAGATAAATGTCAATACCCTGGAGTGCACTTTCACTCAGGAATATTTCGAAAGTTTAGGCTTGGATAAAGTCGGCATCTGTTATCAGAATTTGGAAGAGTTCTGTAGCTTTGTGCATCCCGATGATAAGCATTTGGTGTCGTTGGATGGCTTTCAAAAGAAATTGGATGGCTTTGAAGAGTCCAAAGTCTTACGCGTGCGTTGCGTAGGTGCGCATGGCGAAATAGTCTGGTTGGAGGACCACCTCTTATCTGTAGAGAAAGATAGAAGTGGAAATCCGAAAAGCCTCTTATGCTATACCGTGAATGTCACCGGGCAGTGCGAACGCGAAACGCGCATATCGCGCATGGAAGAGCGAAACCGGAAGATAATACAGGCATTGCCTGAATTCATCTTCATCTTTGATGAAAATTTCTTCCTCACCGACGTGTTAATGTCTTCTGACACCATTTTGCTCCATCCCGTTGAACAGCTACGGGGAGCGGATGGGCGCACCATCTATTCTCCCGAAGTCAGCGACCTGTTTCTACGGAACATACGTTAATGCCTCGAAGACGGGGAGTTGAAGGAGATAGAGTATCCCCTGGATGTGGATGATTGCGAAAGGCATTATTTCCAGGCACGCATCGCTCCGTTCGAAGATAATAAAGTGATGGCATTGATACACGATATCGGTGACAGGGTGCAACGCTCCAATGAACTCATCGAGGCGAAGCAGCGGGCAGAAGAGGCCGACCGCATGAAATCGGTGTTCTTGGCCAATATGAGCCACGAGATCCGCACTCCTTTGAATGCTATCGTGGGATTCTCTGAAATCATAGCTTTGACGGAAGATGAAGTGGAGAAAGCCGAATACCTGAACATCATCCAGAAGAATAGCAACCTGTTGTTGCAACTCATAAATGACATTCTGGACCTTTCCCGTATCGAGTCGGGAAAATCGGAAATGAACTTCCAGTTGGTCGAAATGACCGGACTGATTGACGAAGTGGAGAAAGTGCATCGCCTGAAAATGAAAACGGGCATCCGACTGAATGTGATATGTCCCGATGAGGAAATCTGGATTATGGTGGACCGGAACAGGATTACGCAAGTGCTGTTCAACTTTCTCTCTAATGCCATTAAGAATACCCATGAAGGGACCATCACCTTGGGGTTGGAGGTCTGCGGAGAATGGTTGAAGGTGTATGTAACGGATACCGGTTGCGGCATTGCGAAGGAGAAATTGCCCTTGATTTTCAACCGTTTCGAAAAGCTGAACGATTTTGTTCAGGGCACGGGTCTGGGGCTCCCCATCTGCCAGAGCATCGTGGAGAGATTGGGAGGAAAGATTTCCGTAGAGTCCGAAGTAGGAGTGGGGAGCACTTTCGTGATGACCCTTCCTTACCGCCAGTTTGTGTTGGGAGCGGATGGTGAACCTGTTGAAATCAATGCCCACGTAGAGCGAAGATCAGACGGCAGGAAGAAAATTCTGATAGCTGAAGATACGGAGTCTAACTTTATGCAGATAAACATTTTGCTGAAGAAGGACTACACCATTTCGTGGGTTACCAATGGCGAAGAGGCCGTAAATAGTTTCTTGCGTGAGCGTCCCGACCTGATATTGATGGACATCCGCATGCCGGTGATGAACGGTATTCAGGCTACGGAAAAGATACGTACCATCGACATCGATTTGCCTATCGTTGCGGTGACGGCCAATGCTTTCCTGATAGAGCAACAACAAGCATTAGCCGCCGGGTGCAATGATATTATTGCCAAACCATATACTTACGAAAGATTGAAGGAAACAATCATCAAGTATATTTGAGTGGGTGTTTCTTAAATTCTGTCCAGTACGGTTTTTATCAAAGTGTCAATCGTATTCTTGTAGCCCGTATTGGCTTCTTTAATCAACCGGTTGGCTATGACCATGCATACCGTGGTCGCCTTATGTCCCATCAGGCGGCTCAAACCGGCCAGTGCGGAGCTTTCCATCTCGAAGTTCGTAATGCGATAGCCATTGTATTCAAAGTTCTCGATCTTTTCATTTTGCTTCGGGTCAGCCAGCGGAATACGTAGTTCGCGTCCTTGCGGGCCAAAGAAACCACTGGCGGCAATCGTTACACCGCGTACCATATTGTCTCCGGCAATGCGCTCTATCAGTTCGGCATTGGCGTCGATCACGTACGGAGCAGGTGCGCACATATTCCCCGACCATCCCATGTGGTTCAGGAATGCACGCTCAAATGGCAGGTCGCACACTTCATTGCGCCCTGAATAGAAGTTCAGCAGGCCATCGAAACCAATGGACTTTTGCGAGCAGATAAATGTACCTACGGGCGTATTCGGTTGCAAACCGCCACAAGTACCGATGCGCACCAGTTCTAACTGGCGAAGTTGGGGCTTTTCTTCACGTGTGTTGAAGTCGATGTTGGCCAAGGCGTCCAGTTCGTTCATCACAATGTCGATGTTGTCGCAACCAATACCCGTAGAAACCACCGTGATGCGTTTGCCCTTGTAGGTACCTGTAATGGTTTTGAACTCGCGGCTTTCCACTTCACATTCTTTATTCTCAAGGTGTGAGCCTACCAGTGCCACTCTGCCCGGGTCGCCCACTAGGATTACTTTGTCTGCCAGCCACTCGGGCTTTACGTGCAGATGAAAAACTGAACCGTCATCATTGATAATAAGTTCGGAAGATGCAAAATACTTTTTCATATTCTGGATTTTTTGGTTGATACGTTTATAAATAGAAAACGCCGGAACGGGATTACTGTTCACCGGTTCCGACGTTTTTCTGGGGCTATAATTCTACCGGTTATTTACTCAACGGCTGATTTGAGTTGTTTCCCGATGGTTTGGCTATGGTTTCGCGCATGGAAGTATCAGCTTCGATGTTCTTCATCCGATAATAATCCATGATGCCCAGGTTGCCGTTACGGAATGCTTCTGCCATGGCCTTAGGTACTTCGGCTTCTGCCTCGATCACCTTGGCGCGTGCTTCCTGAGCTTTCGCCTTCATTTCCTGTTCGCTGGCCACGGCCATTGCACGGCGTTCCTCAGCTTTGGCCTGGGCGATATTCTTATCGGCATTTGCCTGGTCTATCTGCAAAGCCGCACCGATGTTCTTACCTATATCGATATCAGCGATATCAATGGACAGGATTTCGAAAGCCGTACCGGCATCCAGACCTTTGCGGAGCACAAGTTTGGAGATTGAATCCGGGTTTTCCAATACTGACTTGTGGTTTTCGGACGAACCGATGGAAGATACGATACCTTCGCCTACACGGGCCAGGATAGTGTCTTCACCGGCACCACCCACCAACTGGCGGATATTGGCGCGTACCGTTACACGGGCTTTGGCTATCAACTGGATACCATCTTTTGCTACGGCGGTCACCGGAGGAGTATCGATCACCTTCGGGTTTACCGACATCTGAACGGCTTCGAACACATCACGTCCGGCAAGGTCGATTGCGGTAGCCATCTGGAAGGATAATTCAATATTAGCTTTAGAGGCGGATACCAAGGCGTGCACCACTCTTTCTACATGTCCACCAGCCAAGTAGTGAGCTTCCAGCTCGTCGCGGGTAATGTTGCTCAATCCGGCTTTGTGTGCTTCAATCATACCCGGTACAATGATGTAGGGAGGTACGTTACGGATACGCATTAAAAACAATTGCACCAATGAAATCCTGACTCCCGAAACTTTGGCGGACAACCATAGGAAGAAAGGAACATAGTGGAAGAACAGTACGATGAAGATAATGCCTCCTATCACAAGAAAGGCAGTAAGGTACATAGTGTCTACGTTCATGATTTATAAGATATTAAGTGTGAATATTAGTCTTTTTTCTTTTCTACCATGATAACGCCGTCCGTAATACGGTTTACAATGATAGGGGTTTTTTCATTCAGGAATCCGTCCATGGATTTCACTTCCACGATGTTGCCGTCTATTTCGGCATTGCCGATCAGTGCCAGGCGTGTAATGGCCACACCCGTATCGCCTACTTTTACTTGATCCGCAGCCGTACGGTCCACCTTCGATGTGATATTCTTCTTCAACGCCACTTTATCCAAGGTCTTGGAGCGCATGAAGAGTATCAATGAGCCTATGCAGGCTATTGCCGATACACCGAGCGTGATGAAACCAGCCGTTGTACCCAGATAGGCAAAGGCATAGTAGTTGGCATAGATCATGCAAGCTCCGGCCAGAATTCCGGCTATGCTGATGCCCGGGATGACGAACAGTTCTACCAAGAACAGGATAACTGCCGCAACAATGAGTACAATGATGATAAGTATGTCCATAGTTTTCTATTTAAAGGATTGTTTTTCTGTATTACGCACTTCAATGGCGGCCTTCTCCAATTCACCTGATAATTGTTGTATCTGCTTTTCCAGGTCGAGTATGGCGGGAGCCAGTTTGGCTTTATCGCTTTCCTTGGCACGGGAGTACAAGGAACGTTGCTCTTCCAATTTGTTTTGCTGCTCTTTGAAAGCCTTTTCTAATTGGAGGTATTTGCCGAACAGTTTTTTGACCTGAGGAGATTTGAAATCACTTTGTTGATAATAAGTATTCTGGTCATCGATTACAAACTCAAACTCATGACTTTTCGTGGTTTGTGGCTTTTCATCGAATGCGGCTTGTAGCCGATGTTTGGCATCGGCTACGGCATCCTGATCCGTCCACGTATCTTTCAGAGAATGAATCCGGGCAAGCCCGATTGCTTTTTTCGGGTCCATTGCTTCATAATTATATACCCTTTTGGAAGAATTTGGAATGAATACATAAATGCAAACTTTTCCTTCCGGCTGGTAACGGTCGGAGGCAAACCATCCGAGATTATTATATTCGTCGATAACGAACATATAGTCATTATAGGGAGAGTTGAACGGCATACCCACATTTTCCGGAGTGAGGTAGGTGTTCGTGTTGGTATTGTAACGGGTGACGAATATGTCGTAACCACCTATCGAATTTTCACCATCCGTGGCATAATAGATGGTGATGCCATCTGTCAATACATACGGATAGTTGGCATTGATGGAATCATTAATACTACCGGGTAGCAAGCTACCTTTGCCCCATTCGCCCTGCATTTTGTTACGCGAGAGGATGCTGAGTTTACCGTCCGGTTGGCGCTCACCATAATAAATCTTATTGCCGAGTTCCGTTTCATATACGGTAGCCTCAACTTCTGCCTCATTCTGGAAGAAATCATTGTACATGAATAGTTTACCGGACTCAGGACTAATTTTATAAGCTTCCAGAAAACGACCTTTGTCTATTACGATGCTATCGATAATGCAAACTTCTTCAACCCCTTTCAACATGCGGAAATTGGCTTTACTTTTCTCCAATAGCTTTTCGGCTTCTGCGGTCGGCCTTTTCCGTTTGGCCAGGTCGCTGATGTAGTCTTCGTAGCATTTGATGGCATCTTCAAAGCGATACAGGTCATTGTAATTTCGCGCCAGATAGAGTTGTCCACTGGGCACCCGTCTTTTTACGGCGGTTTCCAGATATTTCAAAGCTACTTCTGGTTCTCCTGTTTCCAGGCAACATACGCCGTACCATAAGTTATAATTTCCATTTGCCGGTTGTGTCTTTACGAGTTTCTGGAAAATCGGTTTGGCTTTCTCGTATTGCCCTTGATTGTAGAAAGCTCTCGCTTCCTCCAACGTCTGTGCCGATACACCGACTAATGTGAGACAAAATAGAAGGAGTAAAATATATCTCTTTTTCATGCTAGTTATCCAACTTACAAATTCGAATGTTCAAAAATACAAATTAATCGGGAATAATGCTGATTTCCGTTATTCTATTATGTTAATTCTTCTTTAAATCATTCTTTTCTCTTACTTTTGCAACCGCAAATCTTATGTAGTATTATGGCTCAATTCACCAAAGAAGAGAAAACCGTCCGCCGCATTGAAAAGCGGTTTAGTAAAGGACTGGTAGAATATGGTCTGATAGAGGATGGGGATAAGATCCTTATCGGGCTTTCAGGTGGCAAAGATTCTTTGGCATTAGTGGAGCTATTGGCAAGACGCGCCCGAATTTTTAAGCCCAGATTTGCGGTGGTTGTCGTCCATGTAGTGATGAAGAATATTCCGTATCAGAGTGACCTGACATATCTTCGTGATTATGTAGAGTCATGGGGAATCCCTTTTGTATTGTATGAAACGGAATTTGATCCAAGTACAGATACACGCAAATCACCTTGTTTCCTTTGTTCATGGAATAGGCGCAAGGCCTTGTTCACGGTGGCTAAGGAGCAGGGATGCAACAAGATAGCATTGGGACATCATATGGATGATATTCTGGAAACGCTATTGATGAATATCACTTTTCAGGGGGCATTCAGTTCCATGCCGCCCCGCTTGGTAATGAAGAAATTTGATATGACGATTATTCGGCCGATGTGTTTGGTACATGAGGTTGATTTGCTGGAATTGGCCCAAATAAGAGGGTATCGTAAGCAGGTGAAGAATTGTCCTTATGAGGCGCAATCTCACCGTAGTAATATGAAAGATATTCTACATCAGTTGGAAGCTATGAACCCGGAAGCTCGCTATAGTCTTTGGGGAAGTATGGCAAATGTTCAGGAGGAACTTCTTCCTCAGAAAATTGATAATTTAGATTAATCACCCCTTAAATATTCATCACTGAAATGAAAGGTCTTTATACGATTCTGCTTTTAATAGTGTCTAATGTCTTTATGACTTTTGCATGGTATGGTCATCTGAAGTTGCAAGATATGAAAGTGATTACTAATTGGCCGCTTTACGCCATAATCTTATTTTCATGGAGTATCGCTCTTGCGGAATATTTTTGTTTGGTTCCAGCCAATCGTATCGGGTTTATTGGTAATGGTGGCCCTTTCTCGCTGATACAATTAAAGATTATTCAGGAAGTGATTACACTCATCATTTTCACAGTATTTACTACGGTTCTTTTCAAGGGCGAAAGTTTGCATTGGAATCATTTTGCGGCATTCATTTGTCTGGTACTTGCGGTGTATTTTGTATTCTATAAATAGGTAATTTATCGAAGCGTAGTTTCGTAGTGATTAGTGTTTAGTGATAAGTGATTAGCACCATGCGGAATGTAGCGCAACCCGCTAATCACTTATCACTAAACACTAATCACTTGTTATAAACCTTTTCATCCCTTTCGTATAGTATGTTTGAAGTTCTCCCTTCTCGTCCGTGTAGATAAAGCAGGCATCAATATCCGGGTGGGCATCGGCAAACCGTTCGGCTTCTTCCAATCCCATCACCATGAAAGCGGTGGCATAAGCATCAGCACTCATGCAATCTTTGGCTATTACCGTGGCGGATAAGATGTTGTGTTGTACCGGATATCCCGTTCTTGGGTCTATGGTATGCGCATATTTCTTTCCATCCTTATAATAGAAATTACGGTAATTACCTGAAGTAGCAATACCCACACCCGTTACATTCAGTACCGTTTGTAATTCCTGATTGATAGATAGCGAATCATCTACCGGTTTATTGATACCGATGCGCCACAAATCTTTCTTTGGATTTTCTCCCTGGGCTACAATTTCTCCACCTATATCTACCATGAAATTCTTAATGCCTTTCTTTGCGAGAAATTGTGCTATTACATCTACGGCATACCCTTTAGCAACGGCACTACATGATAGCATCATGCGTTCATCCTGCTTCACGACCTTTCCCTCATTGGATAGGGTTACTTTGGTATATCCCGTAATGTCCAGTAGACTATCTATCATGGCCGAATCAGGAAATGCGCCTTTCTTGAAACCAAATCCCCAGGCATTGGCCAATGGGGCAACCGTAATGTCGAATGCACCATCCGTTTCTTTGGAAATTTCCATACTACGACGGAATACATTCGTGAAAAAAGTGTCCGGTACAATATCCTCGTTGCGGTTGATTCGCGTAATTGTGGCCGTATCATTAAAGGGGGACAGAGAGCCGTCAAATCTCTTCAATTCTTCGTCAATTTCAACTTTCAAGTCACCATCATACTGATAGGTTATATTATAAACCGTGCCGAATATCAATCCGTTTATTGTATAATAAGGTTGCGTACGGTTGTGACGTGCAAGTATCCAGATTGTTCCCAATACAAGCAGGGCAATCCATAAGAAATTTCTCTGTGCCTTCTTTTCCATAAGTGAAGTTTAACTAAAGAACAAGTGTTCTATTAATATTTTGGTTCCGATGATAATCAGGATAATACCTCCCCAGAGTTCTGCCCGTAGTCTTCGTGCAATGCCGCATCCAAAGCGGATACCGAATAGTAATCCTATAAGAGACATGGCGAAAGATACAAAACCGATGATAGAAATAGGAGGGAGTATTTCTGAGAAATCACGCATACCCAGAAATGCAAATGAGACTCCAATGGCCAATGCATCAATACTGGTTGCAACGGCTAATGCGAGCACAACTTTCAAGCTTTTCGGGTCGTATTCTTTTTTGCAATCTTCGTCCTTGAAAGACTCTCTGACCATGCGTCCGCCCAGAAAAGCAAGAATGGCGAAAGCGATCCAATGATCCAGACTCTCTATCAGATGGCTGAATGTGCTGGCGCCTATCCACCCGAGGAGTGGCATGATGGCTTGAAATAATCCAAAGAAAAAAGCCATGGTCAGCATAGGCCGCCATAGCGTACGTTTCAGAAGAATGCCACTGGCTATGGAGACGGCGAAACAATCCATCGCGAGTCCCACGGCAAGAAGCCAAATCTCTAATCCGGTCATAGTTTTAGAATGGTAGTTTATAAGTGATTGTATAAGTTACGCCCATTGTGTTGGAGCCATATTTGCCGAATCCGGGTACATACCAGGGATCTCCGTATTCTCCTGTAGATGAACTTGTGCGGAATTTGAAGCGCAATCCCCAGCCCATATAGAGTTCTTTCCATATATGTGCACGAATGCCGACACAAAATTCAAACCATTGCATGGATCCTTTCATTCCTTTGTGGTTGAAGGGTAAGCTTCCACCCCAGATGTCATCTACCTGGTTCGGATTACCAATGCCTCCGCCATAGATAGGATCATCTACCGATAGGGTTGCTATATCATACTTGAAACTACTCATGGCGTAACGTAGTCCCACAAACAGGTAATTCTTGAATTTCTTTTTGAAAAGAGCGTTGTAATTCATTCCGATACGGAAATAAGGCGCATTACTCTTGTAGTGGGTACCATTGTCATTCCATGCATCGGTGCCGCCATATCCAAGTTCTACTATCGGGAAGAAACGGTTTTTGAGATTAACATCCACCGCTACTTCCGAACTTAAAAAATCACTTCCGAAAGCTTTGCTTCCGATACCCCATAAATCAACACTGACGGTCACGCCATTGTATAGCGGGAAAGCTTCCTCATCCACTTCTTTCTTTTGCTCTTTCGGCGGATTAGAGGCAGGAGGACGGTTGCTGTTTTGTGCTTGTACCGGAAATCCGGCCAACAAACAAAGCACCAGATTAATTACGATAAAAGAGCTTAAGATTTTCCGTTCCATAAATGCTTACTTCTGCTGTTTGAATATATATGGAGTCAAGTAGATGACGGCTATATGATCTGCCTGTGATGCTTTGTTTCATCTGATAGCCGCAATCCATTGAAAGGAAATAAGGCGTATTCTTCTGGCGGATGACAATCGTATCTTTTTTAATCTTAACGTCTTTGCTATAATGGAATACCAGTACGGTGGAGTCTGCCGTATAGCGTAGTGGTAATGATAATCCGTGTACTCTCTTCTGGTTATTGAGGATGATAGAATCTGTACCGAATGCGGTGATGGTGAGCGAGTCAAGAGTATCATTCACAACTCTTTCTGTCTCTCCGTCTATTTTATAAAGATAGCATTGCATCATCGGACGTGCATTCATTGAGCAGTCTTCTTCTTCCGAACAGGAAGAAACGATACTGATAATAGGATAAGCAATCAGACAAAGCAATATCAGTTTTACTAATTTTCTCATAGTCTTATATTGTTTTTTCTATTTGATATTTATTTCGTTCAGGGGCATTGCGTGAAATCAGTTCGCCAAGGAAGCCGGCAAGGAACAATTGTGTTCCGATAATCATGGCGGTCAGCGATAAGTAGAAGTAGGGGGAGTCGGTAACCAAACGGTAAGGCATCCCGCTATGCATATGGTATAGTTTTGTAACGCCTACAATGACTACTGCAATAAAGCCGAAGATGAACATAAGTGAACCGAGAAGTCCGAAGAAGTGCATCGGTTTTACTCCGAAGGCTGACAGGAACCAAAGTGAGATCAAGTCTAGGTATCCATTAAAGAAACGATTCAAACCGCCGAACTTCGTCTTGCCGAATTTGCGTGCCTGGTGTTGAACAATCTTTTCTCCGATCTTTTTGAAACCGGCATTCTTGGCAAGGTAGGGGATATAACGATGCATTTCGCCATACACTTCAATGTTCTTCACCACATCTCTCTTGTAAGCTTTCAGGCCGCAATTAAAATCGTGCAGGTTCTTGATACCGGATACTTTGCGTGCCGTTGCATTGAATATTTTTGTAGGAATGGTTTTTGAAAGCGGATCGTAACGTTTCCTTTTCCAGCCGGATACCAAGTCGTAATCATCCTCTGTTATCATCCGGTATAGTTCGGGTATTTCGTCCGGGCTATCCTGTAAATCTGCATCCATTGTAATGACAACATCTCCTTGTGCCTTTTCAAAGCCACAATATAATGCCGGAGATTTGCCATAATTACGGCGGAACTTAATGCCATGTACTGCATCTGATTCTCGACTCAGTTCTTCGATAATTTGCCAGGAGCGGTCGGTACTTCCGTCATTCACGAAAATAACTTCGTATGAAAAGCCGTGGGCTTTCATCACCCGTTCAATCCATGCGTACAGTTCCGGAAGTGATTCTTCTTCATTATACAAAGGAACGACAACTGAAATATCCATCTTTCTATATTACGATTAAACTGTTTTCTATATACACTATTTCTTTATCCTTATATTTTATCTTCCTCCGATATAATCTGCCGGTGGGCGCTTCATAACGAACAAAGCGGTGGGAATGGCAAGTAATGATCCCACAAAAACATTCATCGACATCATTTGCATCGTGATTTCTATCGGAGTCAGTGAACGCACCTGGCTTAAGCCTTCCCTTAATTGTTCAATATATGCATCAATGCCGGGCACTGCTTTATATGTAATTTCCCAAGAGTTCAACATCGTTTCATAGGAATTCAATATAAACCCTTGGTCAATAAAGCGGATATATATATAATGTGCCACGGCTGTAAGCAATGCGGCAAACATATACATAAATACGGTGAAAATCCATGCATGAAGAAAACTTATTGTCCCGCCACATACCATGTTCCGGTACATGCGCACGTAATAATACGCCATAAAGGGCACACATAAAGTTAGTCCTATAAAAATGGAAAAGAGAAATGGTACGCTAATACCCAGAGGGAACAGTATGAATTTCAAAATCCAAAAACCGCCCAAATAAGTGCCGAACAACATGGCATATCGTTGCAAGTAACCTTTGTTTTCTGTCATCTTTCATTAGGAATAATGGCGCAAAGGTATAAATAATATTGTTTGTAGCCCGTGTATTCTTGTTAAAGTTGAAAAAAGTTTGGGCAAAGTATTGCATGTTTCATAAAAATGCCTACCTTTGCACCCGCAAACAAGAAAAACGGGTAAGTCCTATACGGC
>NZ_MSHA01000045.1:43592-58909 GCF_001940965.1 Bacteroides sp. Phil13 | reverse complement strand
AACCTTAAATCTAATACTATGAAAAAAATCACATTGCAAATATAAGAGCTCACCCCGTTTCTTCCAAATATTTGCTTCCGTTTGATATTCCTTTTATAATTCTTTCACGGATATTCACTGTTCTCGCACACGAACTGTCTTTTTGAGACAATATAGTGGATGATAGTGGCTAAATGATTATAGAATAGCTTTCTTTTTTTTAATAGCCCCTAATTATTAGATTCCTTTCCGGAATGGCCTTATTAACTGCCTAAAAAAGAATTCTTTTCTCTGGATTGATACGAAGTTGAGACCTCTTTTATGTTGCAAAGTTGCAAATCTGTTTCATTCGTTTCACAGAAGCTTCCACCCCCTGAAAAGAGTTATAATCTTCGTATTTCTTTCAAATTTTTAAATATACATTTGCCATATACAAAGCAAAGTTATGAAGGTTCGCGTAGGTTTATATATATTCTTAATACTCTCT
This sequence comes from Bacteroides sp. Phil13, assembly GCF_001940965.1. Lineage (NCBI taxonomy): Bacteria > Pseudomonadati > Bacteroidota > Bacteroidia > Bacteroidales > Bacteroidaceae > Bacteroides > Bacteroides sp. Phil13. The sequence goes on along the minus strand of NZ_MSHA01000045.1, from coordinate 58,443 downwards.
TTTTTGATATTAGGAAAAGCAGAGATGCGAGCTGAAAGATTAGCAGCGAAGAAGGATATTTGCAACCCGACGGACCGAATGTTTCAACCGGAAACCTGGAGCAAAATATACCAATGGGTAATGAATGATCCGCAGGTGCCGGATAAAGAAGATGTGCTGGCGTTAATCCGGCGACACTTCGGGAACTTTGAAAAGCTGATAAAGCTGTTGCACTATTTGGATGGTGGAAAACCTTACGCTTATTTGTCGGAACATCAATTCCGGAAAGTAGAACGGATAGGGGAGATGAAAGACAGTTTGTCGATAGCTACATTAGCATTGCCTGTAAATACTCTACCGGAGGGAAAAATGGAACTAATGACTTTTTCTCCGTATGTTGAGGCAGAAAGTAAGAGGGAAACCCCGCGTAGAACAGTGATTGCATTGAAGAACAATATACTTTATGATTTAGCTTTGGCTCCGAATGTGGAGGTGGAATTGCCCGTAGGGCAGCGGTGGTCTTTGAATATGGAATATAAATGTCCCTGGTGGTCGGATAGCAAGCGCGGTTTCTGTTACCAGCTTCTTTCGGGAGGTGCTGAGGTGCGTTACTGGCTTGGGAATCGTAAGAATCGTGAACGGTTGACGGGACATTTTCTGGGAATATATGCTGAAGGGGGAGTGTACGACTTCCAGTTTGATAAGGATAAAGGATATCGGGGAAACTATTATGCAGCTTCTGGACTGACTTATGGTTACAGTCATCGACTGGCCCGGCACCTGGCTCTTGAATTCAGTCTGGGGATTGGCTATCTGGAAACAGAATACCGAAAATATACTACCTACGAAAGTGATTTGATATGGACAAGTAGCGGACGCTATCATTTTATAGGGCCTACGAAAGCCAAGGTTTCTTTGGTATGGCTCATTCAGGGAAGGAGGCGGTAGCTATGCGGTGTACAAAATGTGTGTTTCTTTTGCTTCTATTGGGGCTATCGGTACTTTTAGCAGGATGTGAATTTAGAGATATACTGGATGATTATCCTGTCAGCGGAGTACAGATTAAGCTTAATTGGAAGGGGGTGACGGAGCAGTTGCCCGAAGGAATGAGGGTGATCTTCTACCCGAAAAGCGAAGAAGGAAGAAAGGTGGAGAACTATCTCTCGATTGAAGGTGGAGTGGTGAAAGTGCCACCGGGATATTATGACATGGTGATTTACAATTATAATACAGAGAGTGTGTTGATTCGTGGTGATGGGGCGTATGAGACGATTGAAGCTTACACCGGACCGTATACAGGGCTTAATAGCAGTGAAGCGATGGTGTGGTCGCCAGACCCTTTGTATGTAGTAAGTGTGAAAGATATGAAAATAGAAAAGAGTGAGAAGATGCTTTTGATGGAGTTTCAACCGAAACTGGTAGTCAAGAACTATTCTTTTGAAATAAAGGTGAAAGGATTGAAGAATGTGGCAAGCATTATCTGTAATGTAGACGGGATGAATGGTTCTTATTACATTAGTAATGGCTCATGTACAGCAAGTGTTGCCCCAATTTATGTAGAGGCCCGAAAAGGAGGTGATGTGATACGTGGTAGCTTTTCTGCTTTTTTTGTATCAGAATCAGCAGGCACACGTTCAGGCAGCGAGGTAACGATGAAATTACTACTTGTGAAGGTAGATAATACGGTTCAGGAAGTCAAGGTTGACATAACAGCCGCTGTAACTGCTCCATCTCCTCCGCCTACTCCTCCTGAAGAGGGAGAGGGAGATCCGGCAACGGATATTGAAATACCGATTGATGAAGAAATAGAAGTGGATGATGTGGAAGTTCCTCCCGGTGGAGGCGGTGGTATGGGTGGTGATGTCGGTGATTGGGATGATGAGACGGATGTTGAATTACCTGTGAATTGAAAGTAAACAAATAAAAATATTAACTTATAAAACAAACGATTATGAAGAAGATTTTATTGGCAGCAGTTGCTGCGTTGGCAATCGTAGGTTGCTCACAGAATGAAGAGATTGAAAAGGCTGGTGAAAAAGCAGAAATTAACTTTGGCGCAGTAGTGAGTAATGCTACAAGAGCGAATATTGTGAATAACGCAGATTTCAAATCCTTTAAAGTTTATGGATATAAGACGGTAACGAAGATAGGCCCTGATGTTACACTTGGAGAGTTTATGCCGGGTGTGGTAGTTAATAAAAAGGATGTGAATAAGTGGGAGTATACTTCTGGCCCATATTATTGGCCTACGACTGGATTTGTACAATTTTTCTCTGTCTCTCCAGAACAACCTCTGACTGTAACGACAAACTATCCTCATTTTGACTATACAGTTGGTGAAATTGGTGATCAAGAAGATTTATTGGCTGCAAATTTGATTGATAAAAATAAAGATGCTGGTGATCTGCAACTTCCATTCTGCCATTTATTGACTCAGGTTAATTTCTCAATTAAAGGTGAAGTCGGATTTACTTATACATTAACTAAATTAGAACTTACAGGTGTGAAAGATCAGGGTACTTTTACTTTTGATGGTTCTAAAACTGCAGGAACTTGGACTGAAGTTAAAGTATCGGCTACTCCTACTGTATATGCCTATACGGGTTCTGTTGAATTGATTTCTAATGCGGATGCAGATGTTTCTAATTTAGATCAATCTACTGCTGCTTTGTTTATGCTCTTACCTCAAGCTATTGCAGCTGATGCTGTAAAGGTGAAAGTCACTTATTCTGCAAAAGTTACAGAAGAAGGAGGAAACGGTCAATCTACTCTTGAAGATGGTGTAAAAGAAGTATCTCTTCCTGCTATAACATGGGAGAAAGGAAAACGTGTCCGTTATACTTTAAGTTTAACAAGTGATGCTGCTCAGGTGACATTTGGTGAACCAGAATGGGGAGAATGGAGCGATGCAGAGCCTCAGGCTGATCCTATAACTCCTGTTAAATAATCTTTTATAAACCTTTATTTTTCCCCAAAGACTTTACAAAACGTAAAGTCTTTGGGGCTTTTTTGTATCTTCTCATCATATTTTTATTTTCGCCGCACAATAACAAACAAAAAACATTCAATCTACAATGCAAACTTACTCTGCGTGTGGTGTAGCCATATCGTGTCAGCAGTGCCTTAAGACTGTGACTCTTATGTATATGATAGAAAATATGATATTAGCATTTACGGGTCATTTACAACGGGATGTAAAAGCATTTACCGCTGTATGTAACGGATTTTACCTTTTATTGTAACGCTCTTTACCTCGGTATGTAACGACCTTACCTCGGCGTGTAAATGGAGTTACCGTGTGGGGTGTGATACAAAGAATTAGAATTCAAAAACTATATAAGTAGCTTGGAATGCACAGAGAATATACTACTTTTGTATAAACTTATAATTTATCAAGGTTATAGAATGCATTAACGAAATGAAAAAGAATTTACTATTATTATTACTATGCCTGTTTTGTTCAGTTAACCTTTGCAATGCAAAAGCAAAAAGTACATTTACAGTTTTTCAATTAAACCTGTGGCATGGAGGTGCTAAAGTGCCTAATGGAGATCAAGGAATTATTGATGTATTGGATCAGATGGATGCAGACGTAGTTTTCCTATGTGAAGTCAGAGATGGAAAACGGTTTATACCATACGTGATAGAAGAATTAAATAAGAGGGGAAAACATTATTATGGAGAGACTTTCGATCTGGCAATTGGTATTTTAAGTAAATTCAAACCGGATAGCATGACTAAATGCTGCATTGTACCGGGTGATGAAAGTCGTGCTATGGTGAAAATGACAACCACAATCGAAGGGCAGCCAGTTTCTTTTTATTCCTGCCATTTAGATTATCGGAATTATGAATGTTATATGCCACGCGGATATAGTGGCACGAGCTGGAAAAAGATAGATAATCCTATAACAGATGAGTCCGAGGTTTTGAAAGCCAATCGTTTGTCATTCAGAGATGAGTCTATCCGTACTTTCGTACAAGAAGTGCAAACCGATATTAAACAAGGACGTCCGGTTATTATGGGAGGAGATTTCAACGAGCCTTCCCATTTGGACTGGCAGGCGGACACAAAAAATCTATGGGATCACAATGGGGCTGTCATTCATTGGGATTGTTCTATGATGCTTCATGAAGCTGGATTCAAGGATAGTTATCGTGAAAAATATCCTAATCCTGTTCGATATCCCGGCTTCACATTTCCCGCAGGAAATAAGCTTGCAGAAGAAGCTAAACTGGAAAAATTAGCTTGGGCCCCCGAAGCCGATGAACGTGACCGGATTGATTTTATTTATTATTATCCGATGAACTCGATTCTTTCATTGAAAAATTGCATATTGATAGGTCCTTCCGAAACAGTTGTGAGAGGCATAATAATAGAAAATGATTCCAAAGATAAGTTCCTGACCCCTTCCTGTGTTTGGCCTACAGACCACAAAGGGAACCTTGCAACTTTCAAGATTCATAAGGCTTCTTCGAAATCGTTATAAGAGACTGCGCTTGCCATAGCATTATTGGATAGATTGAAGAATTATCCCCGAAGACTTTCACTTTTGTAAAGTCTTTGGGGATTTTTTTGTTTCTTCCCATAATATTCTTATTTTTGCCGCACAATAACAAACAAAAAACATTCAATCTACAATGCAAACTTACTCTGCATGTGGTGCGGTCATATCGTGTCAGCAGTGCCCTAAGGCTGTGGCTAATGCTATCATTTATGCCTCTCATTCAAGAGGTTTCCACCTTCCTGCCCAAAAATGCGAAGAGAATATCATGATTTTTCTGTTAGAAGGAGAAGCTCTTGTCAACAGTCAGGAGTATGCAGGTACTGTGCTGCATGCCGGTGAGTTTATTCTTCAGGCTATCGGTTCAAAGTATGAGATTCTTGCTCTGACGGATGTGGAATGTGTTTGTTACCGCTTCAATCAGCCTGAATTGTTTTGCGAGGAACGCTATAAATATATAATGAAAAGTGTAACTCCTCCCCTCATATTCACGCCTTTGAAAATTACTAATGAATTGAATTTCTTTCTGAGTGCTTCAAAAGCTTATTTGGTAGAAGAGAAGATTTGCCGGGAATTGCTTTCTCTTAAACGGAAAGAACTTGCTTTTATTCTGGGACAATATTATTCCGATTATGATCTCTCTATGCTGGTGCATTCACTGTCCAGATATACGTCCAGCTTCGAGTATTTTGTTTTACAAAACCATATGAAGGTGAAGACTGTGGAAGAATTAGCCCAATTAGGTGGCTACACTACTACCACCTTCCGGCGCATTTTCAACTCTGTGTTCCATAAACCTGTTTATGAGTGGATGATGGAGAAGCGTAAAGAGAGCATAGCTTATGAACTTCGGTATACGGAAGCCACAATCTCCGAAATCTGTTATAAATATGGTTTTGAATCTTTGCCTCACTTCTCTAACTACTGTAAGAAGTATTTTGGTTCTTCCCCTCGCGGGCTTCGTTCGGTGCAATCTGTTGCTACTGAGGAGACACAGACTTTTTGCGAAGAGGCTGGTTAAAACGGTATTTCACAGAGACGATGAAGTAACTGCCTATCTGTTGCGTATGGCTCTCGTAAAAGCCATCTGCCATAGTGCTGCGGTAATAACTCTTTTGTTGGCTGAGTATATCCACCCAGTTGGCTGATACCTCGGCTTGCTTTTTTTTCAGGAAACGCCATGTGATACTTGCGTTCCATACAAATTGGTCGTCTTCCCCCTTCTTTATGTTCGTACCGTTTCGGAAAGAATAATTCGCATCGGTTCTCAGCTGTATACTTTTTGGTAAATCAGCAAAGGCGTTTATTCCGAAAGCATAATTACGGGTGTAAGTATCTGTTTCCAGAAGCGAGTTGGCAGAATGTTGAAAATTCCATCTTCCGTTCAGGTCGAAGTTTCCCCATTTAGGCTGGTAGGATAGGCGGAGATCAGTGTTTATCCCGGTGTTGTGAGTGGTACTACGCTCCGGTTGTTCGGTCTGGTTTTCGTTGATGAGGCTGACATCTTGCGCAAAAGAGCCTCCGGCATTGGCATTCAGGCTAAAACTTTTGATGCGCTTCTGATATCGAAGTACCCCGTTCATGTTCCAGTTGCCGTTGATATTGACCGGATAGGTTTCACGCCCGCCTGTCTGCTGGTTGTAGGTCACTGCACGGGTCTGGCTGTTGATTCTGTTGTTCCAGTTCAGTGTGGCAAAGACGCCTTGCTTTGTATTTTGTGCTTCCAGTCGGACAGATTGATTGTAAGTAGGCTTCAGATTAGGGTTGCTTCGTGTGATGTTGAGCGGATCGCTGTTGTTGGTGGGGGCGATCAGATCGTATAATGACGGTTGCGAGGTATTTCCATAATAGTGCAGGATGATCCTGTTTTTCTTTTTCTGCCATGAGACGAACAACATAGGCTGGAAACCGACAGAGCGAAGGGTGGTATCGGCTTTATGTAAACCTGTTTTTTGGTTCAGGCTACGGCGTTCGGGTTTTACGGACATCCCGGCATTGACATTCCAAGTGGTGTCGGAGTAGTTAAAAAACAGATTGATTCCGTGTTGTAGGGTACTGCTATGGCTTCGGTTACTCAGGCTGTCGATGTAACTCGTCTCATATCCTTCGGGTAGATAGCCGGGCTGCACCTCTGCTTCTTCCATAAAGCCGGACAGGTCGTATGTATTGCGGTCGTTTTTCTGCTTGCTATAATTGAAATTATATGAGATCTGTGAGCGTAGTTTCTTGGTGAAAGGATGGGTGAACATCACCCCTATGCCTTGTGAACGGTTGGGCGACCGGTTCGATGAGTACTGGTTACGGTAGAGTATAGAGTCGTTTCCGGCACTGTTTTTCAGTTGATAATAGGTCGTTGAGGATACGGAGAAGTTGTTATTGTCATTTTTACTATCATTGTATTGAGCTGTTAGCCCGACGGAAGTTCCTTTTTTATTGATCCGGCGCATGATATTTGCGTGGAAGGAAGACCGGTGTTGGTTGCCTCTCATCAGCGACCCCATAGAAATATCATTGATTTTTTGATCATCGGGTACTTCACTGATAGTACTGAAAGGGTCCAGGATATCCAGATGAGGATTTTCATTGAATGTGCCTTGGCGGTTATTATTGGCACTATTATTCCGGGTGAGGTTGAAATTACCATAGATATTAACAAAGGTCATGCTATCTACCTGCCAGTTTAAGCCCAATGTCGCATTCATATTGCGACTGCCGTTCGTATTGTTACCGGCAGAGTATTGGTATTTGTTTCCGCTTGTCAGGTATTGTTCATTGTAGGATGTGGATACGTTGCCCTGATTATTGTGGTGATAGGACATATTTCCGTTGATAGTCAGCTTCTTATTGTACTTTTGGGTAAAGTTCAATGCAACGTTCTCCTGTATGTTGTCTTTATAGCTGGTTCTCATATTGAGATTACCGGAGTTGGCAATGACGGAGAGGTTGTTTCCGTTATTCTTGAAGTAGTTACCTTGCAAGTTGAAGTCCTTTTTGTTGTTATTGCCATATCCGGCTTGTCCCGATAAAAGAAGGGTCCCATTGAATTCTGCTTTGGTCTGCAAGTCGAGTACATAGTTTTCCTTTCCGGTACTGACGCCTGTCAGCTTTTCCAGTTTGCTCTTCTTATCGTATACTTTTATCTTGCTGATTAACTCTACAGGGAGGTTTTCCAGTGCCATCTTGTTGTCGCCCGCAAAGAAGGCTTCACCGTTTACGTTGATTTCATTGATAGGCAGTCCATTGTATTTCAGGGTTTTGGTTTCACTGTCATATTCCATTCCGGGAATACGTTTCACCAGAGCCTCCAGATAGGAGCCTTCGGGTGTTTTATAAGCTGCTGCATTGATGACGGTGGTATCTCCCACCTGGTCTATTTCACGTATTGGAGCTTTTACTGTCACTTCTCCCAATTCGATGCCTTCCTTCAGTAGGATGCTGCCCAGATTAATGGTTGAAGCATTGCCATCCAGTTTTCGGAAGACAGATTGCATGCCCGTATAAGAAGCTTTGAGTAGATATTGTGTTCCTTTCTGAGTAGTAAACTGAAGGTTGAAGTGTCCGTCCGTATCGCTTGCGGCTCCTTTTATGAAAGTGGAATCTTTTCCACTTAAAATAACAATGCTTGCGTAAGGTAAGGGTTCTTCCCCTTTTGGGGTATCTGACGCCGTGCACACTTTTCCCTTGACTGTTCTTGTTTTTTGAGCGAATAGAATAGTCGGGATTAGTAAGAATAGCAATAATATCCAGGTTTTGTGCACGTTCATCTTAAGTCTTTTATAGCAGTCACAAAATTAGGGAGTTTTCGTTTGTATACAATACTTTGATAAAGAAAATTTAAAGTATCGCTTTTGTCTTTGTTAGCTAACGTGCGGAAATGATATGTACATAATGTCTAATGAATGCTTATTACAGTGAGAACTGTTTCTCGCTTAATTGAGAAAACTTTCTCACTATGTTGAGAGCTATTGCTCAACAAAGAGAGAAAAAGTTCTCACCCTATTGAGAATAAACAGAAAGTGTAGTTCCCTGATAATGGTTGCATAATAGGAGAGGCTTTCAGCCTTATAAAGTCCGCGTTCGTCCGTCTTCATCCGTGTCGTCGTATACCCATATTATTATTTATCAATCCACTTCTTTTCCACACGTTACAGAAAATAAAAAAAAGATTGAATATTTTTTGAATAAAACCTCTCCTTTTTTATAGATTATATTACTTTTGCTAGCATATTAGTCTTGCAATGAAAACCGACAAACTAAAATATGCTTTCGCCTTCATTCTCTTGCTATGTGCTTTTTTATGTGGGGTCAATTTTAAACGATGGTATACTGCCAACCATCGGATAGAAAGAATAATTTCTCTTATGTATTCTTCCTCTCCTTATTATGATTGCTATGGAAATTTTGAAGAGCTTCTGAGGCAGGAGTTCAGAAAGCAGGGAATAGAGCCGGTATTTAATAAATTTTATCTGGATTTCAATACTGTCGATTCGAAAGAGGGGATAAAAAACATGGAGGCGTATCTTGAGATCATTAAAGATAAGCCGGTGGCACTGATTCTTACTGTGGGCGACCAAGCTGTATCTGCCTTATTTAACACCCGTCACCGCCTGCTTTCCTCTGTCTCTGTAGTAGCTTGCAATGTACATTTTCCCGATGAAAAACTTATAAAGGAATATGAGCGCAGAAAAGTTTATGTGTTGCGTGATGCACCGGACTTTCAACGTAATATCGATTTTATAAAATCTTTACGGCCACAAGTCGGGATAGATGTTATTTATAATATAGATCTGACTCCTCTTGGACGCAAATCGTTTGATCTGTTAACCCGGTTTGCCGATAGAAAGGAAATGCGGCTATTGGGTTGTGGGGCTGCTTTCTCTGTAGAACCGGAATATAAGGAATTACAGGAAATGGTCGAGCACCATAATTTGATGCCTGCAAGAGCGGGTAGTCATGTTGGTAAAGATGAGATAACCATAAGCCTTTGTCCTTTCCGTTATACCAAAGGGACCTCTTTGTTTGTCGACATGGAGAAATCAAAGAGTGGGCAGAAGAAAGAGGTTTTCCTGCTGGATAAATTTGATCAGATGTCGCTCCCGATAACTAAAGCCTTGAATATTCCCTCTTTCAGTTGTATCCGTCAGGGATTTGGGGAGGATGCCAAAATTGTGGGTGGTTATATGGCTACTGATGAGATTTCTGCGCGTACTGCGGCCGATTTTTCTGTTCGCCTGATGAATAAAGAGAAGATCGGTATGCCGAAAATCAGGGATATGGAAAAGGAATATGTACTGGATTGGACTTACTTTTCAGCCTATGCAGACTTTGATGTGGAAAATGTGCCTGAAAATGTGCGTATTATCAATTACTCATTTTATGATCGGTATCGGAATGAGCTTTATTTTCTGACTGGATTGTTTATCCTTGCTTTTATTCTGGTATTGGTCAGTTGGTTGCGCATCCGTCGACGTTCGCGTGAGGAACGAAAGAACCTGGAGATGCTTGAGGAAATTCATAAGCGGTTGACGCTTTCCATGGATGGAGGACGAGTTGCCCTTTGGGATATTCAGGGGGAGAATATTGAATTTGATGAGAATTATACTCGTTTGGTGGGAATGGAACAGAGGACGTTTGTGCGAACCGATTTCTTGAAATATGCGTATCCTGATGATGTATCCTTACTGAATTCATTATACGAAACATTGCATCAATCTACGGACATGCATGTTCGGCGTGTACGTTTCTCTTTCAGTGAAGAAAATTATCGCTGGTATGAACTACGGTGTCGCAGCCTGAAAGATGCAAAGGGGAGGATAATGCTGGCAGGTGTTATGCAGGATATTCAGCTACAGGTGGAGCGTGAAGAACAACTCATTCAGGCTAAGCAGATGGCCGAAAATGCTGAATTGAAGCAATCTTTTCTGAATAATATGAGCCATGAAATCCGTACTCCGCTGAATGCTATTGTCGGATTTACTAATTTATTGGTAGGCGAAGGTGGCGATGAGATTGAACCGGAAGAGAAGAAAGCTATGCTTGAGATTATCAACCGTAATAATGAACTGCTTTTGAAACTAGTCAATGACGTAGTGGAAATATCGCGTCTGGATTCCGGTAATCTGGATCTCAAAATAAAAGAATGGAATATGACGACGGTTGTGAAAGAGATTTATATGGCTTATCAGACACTAATCAAACCCTCGTTGCAGTTTCATCTTGTTCTGGATGAAAGTCTTTCCTTGCCCGTCAGGATAGATCGTATGCGTTTTATTCAGGTTATTTCCAATTTTTTGAATAATGCGGATAAGTTTACCCGTAGTGGTTCGGTAACATTGGGATGTAGTGTGGATAAGGAGCATCGGAAAGTTAGTGTCTATGTGCAGGATACGGGAAAAGGAATTGATGAGAAGGAGCTCATGATGATCTTTGACCGTTTTTATAAAACCGATGAGTTTGAACAGGGAAGCGGACTTGGACTTTCTATTTGTAAAGTCATTATTGAACGGTTGTGCGGGCATATAGAGGTGCAATCTGAAGTAGGAAAGGGGAGCCGTTTTACAGTTATCCTATCGTTAATGGATATCATTTGAAATCTCTGAAAGTATTTATTGTAAGATGGTATAAAAACTCCTCTGTCGGTTTCCCGGCAGAGGAGTCCTGGTGATATTAATCAAATGTAGAAAGGGCTGATTAGTCTTTCAGTTTTGCGATGATAAAATCGCGGTTCAAACGAGCGATGTTGCTGATAGAAATGTTCTTCGGACATTCAGCTTCGCAAGCGCGAGTGTTGGTACAGTTACCGAATCCGAGTTCGTCCATCTTGCTCAACATAGCTTTTGCACGGCGCAATGCCTCCGGTTTACCTTGCGGCAGCAAGTTCAACTGGCTAACTTTTGCGGAAACGAACAGCATAGCAGAACCATTCTTACATGCAGCTACGCAAGCACCGCAACCGATACAAGCAGCAGCATCCATGGCTTCGTCAGCAATCTGCTTCGGAATCAGGATAGCGTTGGCATCCTGAGGAGAACCTGTACGCACACTTACATAACCACCTGCTTGCATGATCTTGTCATAAGCCGTGCGGTCTACCATCAAGTCCTTGATAACCGGGAAACCGGCAGAACGCCAAGGTTCAACAGTGATAGTGTCGCCATCATTGAAACGACGCATGTAAATCTGGCAGGTAGTAGCACCCGTTGCAGGACCGTGGGGATGTCCGTTGATGTAGAGCGAACACATACCGCAGATACCTTCGCGGCAGTCATGATCGAATACAACCGGTTCATTACCTTCAGAAATCAGTTGCTCATTCAAGATATCCAGCATTTCAAGGAATGAAGTGTCACCGGGGATATCTTTCATTTGGTATGTTTCAAAAGCGCCTTTTGCCTTTGGACCTTTCTGACGCCATACTTTCAGTGTGAAACTTATATTTTTATCCATTTTCTTTAATTCTTTAAATGTTCAACTTCCCGATTAGCTCTTATAGTTACGAGTTTGTACCTTGATTGCTTCGTAAACCAGCGGTTCTTTCAGCAGTTCAGGAGCTTTTTCGTCGGAGCCTTGATATTCCCAGCAAGCAACGTAGAAGAAGTTTTCATCATCACGTTTTGCTTCGCCTTCCTCAGTCTGGTATTCTTCACGGAAGTGACCACCGCAGCTTTCGTTACGGTTCAGAGCATCGTATGCAACCAATTCACCCATGATAATGAAGTCGTACAAGCGGATAGCCTTATCCAACTCTACATTCATGCCTTCCTTATCTCCTGGAATGAAGAGGTCTTTTTCGAATTCCTTGCGGATTTCTTTCAGTTTGGCAATACCGGTCTTCAGACCTTCTGCTGTACGGCCCATACCTACATATTCCCACATTACGTGACCCAGTTCCTTGTGGATAGAGTCTACAGACTTCTTACCCTTGATGTTCATCATCCAGTTGATCTTATCCTGAATTGCTTTCTCTGCTGCTGCAAATTCAGGCAGGTCGGTAGAGAAGCGGGGAACTGTGATCTGGTCAGCCAGATAGTTCTGAATAGTGTAAGGCAATACGAAGTAACCGTCAGCCAGACCTTGCATCAATGCAGAAGCACCGAGGCGGTTTGCACCGTGGTCAGAGAAGTTACATTCACCGATAGCGAACAGACCCTTGATAGAAGTCATCAGTTCGTAGTCAACCCAGATACCACCCATTGTATAGTGGATAGCCGGATAGATCATCATCGGATTATAATATTTCACACCGGCAATTTCTTTTGCCAGTTCGCCCGGATTCACGTCAGTGATTTCCTCGTACATATCGAAGAGGTTACCATAACGTTGGAGAACGATATCGATGCCTAAGCGGCTGATAGCCTCAGAGAAATCGAGGAATACTGCCAAGCCTGTATTGTTCACACCGAAACCTGCATCGCAACGTTCTTTTGCAGCACGGCTGGCAACGTCACGCGGAACCAAATTTCCGAATGCCGGATAACGGCGTTCCAAGTAATAGTCACGGTCTTCTTCCGGAATATCGCTTCCCTTGATTTCACCCTTCTGAAGTTTCACTGCATCTTCTTTTTTCTTCGGAACCCAGATGCGGCCGTCATTACGCAGCGACTCTGACATCAAAGTCAACTTAGACTGTTTGTCACCGTGAACAGGAATACAAGTGGGGTGAATCTGTACCATAGCCGGATTAGCCATCCAAGCACCCTTACGGTAGCAAGAAACAGCAGCTGTACAGTTGCAAGTCATTGCATTGGTAGACAGGAAGTATGCATTTCCGTAACCACCGGTAGCGATTACTACTGCGTGTGCAGCGAAACGTTCCAGTTTACCGGTAACAAGATTCTTAGCAATGATACCGCGGGCACGTCCGTCGATAAGAACAACGTCCTGCATTTCATAGCGGGTATACAGTTTTACAGTACCTACGTTTACCTGGCGGCTCAATGCTGAATAAGCACCCAGCAACAACTGCTGTCCGGTTTGACCGCGGGCATAGAACGTACGTGATACCTGAGCACCACCGAAAGAACGGTTATCCAGCAGACCGCCATATTCGCGGGCGAAAGGAACACCTTGTGCCACACACTGGTCGATAATGCTATTGGAAACCTCAGCCAAACGGTAAACGTTAGCTTCGCGGGCACGGTAGTCACCGCCCTTTACTGTATCGTAGAACAAACGGTATACTGAGTCACCGTCGTTTTGGTAATTCTTTGCAGCGTTGATACCACCCTGTGCAGCGATGGAGTGTGCACGTCGGGGAGAGTCTTGAATACAAAAGTTGAATACTCTGAAACCCATTTCACCGAGTGAAGCGGCAGCGGAAGCACCTGCTAAACCTGTACCTACTACGATGATATCCAAGCGACGCTTGTTAGCCGGGTTCACTAATTTCTGGTGAGCTTTATAGTTGGTCCATTTCTCTGCTACTGGTCCTTCCGGAATTTTTGAATCTATCTTAGTCATAATGCTATTACATTTTAATCGTTTACAATTTACAAATTAGCAAGCACCGCCGCACAATGATTTTGCGAAGAATACGACAACTACCAAGGCGAAACATACAACGACGATAGTAGAGTAGATGTTGGAGATACATTTCCAACGGTTAATCCATACCTTGTTGTTCCAACCCAGAGATTGCATAGAGCTCCAGAAACCGTGAGTCAGGTGGAACCACAGTGCGCCGAGCCAAATGAGGTAAAGCACTACGTATACCGGATTGCCAAATGTGTTTTCAATGTGATGAACACCATTGGCTGCATATGCCAGTGTGGCAGCATCGGTTTGCATACCCATGTTGTGCATCAACTCGGGAAGCTGCATTTTAGCCCAGAAGTTTACCAGGTGCAGGCCCAGACCTACGATTACAATAAGACCCAGTACGAGCATGTTCTGAGAAGCCCATTCTACTGTTTTGGGTTTATCAACTACGGCATAACGCTCTGTACCGCGCGCTTTGCGGTTCTGCATTGTCAGCCAGAAAGCGTAGATGATGTGAATGATGAAAAGGGCAGCCAGACCTACCGTAGCCACCAAAGCATACCAGTTTGCTCCCAGGAACTCACAAACCATGTTGTATCCCTCTGCCGAGATTAATGCAACCAGGTTCATCGCCATGTGAAACGTCAGAAACAGGACAAGGGCGATACCGGTAACGCTCATCACCACTTTCCTTCCTACAGATGAATTACTTAACCACATAAATGATTGAATTTAAATTATTTAATAGTTAGAAAATTTGCTTTTAACTTAGGGTCTTACTCTAATTTCCCGCAAAAATAGAAGAAAAACATTGATTAAACAAGGAATTAAAGAAATAATTCCGTAATCAGGAGAATAGACAGAAGTTGACGACTCAGCAAGGGAACAAGG
>NZ_MSHA01000045.1:0-43540 GCF_001940965.1 Bacteroides sp. Phil13 | reverse complement strand
CCTTGTTCCCTTGCTGAGTCGTCACTTTTTTCTTTTATAATAGTGATTTTCTCTCCACTGGCAGCGCGTTTCCGTAGTGAACGGGGGGTGTCCCCAAAGGAGTCCTTACAGAAATGTGCGAAGTGTGACAGGGAATCAAAACCATAGCGTGCGCTAATTACAGAGATACGTTGCTTGGTGAATTGCAGATCATTCAGAATACCTTCACGCTTCTTGTCCAGTATCCATTCGTACACCGGAACATTATACATATTTTTAAACAAACGACGAAAGGTAGTGGTGGTATATCCTCCTAAATGGGCAAATTCTTCCACATTCTTCACTTTATCGTAGTTTTGCATAATGAAATAATGGAAACTTTCTGTATAAGTACTGATAGGATAGAAAAAAGTACTTATCTGGCGTAGTGGATAATAACAGGTTAGAATGTAAACCAGTTCCTGACGCTTGATATCGAGATATTTCCCGCAAGCGGAAGGTTGTTCTTTAAAATAGTCGGCGATATCATTTAGCAGTCGTTCCAGTTTTGCGTTGGCCAGCAACGGCGTGTAAATCAGTGGAGCTTCGGAACGTTCCAGGATCTCTTTATAGCGGTCTTCGCATAAAAGCGGGAGTTCCGTGAACCAATAGGCGATGTATTCCACTTCAGTCAGTGCCAATAACTCCATTTTTGAGCCGATGGCTTGTAATACACACTGTCTGCTTAGGAGCGTAGTGCCCGGATATTCGTTACTATTAATCAGCAACTCACCCTTTAACATAAAGATCATGCAGTTCTGGGTGCACTTCTCCGCTGAGAAATGCTGCCCCTGGGGATGTTGGCGAAGTACCAATGTCCCATCAGAAATTTTCGGGCATAGAGTGCAATCTACCTGCCGTGTGCAAAGAGTGTCTTTTGTCATGAAATATAGGACGAATTACTAAAATTATGGCAACAAAGATAGAATTTTTTTGTGAATACTCTAACAAAATCACCTATCTTTGCTGCAAACTATAAGAAAGACTGCATGAAGAGAACTATTTTTTTTGTATTTTTTGCATCATTAGTTGTACTCAGTATTTCTGCACAAAATTGGGACATCAATACCTTGCATAAAATGAACAGTTGGGATGGTAAGTTTATTCGCAATTATAATAAAATAATTTCTCGTACTGAACCTTATATTGCCGTTGGAGTTCCTGTGGCGATGGTACTGGCTGCATGGGTGAAAAAAGACCGTGAATTATTAAAGGATGCTGTGTATGTAGGTACCAGTGTTGCCGGTGCTTTTGTGGTGACCTATGGCTTGAAATATCTTATAGACCGTGAACGTCCGTTCGACCGTTATCCCGACCGGGTTCATGCTTATAGTCATGAGACCAGTCCTTCTTTCCCATCCGGACATACGGCAACAGCCTTTGCATTGGCAACTTCGCTTTGCGTGAAGTATCCGAAATGGTATGTGATAGGTCCTTCGGCTTTATGGGCTTGTTCTGTCGGGATGTCCCGTATGAATGAGGGTGTGCACTACCCGTCCGATGTACTGGCAGGTGCAGTCATCGGAGCGGGATGTGCGGTAGTAAATATCTATGTGAACCGCTGGTTAAATAAGTGGTTATTCGGTAATTAAAGCGGTAGTTTCTTCTCGTAAATCTTTTCGTTCAGTACTTTTAGTGCCTGTTGCACACTGTTGTTCGTGGTGTTTATCACCTGGAAATATTCGTTCATATCCCAGAGGTCACGGGCAATCAGGGCCTTCAACTGTGTTTTTATCAGCGGAAGCGATTTATTGTATTGTTCTTCATTAAACTCGATCTTCTCTTTATCGGCAGCAGCGCGTATGTCTGCAAGCATCTGCTCGTCTATCTCAAACTTATTGTTGAAGCTATCGAACTTCTTGTACTGTTCCTGTAATTCTTTCCGGTGGCTTTCGATGTATTTCGTGGTTGCTTTGATAACAACGCCTTTGGCAACCAAATTCCGGTGATAATCGGTGTATTGAGTGGTGTCAATAGGTACGAAATAGTCGGGCATAATACCACCACCACCATAAACAGTACGTTTTAGTTTCTTTGTAGAATTCTTCAGTGAATCGGGGAAATGGATGCTGTCAGCATGCATCATCTCTCCACGGTTGAAGCGCTCTATCAGATCCATATTGTATTTCTCCTGGGTATCCTCGCCTTGAAGTCTGGGATTGTCCAGATTAGCTGTATGGTCATACGGTTTTTGAATGCAACGTCCGGAAGGGGTATAGTAACGGGCGATAGTCAGGCGTATCATGGAACCGTCGGGCAGGTCGATGGGGCGCTGTACCAAGCCTTTACCGAATGTACGACGGCCTACAACAACTCCTCTGTCCCAGTCCTGTATGGCACCGGTAACGATTTCACTGGCAGAGGCAGAGTATTCGTCCACCAATACAACGAGGCGACCGTTTTTGAAGTTACCTGTACCTTTAGCATAGAAGTTACTGCGCTGGGCGGCTCTTCCTTCGGTATATACAATCAATTCTTTCTGTTGCAAGAACTCATTGGCAAGATCGATGGCTGCGTTCAGGTATCCGCCTCCATTACCTTGCAGGTCGAGTATTAAGTCTTTCATTCCCTGTTTCTGTAATTCTTTAAGAGCTGCCGTAAACTCCTCGGCGGTAGTGGCGCCGAAACGGTTGATGCGGATATAGCCTATCTTGGGTTGTATCATGTAAGAAGCATCCAGACTGAGAATAGGAATTTTATCCCGTTTTACAGTGAAATATAGAGGATCATCTACTCCGCGGCGGACGATGGTCAGTTTAACTTCCGAATCTTTGGGGCCGCGTAAGCGCGTCATGATGTCTTCTGTGGACATTTTAACACCTGCAATGGCACTGTCATTTACAGCTACAATACGGTCTCCTGCCAGTATACCTACTTTTTCGGACGGTCCGTTGCTCACGGGCTGTATGATCAGTAAAGTATCTTCTATCATCTGAAACTGAACACCAATACCTTCGAAATTACCTTGCAGAGGCTCGTTCATTTTCTTCACTTCCTCGGCATTGTTGTATGTGGAGTGCGGGTCAAGCTGTGCCAACATACGGATAATAGCTTCTTCCACCAGTTTGTTTTCGTCTACCGAGTCTACATACAGGTTGGCTATAGCAAATTCTGCCATTTGTAACTTGCGGATTGCTGCCGCATTACCCGTATTTTGTGCCTGCATGGAAGCCATGCCACCACATATACATATTATAAAGATAAGGAGTTTCTTCATTATTCTTTTTACTAATCATTAAATTCACTAATCACTAAATCTTCATTCCTTCGGGAATAAACTGGCTGATGTCCTTGCCGAATTGTAGCAGTTCGCGGACAGTTGTGGAACTGATGCATGTCAGTTCGGGTTCGGTAAAGAGCAGGATTGTTTCAATACCTGCCAGTTTGCGGTTGATATCTGCAATGGTTTCTTCGTATTCAAAGTCTTTCACGGTGCGGATGCCGCGGATGATGAACTGTGCATCTACCTGTTGTGCAAAATCAATCGTCAGGCAATCATAAGAGTATACTTTGATGCGGGGCTCGTTCCGGTAGAAGTTCTGTATCATTGCCACGCGTTTCTCGATAGGGAAATAGGTGTTCTTATTTTCATTAATACCAATCCCAATGATGACTTCATCCATAAAAGTCAGTGCGCGGGTCACTATCGAAGAATGCCCGATAGTGAAAGGGTCGAATGTTCCCGGAAAGATTGCTCTTCTCATGATGCCAAATCTTCTTCTATAACCAGATTATTAATAATAAAGTTTTGTCGTTCCATGGTATTTTTACCCATATAAAACTCCAACAATTCCTTTACCAAGTCAGTTTTTCGCAGGCTTACCTGCTCCAGACGCATATCTTTGCCGATAAAGTGCCTGAACTCATCGGGTGAGATTTCTCCCAGCCCTTTGAATCGGGTGATTTCAGGATTCGGTCCCAGTTCTGCAATTGCTTTCTGACGTTCTTCTTCCGTATAACAGTAAAGGGTTTTCTTCTTATTACGTACACGGAACAGCGGAGTCTGCAGGATATATACATGGCCCTTCTTTATCAGATCAGGGAAGAATTGCAGGAAGAAGGTTATAAGTAGCAGGCGGATGTGCATGCCATCCACATCGGCATCGGTAGCAGCGATCACCTTGTTGTAACGTAATCCCTCGATACCGTCTTCTATATTCAAGGCAGCCTGCAGCAGGTTGAACTCTTCGTTTTCATATACCACCTTTTTAGTCAGCCCGTAAGAGTTCAACGGCTTACCACGCAAACTAAATACTGCTTGTGTGTTTACGTCACGGCTTTTCGTGATAGAACCACTTGCTGAGTCACCCTCAGTAATGAAAATGCAGGATTCGGTCTCCTGATCTTTCCCCTTGCCGTCGTTGAGGTGATAGCGGCAGTCGCGCAACTTACGGTTGTGCAGGTTGGCCTTCTTGGCACGTTCACGAGCCAGCTTGGTAACACCAGCAATCGCTTTGCGTTCCTTTTCAGAGTCCTGTATCTTTTGCAGCATGACTTCCGCAACCAACGGATTTTTGTGGAGAAAATTATCCACTTCCGTCTTGATGAAGTCTCCTACATATTTATTTACGCTCACACCGCCCGGAGACATGGAAGGCGAACCGAGTTTGGTTTTTGTCTGTCCCTCAAACTGGGGTTCTTCCACGTTAATGGCAATGGCGGCAACGATACCATTACGGATATCAGCGTACTCTTGGTTTTTGTTATAAAATTCCTTGATGGTGCGGGCAATATGCTCTTTGAGTGCACTTTGGTGTGTACCGCCTTGCGTCGTATGCTGCCCGTTGACGAAGGAATAATATTCTTCTCCGTATTGGTTGGTATGGGTGAAGGCTATTTCAATGTCTTCCCCTTTTAGGTGGATGATGTTGTATAACCCCTGTGCGGTCATGTTGTCGTTCAGCAAATCTTCCAGACCGTGGCGTGAAATGATGCGCTGACCGTTGTAAATAATGGAAAGGCCTGTATTCAGGTACGTATAATTGCGCAATAACATTTCCACAAAGTTAGCTTGGAAAGAATAGTTTAGGAATAAGGTATCATCTGGTTCGAAGAAGATATAAGTTCCGCTCTCTTCATCGCTGTTTTCTGTGACATCGCTCTGAAGAATACCTTTTTCGAAAATGGCGATACGGACTTTGCCTTCACGATAACTGCGTACCTCAAAACGGTTGCTAAGTGCATTTACGGCCTTGATACCTACACCGTTCAGTCCGACGCTCTTTTTAAAAGCCTTGCTGTCGTACTTACCACCGGTGTTGAGTTTGCTTACTGCCTCGATCAGCTTTCCTTGCGGAATACCCCGACCGTAGTCGCGTACGCTGACACGGAGATTCTCCTCAATGCTTATCTCGATCCGTTTACCCGCACCCATTTTGAATTCATCGATGCTGTTGTCCATTACCTCTTTTAGCAATACATAAATACCGTCGTCGTTTTGCGTACCGTCGCCCAAACGACCGATATACATACCCGAACGGACACGGATGTGCTCCATATCGTCAAGATGACGAATGTTGTCTTCCGTATATTCTACATTGCCTTCGGGCATCAGTCCGTTGATTTCTTCCATAAATTCTTATTTAGTTGACAAGGTTTTCAGTTGACGAGTTGACGAGGGAAATGGTCTGTCTTTGTAATGGCGCAAATACAGTGCAACCCTTTGTTTCCTTGTCAATTTGTCTCTTGTTCCCTTTTATTTAATCTCTTTCACGAACGCCCTGCGCCGTTTATGCTGTTCTGTTTTAAAGTACTCCCATTGGGCTTGTACCTTGCCGTTCATCTCCAGCTCAGGGTTACTCTCTGCAAATATAAAACCTAATTTTTGATAAACCGGAATTAAATCGGAAAATAACAATGCGTTAACACCTTTGTTCTGGTACTCCGGCTTCACTGCAACGAGCAATAAATCCAACATTTTGGCACGGCGTTTCATGAAGAGAGCCTTCAGCAGATAATACCATCCGAAGGGCAATAACCGTCCGTGTGCTTTTTGCAAAGCTTCGGACAAGGATGGCATGGAAATACCTACGCAAATCAGTTGGTCGTCGGCATCCGTGATAAGTGTCACCATACGCAGGTCTACAATAGGAAGGTACATCTTCACGTATTGGTCGATCTGCCGTTGTGACAGGGCGGAATATCCGAACAGGGGTTTATAAGCTTCGTTCATCAGTTCAAAGATGGCCTGACCGTAATCTTGGGCAATCTTTTTCGCAGATGTATATTTTTTGATTTTGAGATTATACTTACGTTGAATGAGGTCGGAGATACGTTTGTGTTTTTCCGGTATGGCATCCGGAATATAAATTTTAAATTCTACCCAGTCGGCATCTTTTTCAAAGCCCATGCGTTCCATGTGTTGCGGGTAGTAAGGGTAGTTATAGATGGTGGCCATTGTGCTGAGTTGATCGAAACCTTCGACAAGCATGCCTTCCGCATCGAAGTCTGTGAAACCCAAGGGACCTTGTATATGAGTCATTCCCCGCTCTTTACCCCATTCTTCGACCGTGCGGATCAATGCGTCGGAAACTTCGGGGTCATCGATGAAATCGATCCAGCCGAAGCGGACGTTCTTTTTATCCCAGGTCTGGTTGGCTTTATGATTGATAATGGCAGCTACACGTCCTACTATCTGATTGTCTTTGTAAGCTAAAAAATACTCTGCTTCGCAGAATTCAAACGCTGCATTCTTCTTTTTGTTGAAGGTGTTGAGCATGTCGTCGTAAAGATCGGGAACGGAGTAAGGATTGCCTTTGTATAGCCGGTAATTGAAGCGGATGAACCGTTTCAATTCTTTCATTGTGGAAACTTTTTTGATTGTTATTGCCATAATTTTATGTCTAATGAGGGGGCAAAGATACATGATAATCTTTAAAATACCACTTTAAACATTATAAATAAGTACAACAGTATAAGCTATATAACAAAGTATCAGTATGCTGCCCTCAATGCGGGTAATCGTTCGTTTGGCAAAGAAAAGCCCGAAGAACCAAAGCAGAATACTTGAACCTACCAGTACCAGCAGATCCAGATTAGTGATGCCTGCCAGATGCAGGGGTGTAATAGAGGCACTACATCCCAGTACAAAGAAGATGTTGAAAAGATTGCTTCCGATTACATTACCGATGGCAATCTCAGGATTCTTTTTGAGAGCAGCTACGATGGAGGTAGCCAGTTCGGGTAGGGATGTACCGCCTGCCACAAGCGTCAGCCCGATGACGGACTCGCTGACTCCCAGACTGCGGGCAATACCTGTGGCACCGTCTACAAAGAAGTTACC
The DNA here is from genome assembly GCF_001940965.1 of Bacteroides sp. Phil13. Lineage (NCBI taxonomy): Bacteria > Pseudomonadati > Bacteroidota > Bacteroidia > Bacteroidales > Bacteroidaceae > Bacteroides > Bacteroides sp. Phil13. Next base: position 36,240 of record NZ_MSHA01000045.1, on the reverse strand, counting down.
GCCGATGATAAGTCCTGCCAGTCCACCTATTATATATAAGATAGACCGCCACATGGGAAGTTGCTTGATTTCTTCTTCGGGTGCTTCTCCCTCTTTCTTTCCCTGAAAGGCAATTGCAAAGGTGTATCCCAAAAAGATGATAAAGAAGCAGAGTAATAGCAAACCATCCGTAGTGCTGAGAATGTTTTCTGCACTATGATCCAATAATACATCGTTGGCACAAATCAGCAGTACGATGGAAGAAAGGATGCAGAGAGGTATTTCCTTACGTAACGTATTTTGGGAGATGACGATAGGGGCGAAGAGTGCTGTGCAACCCACAATCATCAAGGTATTGAAGATGTTACTACCTACCACATTTCCGATGGCAATGTCCGCGCTGCCTTTCAGGGCGGAAGATACACTAACCGTCAGCTCCGGAGCAGATGTTCCGAAAGCTACGATGGTAAGTCCGATAACGATAGACGGTATATGAAAACGCTTGGCAATGGATGCGGCTCCGTCTGTTAGTCCATTGGCACCTAAGAGTATGAGGAGAAGTCCCCCAATCAGGAAAAGAATATCCATAAGAATACTGATTTTTGTGCAAATATAATTAATTCCTTTTATGATAAGTGAAAAACATTCCGTATGTTTGGCGCGTTAAACAATTTATAATTTTAAGTAACCTGATTAAGGACTTTTAATATGAAGGGAATTCGGGCGTTGTGTTTTGGGCTGTTACTGCTGTTCGCGAGTGGTGCATCCGCCCAGTTGGTAGAAAAGGTTTTAGACATCTTGAATGAAGATACATTGGGAACAGTGGTTGCTCAAAAGCCGGATACTGATTCACTGCATCTGTTGAAGATAAAAGAGGATCTGGAGACATCAAGATTGAATGAGGCTAATCTCCGGATGGAGATAGAGCAGATGAAGTTGAAGTATGATGCAGCGGACTCTCTGAAGCTGGCCAAACAGCGGTTACGTATTGATTCGCTCAGAAGAATGACTCCGGGTATTCCTGTAATTGTGGAAGGCGATACATTATATTATCTGTTTGCCAAACGTGGCGGTCACACTCCCCAACAGCGCGCCGAAATGAATGCGGCGGCAATTACGGAACTGGGCAAACGATTCAATCTTCAGCCGGATTCGGTTTATATAGACAGCAGTGATATTGTTACCGATCTGATGTATGGCAATAAAGTTCTTTCCTCTTTCACGGATCAGGATGGGCTTTGGGAAGGCTGTTCACGCGACCAGTTGGCGGCTGCCAAGCGAAAAGTGATAGTGGACAAGCTGAAAGTGATGAAGGATGAGCATAGTCTGTGGCAGCTTGGTAAGCGTATTCTTTATTTTATTCTTGTAATTGTAGGCCAGTTCCTGTTGTTTAAACTCACTATCTGGCTGTTCAATAAGCTGAAAGCCCGTATTCAACGTCTGAAAGATACTAAACTAAAGCCTATTTCTATTCAGGATTACGAGTTACTGGACACACAGAAGCAGGTAAACCTGCTTGTCTTCCTGGCAAGTCTGCTGCGCTATGCCGTCATGCTGCTTCAGTTGATTTTGACGGTGCCATTACTCTTTGCTATATTCCCTCAAACCAAAGATCTTGCTTATAAGTTGTTCTCGTATATCTGGGAGCCGATAAAGAGCATTTTCCTGGGTATAGTGGAGTATATTCCCAACTTGTTTACCATCTTTGTGATATGGCTTGCCGTGAAGTATCTGGTGCGACTGGTTCGTTATCTTGCCAGTGAAATACAGTCGGAACGGCTGAAGATAGGCGGCTTTTATGCCGACTGGGCTATGCCGACGTTCCACATTGTGCGCTTCCTGCTTTATGCATTTATGATTGCTATGATTTATCCCTACCTGCCTGGCTCCAAATCGGGGGTCTTTCAGGGAATATCAGTCTTTGTCGGATTGATTGTTTCGCTGGGATCGAGTACGGTGATCGGGAATATCATTGCAGGACTGGTTATCACGTATATGCGTCCGTTTAAGTTGGGTGACCGTATTAAGCTGAATGATACAACGGGAAATGTGATTGAGAAGACACCGTTGGTAACGCGTATCCGTACGCCGAAGAATGAGGTAGTTACGATTCCTAACTCTTTTATTATGTCTTCGCATACGGTGAATTTCAGCCAGTCGGCACGCGACTACGGGCTGATAATTCATTCGGAAGTGAGCATCGGATACGATATTCCATGGCGAAAGACCCATCAGCTTCTGATTGAAGCGGCGCTGAATACTCCCGGAGTAGTGGATGACCCGCGTCCGTTTGTACTGGAAACATCTCTTCAGGATTATTATCCCGTCTATCAGGTGAATGCATATATTAAAGATGCCAATCAGTTGGCACAGGTTTATTCTGATTTGCACCAGAATATTCAGGATCGGTTTAATGAAGAAGGCATAGAAATAATGTCGCCCCACTATATTGCTACGCGAGATGGTAATGAGACAACTATACCTAAGGATGATCTCCGGGGAAAGAAATGATGGCATTTACAAGTTATTTCCCTCGCGATGTAAAAGCATTTACTTCAGTATGTAACGGCCTTTACCGCCTATTGTAACGCTCTTTACCTCGGCATGTAACGACCTTTACCTCGGCATGTAAATGGAGTTACAGTGCGGGGGTAACAAAGTTACCATTTGGGGTAACATGGCTTTTACCGTGCCATCACAATTTCCGAATAAGGATAGCCGATGCCGGGAACGGCTTGCCAACTTTTGCTCACCAAATCGTAAGCATAGATCAGCCTTCCTCCCCGATTTGTATCGAATAGAACGTAAAGTTTCAGTGTCTCCGTATCTTTAGCGAGCATGGTTACTGAACGTGCCGAATTGGGGAATGTGGCGAAAGGTTCCTCCAAACTCATCGTAGCTTGATTCCAAAGACACAGATCTGTCCGGCCATCATCGGCTCTTACTACGGCATATCCGCCGGTGCGTACGTATTTGGTAGTTCCGGTGTCTTTTCCTGAGATTATTGTCCAGAAGGGAATGAGTGCGGTGGCCTGTATCGATTCGCCGGTATATACCTTCCTGCTACTTGGGTCCAAGCTCAGCGCGACGGGTGTGAAACTGTTGTTTCCATTATCAGCCGAGAGTAGCAGATAACTGTCACCCTGTACACCGGGATAGCGTGTCAGAGCTTCAGGCTTTATGTCGGCGGGCAGTTCGTAGCGGTAATTCAGAGTTTGGTCAATGTCACGGGTATAGGGCCATGATCCGATGGATGCCAGCATCATTTCATTGTCAGATATTTGCTTTACGGCTATTATGGAGCTTTGGCCGTTGCAGAGAGTCAATATATTTTTGAGTCCCATATCTTGCCAGAAACGCATGGATAGGTCGTAGCTGAATACACTACGCACTCCATCTTTCGTCTGTATTCCGCAGAGGTTCTGAGTTTCAGGAACATTTGCTACGCAGGAGAAATCTTTCTGGTCTTCTGTCAGTCCCACGATGTTTGTGGGCGTGCCATTTGTGAGGTTTACGTGCTCGATGCAATTATTATAACCCGTGCTGGAATGGGAATTGACAATGCCATAGAGCTGGAACTCTTTGGGTGCTTCACCGTTGGTAACAGCAATCTCACCAAGTGTCATGATGTCACCGGAACGGCGCAGGCGTATTTTGGTTTTTGAAGCAGGGTAGTGTCCGGGCGCCAGGAAAGTGATGCTTGTGGCGGTCTGCTCCACCATAACGGGTGATACTCCGAGGGCGTATCCTTGGTAGTTCATTGCGGGCTGGTCGGGGAGTGGCCAGTATATTTCGAACATGAAGTTGTCACCGGGCTGGAAGCCTTGTGCTGAGATGGTTACTTTATCACCAGGATTGAAGCTGGTCTGTGTGGGCATTACGATATCGGTTACCAGAATAGGTTCTTTGTCTTCATCTTTGGCACATGCAGCAAACAGCAGACAAAGTAACAGAAAGAGAGATAAGTTCTTCATAGCGTTTCTATTTTTAATGCGACAAATGTAGCGTTTTCTACTGAGATTCTTTCTTTTTTGTCTGATATTATACTTCCACTTAACTTAAATCTATAGAAAGAAAATAATTCTCGAAATTGACTTCTTTCCACTATCTCTTTTCCTAAAAATAAATATCTTGCATAACAAATGCAACTTTATCCTTGATTATTTGGATACATTTATTGTATTTTGTATCTTTGTAAGACAAAACGAGAACCTGCTATTTTTTTACAAACATAAACCAAATGATGAGAGTTAATCAATTACTTGGAATGGGTGCGTGTTTCGCTATGCTCGCACTGACAGGGTGCATGGATAAAGATGTTTATGATCCTGGTAAGGATCCGACCGTATTAAAGCCGGAAAGTGAATACTTTGATTTTACCACAACTACTAATGTGGCGTTCGAGGTCAACTATGGAGAGATTGGGAGTAATGCTTTAATAGAAATCTTTACAGAATATCCAATCTCTTATAATGAAACAGGCTCGTTCGTCATCCAGGGTGAACCAGTTTATAAGATATTTGCGGATACAAAAGGACGTTTCGTTGGCGATGTGGAATTGCCTACGGCTGCTAAAGTGGTGTATGTTTTCTCACCTACCTGGGGTGTTCCCATGTGTGTGGAAGCTAGTGTGGAGAATGGAAAGGTGACGGTGAACGAGACGGACGCTGCTTCGCGGGCGGTAGCTGCTACACGGGCGAAGTCAAATTTGAAGTTAGTTACAGTCAATAATGCACAGAAAGTGTATTCCTTGGTGGAGATTAGTGATAGTTACGGAAAACCTGGGGATATCAATGGTCTGATTGAGTATAATAAGGTTATTAGTAGTAAGTTTATCAATAACGTACAAAAGGCCTTGTGGAAAGGTAAAAGCAGTAAACCAGATAAATTGAATAATTCAAATTATGTGAGAGATACTGAGCACGTTAATACTACTATTGCAAAGGCCTATCAAAATGAACAAGGTCAAATCGTAACAGTGGCAGATGCTGAATTGTTCTTTACTTTTTTAACAGAATCCTGTTGGTATCAGAATGTAGTGGGGTATTATTATTATAAGACCGGTGAATGTCCTGCGGCTCCTGATCAAGTGAAGAAAATCGTTATCTTCCCGAATGCTTCAATTAAAGGTAATGTACCTTATTTGAATTGGTACGATAAAGTGCCGGGAGGAGCTACTAATTATGGTAGTAGAAATGCTCCTTTGGAAACGAACCGGAAGGTACAACTTCTCTTTCAGGACGATCAGGGTAATCTTTCCACCAAATTTCCGGCAGGGTATACCATCGGCTACTTTATTATTGCTGACGGTTTTAAATGTGGTAGTAAAGGCTATGACGGTTTCATTGATACAGATAAGAGTTTCGTTTATTCTAATGAAGAGTGGAATAAGAACTATCAAGGTCAGAAAGCCCGCTTTATCTCTCTTTCAGCCGAAGGGGGTACTGTGGTCTATGGCGTAGAAGATGGTGGAGACAGCAGTTACGAAGATCTCCTCTTCTGTATTGATGCGAATCCTAATGAAGCCATCCAAGACCCTGACCGTCCTGTCATAGATCCAGATGAACCGGAAGTTTCTGAAACAGAGAACAATTATATGTCTTTTGCCTATGAGGATATCTGGCCTTCGGGAGGTGACTATGACCTGAATGATGTTATCATAGAATACCATCGTTCCATTACCTTCAATAAAGATAATTACGTGAGTGAGGTGAAAGAAACCTACGAACCGGTACAAAAGGTGGGTGCTGCCACGAACAGGAATGCGTTTGCCGTACAGTATGCCACAGATCAACGCGGCGAAATGGTTCTGCCATCCGGTGCTGTGGATGAAACGCAAACTAATTCTATTATTCTCTTCCCCAATGCTATGGATGTGAGAAATCAGAAGTTCGTGATTACCCGTACATTTGCTGCTGGCGCCATGAAGAAGGATGCCTTAAAAGTTGGAAACTCAATATTGAATCCTTATATCATTGTGAACTATGAGGGGGCTGGAAAAGACAATCGTACTGAAGTACATTTGCCAAAGTCTAAAGCTACTAACTTGGCAAATTCTGATCAGATAGGTAAAGAGGCGGATGCTTACTATGTGAATAAGGATGGAAAACACCCGTTTGCCATTTCGATACCCGGCACTTTCACTTCTGTAACGGAGACTGTGACGATAGATAAAGAATATCCCGATTTCGAGAAATGGGTAGAATCGGATGGTAAAGAATATACAGATTGGTATAAGAATTATCAGAAGTCTGCCAATTGATATTTTCTCATTGGAGAAGTAAAAAGGAAAAGATAAATAAGAGGGTGTTTACTCAATTGCCTGGTTAATGAGCAAGGAGTAAACACCCTCTTATTTTTGTGAAAAGCTTACTGTGAGTTGCGTGTTACGGTATGCAGTATGTTCCCTTTTTTATCGATCATTCGTAGTGTTAGCGTTTTTTTGTCCGCAGATATTATGGAAAAACCCGGTTCAGGACTGCAGAATACGGTTCCTTCTGTCGGTTTCACCTTGCGGGCAAGCGAACCGGCTGAGTTGACAACGTAATCGATATTGCTTCCCGCCTTGCGGATATGCTGGAAGTTATGAATGTGCCCGCAGATATACATGTCTACTTTGTGCTTACGGAGTATCGGATCGAGTCGCTTCTGCATATCCAGGCGTTCGCTGTCGTCCTTCGGAGTTTCGGCGTAGATGGGGTGGTGTCCGGCTACGATAATCCAGTCTTCTTTGGCATTGGCCAGCACTGAATCAATCCAGGCGAGTTGTTTTTGCAAGTCTTGTTTGCAAGCGTCGGGATAGGTGGCGGAGTCATTGCGGTATTTGTCCATCATGGGGGCTGTGTCTATCCAGACGATGCGGATAGTGATTCCTTTGTCCTCAAATGCTTTTGTATAGTAGCGGGCGGGCATGGTCCAGCGGCGACTGATGTTGGTGTAATCTAATACTGCCTGTGTGTTACCACGATACTCGTGATTGCCAAGTACAGGAAACCAGTCAATCATCAGTTCCGGGTGGGAGTAGATAAGTTCGTAGTTGGTCATCCACAGAGGGTCGTTCACGCTGCGCACGCCTTCAAAATGGTGGATGTCTCCGGTGGCGACTACAAATTCGGGACCGACTTCTTCGGCCATGGTACCCATCAGTTCGGCTATGGGCTTCTGGTCGTAATAACCGTTACGGCCCAGGTCGTTGGCGATGTAGAAGTTGAATTTCTTGTCGAAGATGGAATAATCCGTTATCTGTGCGGTTGCCCAGTTGCTAAGAAGGGCAATTAAAAGGAGAAAGAATACTTTTTTCATTATTATATTGATTTGATTGTTAGAAATTGATTTTTACGCCTGCATTTACCTTTATGCCGTAATGTTCGCTCTGCATCGTCCGTTCCTTCGTTCCCTGATAGTAGCGCAAGGGTTGGTTCAGCAAATTGGTGGCTTCGGCATAGAACGTTGTTTTCAGTTTCTTTCCGAAAGTATAGCTGGCGTTGGCATCCATATAATTCACGGCGTCGTAATAGCGGTCGTAGAACTTCTCCGCTCCCATCTCGTCGATAAATGCCGATGCATAGTTGTAAGAAAGGCGGAGGCTCACACCGGATTTCTCGAAAAAGAGCGAAGCATTGGCCGTGTGTTCCGGAGAACCCGGCAGACGCAGGCCGCTTTCATTCTCACGTCCCTCGAAGTTGAAGTTATCCACGTGGGAGTAAGAGTAAGTGTATGTTCCGTAGAAGCCGATGCACTTCAAGGCCGGGGCTATGAAACTGAAATCGCGCTGATAGGCTACCTCCACACCCAGCAGGTCGGCGTTGCCCGAGTTGCGCGGCTGGCTGAACTTGGTATACGTGGTTCCGTTGTAATTGTAGTTGCGCATAGTCTGGTCTACGATGAAATCATTGATTTTCTTGTAGAAGACGCCGGCACTGACAAGACCGATGCTCTTGAAGTAATACTCACCACTCAGGTCGAAGTTATAAGAAATAGTAGGTTTCAGACCCGGGTTACCCAAAGAGATGGAGTTGTCGCTACGCTTAATCGTAATGTTCGGTGCCAGGGCGGCATACTTAGGCCGGGCAATTGTATTGGTGAACGAGGCACGCACCTTGAAGTCATCGTTTACATCATACTTCACAAGAACGGAAGGAAGCACATTCAGATAACTGTCCGACTCGTAGGCTGTGCGGGTGGTCTTGTCTTCGTCCGCATCATACTGGCTACCCGAATATTTCACATGTGTATTCTCCAGACGCAGACCCAGCATCAAGTCCCACTTCTCACCCAGTTTCTGGTCGAAACGCAGATAACCTGCCGCAACGGTTTCTTTGGCGTTGAAGTTGGTGGCAAGCTCTTCCTGCACCTGGTTCTTTTCAAACAGACTTGCATTGTTCAAGTCAAGTTCTCCCAGATACTCCTTGCTTATGAAGCTACCGGCTTTATATTGCTTGCCCGGCATGTATCCGTCCCGGTTCTGGTCTACGGCAGCCGCCAGACTGGCTTTGTCGAAACCGTCTTCATCCAGCGGGGTGTATTCGTAGAAATCAATCTTTTTATCTTTAGTCTTATGCACCACCTTGGTTCCGAAGCGCAGATGATTGCCGAACTTTCCTTTTGTGAGCGGCAAGCTGAAATCGAGCTTGAACTTGAAGTCCTTCTCTTGAATATCTTCCTGTTGCTCCGTCACCTCTTTCAGGCTGAAATCGTCGTTCAGATACATAGCCGAACCTTCCTGCGGAGTAAGCAACGGCTTGCGCTCATCGCTCAAATCCATTGTGAACTTCTGTTTCTTCAGTTGATAGTCGATGTAGCGTTCATTGGGACGTTCTTCGCTGGCTTTGGCGTAGTTGACGCTCCACTTTGTATCCAGTTTGCCGAAGAGGTGCTCGCCGCCGAGGGTGAAGTCCATCGTGCGCTGACGTTCCAGACGGGCGTTGCGGTTGTCGGGCGTGCCGCCTTTGGTCTGCACGCGCACGGCGCCTTTGTTGTTGATGGAACAATATTCGTTGCCATTGTCGTCTTCTTCCAGGTTGATACCTTTCACGTTGAGGCGGTAACGGTTTTCCCAGTCGTTGCGGTTGTTGAAGATACCTTTGAAAGTCAGTTTGTGGTTCTCGTTGATGTCCCAGTCCAGTGCGGCGGAGTAACTCTGACGTTCGCGGGTGACGTAGTATTGGCGCACCTGATAGTCGGTGATGCAGAGTTCTCCGGTTTCTACATCCTTGTCCCATACAAATTCGATGTCATCCGAGCCGGAGGGGGAGTTCTGATAGGAAGCGGAAAGAATGAGTCCCAGTTTGTCGTTGAAGAAGCGGTCGCCATAAGTGAAACCCAGGTTCAGTTGTGCCTTGTCGCTAATCCAGTTGTAGCCCGTTCCGGCAGTGGCGCTGATGAAGCGTTTATAAGGAGAGTTCTTTGTAATCAGATTGATGGAACCGCCGATGGCGTCGGCATCCATATCCGGGGTGACTACCTTGTTCACTTCGATGGTCTGTATCATATCTGCCGGGATGAGGTCCAGTTGCACGTTGCGCGTATCACCTTCGGCAGAAGGAACGCGGTTGCCGTTGATAGTGACGGAACTCATGTCGGCAGAGGTTCCGCGCACTTGTCCGAAGCGGGCTTCACCTTGGTCGTACTGTACGTTGATACCCGAAATGCGTTTCAGCGCATCACCAATGTTGGAGTCGGGAAACTTGCCTACCTGGTCGGCAGACACTACATTCTTGATGCCGAGGCTGTTCTTTTGTGAATTGACGGCGCGGCGTTGTCCCTGAAAGGCGCCGCCTACCACTACTTCCTGTAGTTCCACTCCTTCGTTCATCACTACGTCTTTCTCCAAGGTGCGTCCTTCGGGAATGGTTATTTTCAGTTCTACGGGTGAGTAGCCTACATAACTTACTTTTACGGTATACGTCCCCGGTTCCAGATTGGGGAAGGTGTAGAAGCCGTTGACGTCGCTCGTCACTCCGGCGTGCAGTTTCTCGATGTAGATAGAGGCACCCGGGAGGGTTTGTTTCGTGGCATCTATGATGCGGCCGCGTACGGTGCCCTGTTTCACTACGTTTACTTTCTCGTCGGCTTTTGCCGTGCTGCCGACTGTTACAAATAAGAATAAGAGCGTGAATACTTTAACAATGTGTTTCATACCTGTTGTCATTCGTTGATTAATTTGCCGCAAAAGTAGAGACATAGCGTTTCATACGTTTTGCGGCAAATTTAAGAATCGGTAACAAATATGATACATTCCGGTTACAATCAGTAATGGAAATAATCCACATCTACGAAACCGTTCTCTCCCTTATCATTAAAACAATAAATACCTACGCGGTCGCCCCGGTAATTTCCCCATACCAATTGATAAGGTTCGCCAAACGACAGGAAGCTATCCCCGTCCAGGCTATAATAATAGTGGGATTTACCATCTAATCCCCACTGCGTCCTAAGCCATACATATTGCGACCGGATGGGTATTCCTCTCGTTATGTTATCGTTTTTTCTATATTCCAGATAGCAGGTACCCTCTTCTTTTACTATGCCAATAGCCGAATGTTGTGAAGAGAAGTGGCAAAGCCCGTTCTTTTGTCCATCTTTCATATTGGAAATATCCATCTTTATCACGACCTCATTATCCTGCTTTCTGAAAGTCCTCTGCGTAAGTGTATTGCCGGCTTTCAGCAGTTTATCGGCCTCTAAGGGGCGGTAAGCTTTCAGACGTAACCAGCCCGGACGTTCGGTGAGTGAAAAGTATTCCTTTCTCGGCTGATAGTTCCACTGCCACTGCGGGGCAAGCCGTTCATCGTCGAAGTCATCACTACGCTTGATAGATAGTTTCTCAGTATATTTGAAAGGCATCTTTCCACTCCATTTCATTGCACCGATGTTCTGGGGCAGCACTTCACCCGGTATGGGCCAGCCATCTACCCACGTAACGGGTAGGAGACTGACAATTCGCCCGCTCCAGTCCCCTGTTCCATGATGGGTAAGAAAATACCAGTTATTGTCCTTTCCCAGGATAATACCTCCCTGATTCGGTTCCATAGCCTCACAACTGGGCAGTGCCAACTGTTTTTCTTCTTTATAGGGTCCTGTCAACTTCCTGGAACGCTTTGCCATGACGTAACGGCCCACTCCCGGCTTATGCTCACTGAAAATCAGATAATACCAACCGTTCACCTTAATCAATTTACTGGCTTCCCTGCCACTGCCCGAATTGATGAGTACCGCAGATTTCCGGTCAATGCTTTTCCCATCTTCAGTCATCTTAAAGAGATAGGTCTTATATCCGTCGGCAAAATGGGTGCCGACAAAGTAGGCTTTTCCGTTGTCGTCCCACATTGCAGTACAATCGTCCCAGCCTGCTTCGGCAAGAAGTGGTGTCAGTGGTTCCCACGGACCTTCGGGGTGAGCGGCGGAGGTCATGAAATACCCTTCGTTGGGTGTACCAAAAAACAGATAGAACCGTTGGTTGTGATACCTCAATGTTCCTGCCCATACCCCTTTGCCATAGCGGTTCATACGATCCCAATTCAATTCTGGTCCAATCTGAGTCAAATCATTGATGATGTTTCCGCAAAGTTCCCAGTTGACGAGGTCTTTGGAATGCAGTAAGGTCATTCCCGGAGAGAACTGGAAGGTGGAGGATATCGCATAATAGTCGTCACCCACACGAATGCAGTCGATATCGCTATAATCGGAGGGAATAATCGGGTTGAGGTAAGTATCGTCTTTTTGTTCCCCCCAACTGTGCCAGTCGCCCCATGCCCTGTCGCTTTGCGCAAATATGTCTCCACTGCCTAGCAAGGATAATAGAATTATCAGAGTGTATTTATTCATGTCTCAATATAAATTTGGTTAGTACACTTTAATTTCCCATAAACCCGGATTGCCTGTTACTATTTTAACTTTCAAATATCTGGCATCTCCTATTCCTGTAGCCACATGTGGTGAGCGTACAGCTTTTTCATTCTGTATATCACATACCTGCCATTGTTTCCCATCAGTCGATTTTTCCAGAATCCACGTATGCCCAAAAGCTGGGAGCGTAAAGAACATTTCACAACGATTCAGGCTCATTACTTTCCCAAAGTCAAGTGTCAGATTCGGTGTTTTATCATCACCAGATGCCACCCAACGGGTTCCGTTTGAACCATCAACCGCATTTTGAGGCAGATAGGTAAATGTGCGGGAGGCAACAACAACAGATCCTTCATTGGGTTTCGGATTGTTTTGGTCTGTTTCTACCTTCTTGGTAGATACTCTTTCTTCTTTGTGACTTGACGCCGATACTTTTGCATTCAGTGCCAGATTAACACGGTTATCCGGGACATTTTTGAGATATCCTATACCCTTGAAATCAGGTACAATGGTTTTAATAGTGCCATCAGGATTAAACTGCATCCGGTCAACAAACACTTGCCGGGTAGTACTTCCTTCGCCAAACTCCAGATAAGTAAAAAGATAACTATCCGAATCGACATCATAGAACACATTACCATGACCAGGTCCCCATACTCCATTTTCAAGAGACGAAGATATGAATACATCATTCCCTTTGGGAGCCTTGAAGCCGCTCAGAGGTCCTTCTTTGCTTATCATGTAGGCATTACGGTAATTCTCACCACCTCCTTGGGTATATATATAATAATAAATACCTTTTCTTTTAAAAAGTGTCGGTCCTTCAGAATAGGCTGTCCTTTTAGTTGGCATAGTGATAACTTCTCCAAGAATTTGAGAGAAATCACTATTCACCTCAGCAGCTTTTCTACGCCGCCAGTAAACATAGTTTCTTCCATCGTCATCGGTAAATGGTTCAACATCTATATCTGGAATGAATGGTTGACTGGCTTTCTTCCCATCCGGCAGATTCTCCCAAAACAAACCATCCCCATTTTGAAAACGGAAAGGTCCGTCGGGAGATTCTGACACTAATGTATATACTGGGCATGTTCCGTCCGGTGAAACAATAGTTGGAAACAGATAATAAAGATTTCCTTTTTTTATAGCTCGCCCCGGAGCCCAATACCTGTAATAACCACATTTCTTCATACCGTTTTTGTCAGTATATACATAAGGCTTATTCCAAGCAATCTCTTTCAAAATGGTTCCCTCAAAGCTCCAGTTTACAAAATCCTTTGATTTCCACACTACAGGAGGTCCCATTTCTTCAAGCCCTCGGTCGATGTCGGTTGTACCATATAGATAGTAGGTATCACCGAACTTTGAGATGGATGGGTCGGCTATATTATCCGGGATTATCGGATTAAAATTCTGTGCCATACATATGGAACTACAGAATAAGAAGATGGGTAATAATAACTTTGTTTTCATAATATTTCATGTTTTTCTAATGCATTCACTTCACCTTTATCCCTTCAATAAACTCGTTCGTGATACAATCTTTCAAATCTTTCATCCGCTTTCCATTAATCACTACATTATCTAAGGTTACGTTTTTCACTTTCCTATCCTTATCCAATCCTTGTATCAATGGAGGATTCTCGCCCACACCTGTATAATTGATGTTGCGGAAAGTTATTCCGTCGATACTGTTTCCAGGCTGTTTATCATATTTAGGGTTAAAATTGACTTTCACACAAAACAAGCGTCCTTCTTGAATACTTTCTACACGAATATCTTCAAACAGTACATTCCGTACATGATTCTTGTCGCCGCAAACCACTGCCATACAGCCTTGATAGGGCACATCATCCTCATCCTGTTCCAATATATCGATATTGCGGAAAACAAGATTCTCAATCACTTCTCCATTCGGAGAGTCAGGGTCGCCATGACCACCTATATTAATGGGATGTGCAATATCTGCCCACAGAGCGGAGTTCTTAACTGTGATATCACTCGAACCACCCCACCAGTTCCAACGATGGTTATAGAGAGCGATGCAGTCATCCGAATTGCGCATAAAGACATTATCAACCATCACTCTGCGGCAACACATCATATCAATCCCATCACTCCAACCTTTACAACTGAAAGATTTCAGATTCCGTATTGTGATGTCCGAAGAGCCACCGCCAAAAACGGTATAATGGTCGGGATTGACCACCGTAATACCATCCACCAACACATGCTTAGAGTCGGTAATTTCAATTCCCCGAATGGGGTGATTCAGGATTCCCCGTCCGATGATACGTACATTCTCGGCTTTATCTACCAGCAGCTTCGCTTGGACCACCGCTCCAGGCGCCAAGTAAACGGTGGTATTGCTTGGAATACGAATCTGATTGTTGGGTAAATCTTTGGGGCGATGTACACCGGGACCAAAATATATAACACCTTTTTCTTCCTGCACATATTTTTCCGTTTCCAACGGATTGGCAAAGAGATGCAAGTTATGTAATCGGTCGCCGTTGAACTCCACGGAGAGATATTGAGGTTTGTCAAGGGTGAAAAAAATGGTATTTTGTATTTGTTTATAAGCCACTTTATTATTCAACGGACGAATAGCGACCTCACGTACCGTTTCATTATTCTTTTTCACCATTACCTCTACCGGGCTGCCCATATCGAATTGTACCATCGAGGCATCCTGCACTTTGTCCATATCTACCTGTACATTGTACTCAAACAGGTCTTTCCATTCCCTACCCGGTACACGGACACGAACCGTATAATCATCATTATGCGGCATCCCCGTCGCCAATCCTTCAGGATAAGTTATCACTTGTGCCTGTACTCCCACGGCAAATGTCAATAACGCTGCTACTGACAATCTGAATATCTGTCTCATAAGCTTTATCATTTTATAATATTGATACGCTTGAAAGCTAAAAAGTACTCAATACATGAAGAATGTTTCAATAGTGAAATGGGCAAGGAATATTCATACCATGACAGGTAGCATCCATAGCTTGGTCATAGAATTTCATCTCTAATCGTAGCATATACTCCATACGATTCATTGTCTATCTCATACAAAGGATGTAGCAAATATTCTTTCCCATTATTACGTAAATGAAAGGTATGGTCGGCAGAGATACTTAAATTCTTGAGAATATCAGAATGACTTCCTTTCAAAATAAGTTCCGAAGTAGTTTCAAAAGCCAAGAGAGTAGGACCATAAAACAAAGCTATCACATTTTCATCATCAGGCATCGTCTTCAAATGAAAATCATAATGGAAAATCATTTTTAGTCTATCATGATTCTTCCATTGGCGATGAATGCTGATGTAGGACATCGGTGAAACAGTTTCTTTCTGTAGTTCATCATTGATATATACATCAACCTTTTGTGCCCATGAAGGAATAAACAGGTTCAGCGTAAAGTCTGACTTCTTTTTAACTGATACTGTAAAATCAACAGTCGATGCATCAGGAAAATTTCCATCCTGTTCAATCGTTACATTCTTTTCCTTCCATTGCACGGCAGAAGGCACATAAAGATTCACCCATAAATAGGAATCATCGTGATAATAAATCCCGGAATTAAGTAAAGAGAAAGCTTCAATGCTTGAACCATTACAGCAACGAAAATCATTCTTTTTGAGAAAAGCTTTGTGACGCGGAGAACCTAAAGGTAAATGATAGACACAATCACCCGTATGTGCATTTTGCAAAGCTAATGCCGCATTATAAAATGTGTTCATATAAGCGTCAGCATACTTTGGTTCCGCTGTCCAAGTGAAAAGCGTAGAAGTAAGTTTCTGGGTATTATGAGACACACATGATTCTGCAATCTCTTTCGTCATTGTATTACTAAGATGCCTAGGCGTTCCCCAATGCTCGGCCGAAAGAGATGTGAGAGTAACGACATTTGGACGAGGTCCACTGCTCGAACCATTGACATAGGCATGACTTTTCATCAACATATTCCAGAAGTTTAAAGTGGCATTCCGATATAATTCTTCTCCGGTAAGAGAGTAACGGCGAGCGAAACCATTTACTAATACTAAATGGGTATTGGCGTGCAAACCACTCAAGTTATCTTTGTTTTTGGAGAGAGGAATAGCAAACCAATCACGGTCAAATATTTTTGCTAAAGCTAAATGCTGCGGATTTCCAGATACTTCATACAATTTATAAAGGACTTCGTTCATCGCCCCTGCTTCGTTTGATGGATTGGCTCCTACACTGTATAGTACTTTTTCTATTGTGTCGGGAGAGAGCTTATCCATGCGTCGCTTTACGTAGTCAGCCATTCCAACTACTATCTGATAAGCTTGTTCATTTCCTGTACGAATGTAAGCATCCAATAAGCCTTGCATAATCTTATGATAAGTGTAATAAGGAGCCCAAACCCCTCCAAAAGTAGTCTCCAATTTATCGAAGTCGGCTTCGGGAAAAGCACTTAAGTAACCGTTCCCTAATGCTTGTTGGCATTTAAATAATTCTGCAACCATGTATTTCAGCCTTTTTGATAACAAGGTATCTTGACGGTTTTCGACCACACTAGCCAATGCAGAAAGATAATGCCCCACAAAGTGTCCTCTGAGCCCAATCTTGGGTGACTCCCAGCCTTCTAATGGTTTTGCGGAGGATGGCAAACCTGCGTTTACTCTGAAATTATGCAATAATCTATTTGGCTCCAAAGACTTCAGGTATTGCAAGTTTAAAGATGCACGTTGTTCAATCCATGAAGATTTTAATGTAACCTCAGAATTTAAGAAAGGGTGCACTTTCTCTATAGTACAAGAGGAGCGTTTTATCGCACAGCTTTGTGAATTGATTTGCAAGAAGTCATTCTGTTTGAGTGTAGAAGCAAAAAGAAGTGAATATCCTGCTAATAAAAAGACTGTTATCAATCTCATATTTTATGATTTTAAAAGAATAAGGCATCTAGCACAAAAGTTTGCTAGCATCAAATATTTTATTTATGGTTCTTTTCTTTAATCTGAAAATTGTTAGTTTCGCAATTCTTGTCCGACTTTATCAACGCACAATAACTTTATCTACAAAATTATTCATTTTTACATTCATTTCTTGCAAAGAAGAAACCTTTTTTCCTCTAATTACAATATTTTCAAAAATAATATTCTGAACCCGATGAGTTTCATTTAGTCCTTCAAGAAGCGAAGGATTTTCTCTGGAACCATAATATGTAATATTACGGAAAGTAACGTCTTCAATACTATTACCGGGTTGTTTGTTATACTTTGGATTGAAACATACCTGAAGATTAAATAAACGACCTTCTTGAATATGTTCAACCCGTATGTCTTCAAACAAGACGTTTCGTACTCTATTCTTATCCGTACAACTTATAGTCATGCAACCTTGATACAAGATACCGTCTTCATCGTGCTCCAAAATATCAATATTCTTAAAAGTGATATCTTCAAGCAATTCACCGGTCATGGAATCGGGATCCCCATGTCCCCCTATATTTATTGGATGAGCAATGTCTGCCCAAAGAGTAGAATTGAATACTTTAATATCCTTTGTGTCTCCATAAAAGTTCCATCTATGTCCATAAACAGCAATACAATCATCGGAGTTGCGCATGAACACATTGTCTACAGATACATGCTTGCAACAAAAGAAATCAAGTCCATCTCCCCATCCCTGATAACTAAATGACTTAATATTGCGCAATGTGATTCCATCAGAAACGCCGCTACTTAATGTATTATAACGTGGATTTACTACCGTCAGGCCATCTACCAAAAGATTCTTTACATAATTTGCACTAACCCCATTAGAGGTTTCGAGCAACATGCCGTTTCCCAGAATTTTGACATTCTCTGTGCTATCACAATTGAGGCGTCCTTTTAAGACGGCTCCTCCTTCCAGATAAACAGTTGTATTGGAAGGTATGCGGAACTCTTTTGTTTGCGCGTCCGGTTCGTGATAGCCAGCTTCGAAATACATCACTTTGGGGTCTCTTTTATCAGGAACATCTTTAATAATAGCATTAGCAAACAAGTGCAAATTATGCAATCTGTCGCCATTGAATTCAATAGAGAGCTTTTGCGGCCTGTCTAATGTAAACAGCACAAAATTCCCATCTACTATCGGTTTTATATCTTTGGACAACGGACGAATGTCAATTGAGCGAACATCACCATTGTTCTTCTGTATCTGCACTTCTATTTTTCCAGTAAAATCAAACTGTACCATAGAAGCGTCCGAACGGGTGTCCATATCCACTTTAACGTTGTATTCATATAAATCAGTCCAATCTTGTGCCCCTACCTGACGCACACTTACTGTATAGTCATCGTTATGACGTGCATAGTACAATTGCTGTGGAACAGGGTAGGTAATAATCTGAGCATGTATTCCACCAGTTACAGCAAACAATAAGGCTATCAACCATTGCATTTTCATAAAACATTATTTTTATAAATAATAATACAAATTATATTCTTGATTTATAGGCGTCTAATTATCAGATGTAGCGAAATCACATGTAAAATTAGTCACATAGCTCAGGCGATCTGTGAGACCCGAAGAGTCACGCTTTCGTATCCGCTGTCCTTCTATGTAAAGTTCCTTTATGGTCAGGTTTATGATTCCTGAGAATGTTGCTGAGGGATTTGCTATCGGTTTTACAAAATAGAGATTTTGCATCATGAAGTTTTGTATCATTTGCTTGCCATCTACCATAGTTTGGATAAAGGCCCATTTATCTCCGGGTTTCCAAAACGAACAGTTTTTTATTTCGATTTTTTCATACAAAGGCCAGGAAGTAGAACTGTCGTAGTTCACGAATCGGATGTCTCCGCTACCATTCCTGCCGACTATAGCATGAAAATTATCAAAGTAGAAACCTTTTAGTAGCCTGCCGCAGGTATCGGCCCCAGGATTGCTTGTTTTGGTATTGATTCCTGCACGTATACAGTGGGCTAGCCGTGTCCATCCAATGGCATTGCTAACGCGGATGTTCTCTGTGTCGGAGTTACTCCAGTTCAGCCGCTCCTTGTTATAGACACCTGCCGCTGCGAATGTGTTGCGTATCTCCGCCGGATTCGCATCTGTATTCGTCAAATTTATGGATTTGTTCTCATTATAGGTACGCATCGGAAATTCGTTCGAAGGATTATAATGGCCTGTAGCAAATGCATCATCATTTCCCAGGGTAATGGAGCCATTGACTGTTACGTTCTTACCGCTCGAAAGATTGAGTCCGTCTATCCATCCATGATTGTAAGGCGAAAGCCCCTTAATATTGTTCAGGTCAACGTCTACAACATCATGTGTTTCCCAGTTCCATTGCTGGGAGTCGCGCATGTATGTGTCGTTGAATGTGATATTATTAGATTTTTTTACCACAACTCCCCCCTGATGCGGAGTGTTTTTGGCATCTTTTTTGTCGGTTGAGAAAGAGAGACAACCTTGTCCATCGTGCATACCGCGACCTGAAACTGTTATAAAGCTGGAGTATGCAATGTAAATTGCTGGTTCGATAGCCTCTCTACACTCTTTTTGACGGTTTATCATGAGTGCATTTTCGTCGGTATAGACGAAAAGTGGCTTTCCGCCGTTGTTGACGTCTCCGTTCCAGTTATGTATTTTAAGGCCCGACCATAGGTAGACCCCGGCAGGAATGTATAGTGTATTGAGTTCGGGCGTATTTTTTATTTTCTCCAAAGCCGCTTGTAGTGCATCGGAAAGGTCGTTTTTGTCTCTTGCTCTCAGGTTGGGGAACGCAACTACTTTGCTTGTATACGAGACGAATCGGCCGGCTTCGTGATTCCATGTTAAAAGTTTTCCGTCATTAAGGCTGGCGTCTGTAACACTGCCGGCAGGACGGCAAATCTGTCCGACTGAGTCCGTAATTGGATTTTCCCGCAGGTAGTTTTCTGAAAACGTTCTAAAATTAAGCACATTGGATGCAGGAAGCGAGGGCTTCGTCGTCGTATCTTCCAAAGGGTCGTTTATAAGCGTAAGTTGCGGATTACTCGTTGAGGCATCTTGTGGATCATCACCGTTGATGACCACTATGGCATACGGTAGATTCTTCGCCATCTCGAATGTGAGCGTTCTTCTATCAGCACTGATCGTAATAGCTTTTTGTGGATAAAAGCGCACTGGGTGGATGGTAACACTGTTGATTTCGTTGCCTCCCATGATATTGATCTCAATTTTAGGCGTCAAGGTGTTTGAGGCAAAGCGAGCAATATCCATATTATGCCCCTGATTTCCATTGACGGTGTTGTCATAACGGATAGCGGGTACACTAACATCTGCGATCTTCACACCAAATCGCGTAGATATAGCGTCATTTCTCACATGTGAAGGGTATGCCACTCCACCCGGTCCCGTGGCTGGTATGGTAAATGGTGTGTATACGTGAACAATGTTGTTTTGCGCATACAGAGGTAGCTCAGACAATAAACACAACATTACTGTTAGAATGTTGCAAAATAAAATTTTCCTATTCATAAAATTGTTTATAGATGAGTCTACTTTAAAAAGTGCATTTCAGCACTTTTTAAAGTAGACTCATAGATTATTTGATTTTTAAAACGAACGATATTTCATTTGGCTTCACTTCAGAAGGAAGATTAATAATCAGGCCTTCAGCTGTTCTTTTAAAAGATACTTTGGCATCGGTTCCCAAAAGGCTGACGTCTCTGATTGATTGTGGATAAAGAGGATTACCTGCCGCTAATGATTTAATAATTACTTTATCATTTTCGGGCCATGCCATTACATGAGCATACAGAACATCCCCCTTAGTTACGAAACGGATGTCTTCGGCAGTGTAAGGTTTGTTCTTCCCTTCGTTAAAGCCTTGCACCGTCAACGGGTTGGGTGATTCGGCAACAGGTCCTTCGCCAAAAACAGTCCACGGGCGGGTATCGAAAACTCCTTCTTTATTCTTATCCATCCAGTCGGCTATTCCGTTTAGTATGGCTTCCTCTTTGTCGTCGATGGTTCCGTCTCCCCGCATGGGCACACTTAGAAGCATATTACCATTTTTACTGATGATTTCTGTGAGCATGTGTATAACCGTTTTGGCGGATTTATATGCATTATTATCATACGTAGGCTTGTGGTAGTGCCAATGTCCCAAACACGTGCATGTTTGCCAGGGTTTTTCCTGTATCTGATCGGGCACGCCTCGCTCTACATCCCAAACGAGGCATTCTTTCTGATCGTCGGTAAGTACCTTGGCAAATACTACCACCTCGTTTTTACCTTTGTTTTCTTTCAGACTCTTGTTGTAAAAATGGGCTACAGTACGCAATCCGACATCGCTCACCGGCCACAGGGGCATTGTGGTGTCATCGTAATATATCATATCCGGATTGTATTTATTAATCATATCCACATTGCGGTCGAAGAAGTTCTGGAAATATTCTTCGGTGGGTACGGATGCTCCGTTTTTCCATGCCCACTGGCTGTGGATGCGATTGGTTTTTTCGCTTCCGTCGCTTAGTGGGTGGCTCTGTACATATAATTCCTGCGGGTCGTATCCTTCCCACCATTTGCCTTTACCGTTGGCTTGGGTTAGTTTCCCGTCATAAGGGATGCCTTTCATCGGGCCTTCTTTGTCGGAACGCTGAGCGGTTTCATACCAAGTCCATGCGTGTGCTGAGTGAATGCTTACCCCGAAGTACATTCCCTGTGTGCGTGCCGCTTTTTCCCATTTGCCCACAATATCTTGTTTGGGGCCCATATTTACAGAATTCCACTTATGGTATTTGCTGTCCCAAAGGTCGAAGTTGTCGTGATGGTTCCCCAGTGTGAAGAAATATTGGGCGCCTGCTCTTTTATAGAGGGCCATTAGTTTCTCGGGGTCCCATTTTTCGGCTTTCCAGGTGTTAATTACATCTTTGAATCCGAATTCTGACGGATGACCATAGTTTTCTACGTGCCATTTGTATTGCAGGCTTCCTTCATCGTACATTCCACGTGCGTACCAGTCGCCCTGCCCGGGTTGGCACTGTGGTCCCCAGTGTGCCCAAATGCCAAACTTTACGTTTCTGAACCAATCGGGCGCTTGCCCGTATTGCGCGAGTGATTCCCAGGTGGGTTCGTATTTCCCTTCCAGCATTTTTTCGTGGTTGGGGGTACAAGAGGTTAGTGTGACGCATACTAATATATATGTTAAGATAAGGGCTCTCATGATGGTTTATTATTAATTTTAAAAAGTGATTTCCTGATTATATCCGGCAGAAAGATGAATTTTTTTTCCTGCTAATACAACATTTACTTCAGAATCGGAAGAATAGTACCAGGTCCCGTTATTCTTATATATAGAAACGTAAGCGTTATTCGTTGCTTCGATTGTATAATTGCCTTTCTTTAATAAACTGCCGTTTCCTAGATAAAGCATTTCGATTTGTCCTTCCTTTTCTCGTATCAAACTAAAGTTTCCACTGAATGAAAGATTTCCTTTCAGATGATGTGGCTGGTTATCAATGGAATGTAAGAGGTAATCCTTTTTGCCATTTGTGGATGCAACTATTAATCCGATAAAATTATTCTCGGTATGGAGTGCTGTTACGCTTTCTACCGATTTTTTATTATTCTTTACCGGCTCGAAGATTCCGATAAACGGCTTCGTCCAAGCATTGCTGTTCTGCCGCACCACTAAGGTTGGTGTGAATGACGGCGGGGTGGAAACTTCACCTGGAGTCAAAGCTTTATTCAACGTGGTATAAGGTGCGTCTACCTGGTATATTTCACGGTTTTCGGCGCCTAACATCCACATACACATTGAAATCGGACTCTTATCATTCTTCCAATGAACCATAAAATCATCTTTATAAGATATTTTACGGGGATTCGCAAAATAATCGTATCCTTTGCTGTATGTAACGCCTAAATCTTCGACACTTGTTAATTTCAATTCTTTATTCGATTTGGTATATAAAGACAAAGAAGTGCCTAAATTATGGTACAGGTAATCATTGTTATCTAAATTTGAGCGGAAAAGATCTAAATAATAGCCTGTTTCGTCGGAAGTTCTAATGGTTGCAACCATTCTCCGCTTCTCGCCAGCAGTAACATCGGCAAAATTGATGTACGGATTTAATTCTTTGCTATTTGTATAGCTAAGAGAATCAACCATAGGCTCCATGGCGTTAATCTTGATTTCTCCTTCAGTGTATCCCGGCATAATTGTGTTGCTTCCCGTAGCCGATTGATGATAGGTGACATCTGCGCTCCAATAGGATTCATATCCCGCTGCATCAGGCGCCAGGGCATAACCAAATCCGTATAACTGCATTGCTAATCCGTTAGCACTTAGATGATATCCTTTTTTGCCACCGTAAAGCAGGGCCATCATCTTATTGTTGCCATTATAGTTCTTCATCGTTATCATCCGGTGATGTGCGGAATAAGACATTCGTTCTGTTTCTATATTTTCTACCTGAGGAATGGAACGAACGTAGGTACATAATCCGGTCCAATTTGATTTGGATCGGTTGTAGTTTCCTGAATTGATACCCATATTCAAGGCGGCGGCAATCTTTTTAATATTGTCTTCGTCTTTGGTTAAGGTATAATAGGTCAGCAAATTCTCAAACATCGTAAAATTGGCACTTCCTCCGCGGCTGTCGCCAAAAACAATCAGGTTACACTGTTCGTCAATCCACGGGAATACGGCCAAAGCGGCTTTTTGCATAACGGGATTATCTGCAATAATGTCTATCCCATTGCTTTTTAGCATTAAAGCGATATCAAGTAACATGCTTACGGTTCCCAGGGCATATCCGGGAGACTCCGGCCAAAGCCCTGTCACAGGATCGTAAGATTTTAATATATCGGGTAATGCCTCGTGATACTTTGTAGTTTCAGTGGTGAAATAATGCAAATAATACTCACGTCCTTTGCCATCTTTGTAAGCATCGTTACTTTCAAGTACAAGTATGGGGCGAAGCATCATGTTCCAACCATTCACATTCCAATTGCCGTTACGCCCACCCCGAACAAATCCAATATCAATGAAGCGTTTTAAAACGATACTTGTTATTTCTTGCAGGGATTTTCCTATTTCCTGTAGGTGTGGATCTGGGTTGTTTTTTAGATATTCATACGCGAAATCATAAATTTGCGCAACATAAGGAGCCATGTCATCGTGTATTTGCTCGTAGTCATAGTAGCCGCAGATACCGCCGGGTTCCCATCCACCGGGTCCTCCGGTAGAACAATCCGGATCTAATATCGGATTCATATAATAAACACCCTTTAGCCAGGTGTAAAATATATCAGCTGCAAACTTTCCATATTTTTCTTTTCCCGTAATCCAATAAAGAAAGGATGCTTCTTCAGCTAAGGCTAAGATGTCAATATTATTATATCTGATCATGTGTCCGGATTCTTTGTAAGGAATAAGAACGGGAGGGAGTTCCGGATTTGTTTTAGTAATCCCCCACATATCGCCGGTTTCATTGTAAGGAATCCGATCTTCCAATGGAACATTTACATATTTATTCCATGTTCGCATTCCGGGCATTCTGAGAGTTGGAACAGGAGCATTTCCTTCTCCTCTATCCCAGTTTTGCTTTTTCAAATAACACTGAGTATAATGTTCTCCATCTTTCCAGTACATCGCCAAACGAGAGATTATCCATTCAGGATCGTTTGTATGCCGGTCTGCGTATACATCTATTTTGATTCTTATGTTTTCGTAAGCATCCTTGGCCCATTGCTCTTCTTTTATCTTTTGGATTACTTCTTTTTTATCGAAGTTGTAGGTTCTCAGTGATTGTCCCTTTACAGTAGAGCTAAACAGGCATAACAATATAACTATTACAATACTATTCTTCATATTTACAGTATATATTTAAAGGATAAAAATATCTACGATAATAAAATATTACCGTAGATATTATTTGCTTGGCCAATAGCAAGATTTGCTACTTTATAAAATCTTCAATTACTATTGTAAATATAGCTTTTTTCCCATTGGCGGCAGTTACCTGATATTTATATTCTTTACCTATTTCAAATGATCCCGGAAGCCCTAAGGTTGGAGCACCATCCACTGGGGCAATCTTTGCTGCCGCACTAATTACGGAAAGCAGATATAAATTGCTGATTGAAACAGTATTTCTCACTTCAGCATTAAACGCATTGAACGACGTTGATGTACTGGCCACCGGAACAGTTATTTTAAAGCGAATTTCATTATTCTCATCGGGAGTACCTTTGCTCAATGTCATTTGTTGACGACATAATTGATCGTATCCATTATTGTTTTTTGCTATCCATCTATGTTCCATGGTGATGGAGGAAATAGCGCACAAATCAGAGTTTTCTATATCATCTAACCCATGTTCAAGGCAGGATGTAAATACAAACAGGCTACCTAATATCAAAAGGAATATATTCTTTTTCATGTCTATATTTTTATTGGTAATAATTAGTATCTAGGGTTTTGGGGTGCATAATTGGGATTTGCATCAATATATTTTTTGGCAATTGGAAACAAATACCGGTATCTGTTAAATACAAAGTTATTGGTCGATGAGTTTAAAAGTAAATCAACATACTCATAGGATTTTCCATCGGCAGCAATTTCCAGTTGCTTCATAAGACCAAAATTCATCTGGTCAATAATTTCCGCGTTTTTCTTATGAATACCATAGCGCAAAAGTGTATAATAACGATCATTTTCCAACATTAACTCTGCGTTGCGCTCATCCACATATATCTTCCATAATTCGTCGCCGTTTTCACTGAGTAAAGCAGGTAATTGTCCGTTATTGGTACGTGTTTTATTGATATATATACGGGCGTTAGTCCAATCTTCTTTCAACATATAAGCCTCTGCTGCATTCAGATAAGCTTTCGACAAACGCAAACAATTACGGTGGAAACCGGAGTAGTCTTGCTGAGTCCAGGCTTTGGTTTGCGGAACCGGTTTGATAAACAGATATCCGGTTATCGCACCATAGCCATTCAATGTCTTGAAAGATAAAGGATGCATATTTCCCCCACGGCGTACATCAAATTGGTTGCCAAAATAAGTGCTTCCGTCATAAGCGACTGTTCCATAAAAGCGGTTATCCCGATTTGCATACATTAATTCTGAAATATCAGTTACTCCATCGGCAGCAGCTGCCGCGTTCAGGGCATATACTCCATCGGTCACCGTAACATATTTTTCAAACAACTGCGACTCTTGCCAGCGACGAGCTTTACCATCTAAATCTTTAATGTAAAACGACTCTTCTACCGTTTTAGGATTAGGGGCGATGGTTTGCCATCCATCAATTAGGGTATATCCCAGATAAGGTTTATTGTTATAAGAAACTTTAACCTCATCGGTAAGTAAATCGTCGTAAAACGTAGGTAAGTAGCAGTTGATTTCCACCATCTTGTCATTTCTAAGCTGGTATAATCCGGGCGGTGTGAATTGAGCCAAAATAGTTTCGGAAGGATTTCCGGCAACGTATGCAAGATCGTTAAACTGTTTTTTCCAATCAGCGGCAGTTTCTAATTTATAAATGCCAAGTGCATCCAGATTTTCTACTGCCTTTATGGCTGCATCATAATAAGGCTTGAGGTCAATAGTCGGTTGTATATTGTTTATCATTGCATATTTAATGAATGCGGCCGCATTAATATTAGCCTCCGAAAGTAAGGCGTAGGCTGCCCCTTTATTAGGTCTTCCGGAGGGAGATGTCTTATTTAGTAAATCAGCAGCTTTTTCCAATAATCCAATTCCATAATCAAAGGTCTCTTTAGCGGATGCGCGTGGTAAATCCAATTCATCATCGGGAGTCAGTGTTTTATCAATAATCGGATATCCGCCAAATGCTTTCGCTCTGGTAATATAGTTCAATCCTTTGGCGAAATAGGCTTGTCCCAACATATCTCTTTCAATTTCTTCACCAAAACCACACCCTGCGGTTAAATGATCTATGGCAATGTTGCAACGCCTTATATCTATATAATTGTCAAAAAGGCCAATATCGGTATTTTCATTCCAATTGGAATCATCTTTGGATGCTGCTGCACCTCTGTTCCAATTGCTATAGCAATTGTCTGATGTAATATCTGTACCGGGGGTTAATGGACCGGCATAGAGCGAAAACCAGGTTTCATTACCGTAGTCATTACGTCCAGTCATATACCATATTCTATTCAGGTAAGCTTGTGCCAGCTTAGGATCACTCCAAACAGTTTCCTCTGTTCTTAAATCAAGAGGAGATTTATCCAGTATATCTTCGCATGAAGTCAACATGTTTATGGCTACTGCAACCATACAAATCAAATATATATTTTTCATATCTGTTTTTTTTAAAATCCTAAATTTATCACTAATGAGTATGTTCTTGTTACCGGATATGCCTGAGCACTTGCGTCTTCTACAGCTCCGGTTTCCGGGTCACCATATTTCATTGACGGACATATTGTGAACAGATTTGTTCCGGTTAAGCCAATTCTGGCTGTACCTACCCATCCGATTTTTTTGAGAAGATCTTGCTTCAAATTGTAGGATATGCTTAGATTTTTCAAGCGGGCATACGTTCTGTTCACACGCCAGAAATCCGAATTAGCTCTGTTCAATTCTCCGTTCCATGCTCCATAGCTATTATCCGCACGCGGATATTTTGCATCTACATTGCCCGGGTGATAAAAATCCAACTGATCTTTATAATAGATTCTGCCCCACCCGGTTCCTCTGACACTAGCGTTTATTAAGCCGTATTGAGGACCTGATCCTTGAAATAATCCTTCTACAGACCATGCTTTCCATTCTAAACTGAAAGGTATTCCCCACTGCATGATTGATTTACGGGATTTATTGTCGTAAACCATATCTTCTTCATTAATAACACCATCACCGTTTACATCAACAAAACGCATATCACCCGCCATCATAGCGTTTCCTCTATCTTGAATCGCTGCGTTTAACAACTCGTCGGAGTTTCTGAACAGGCCTTCATTAAGATAGACCAGACCTCCCTGTCCAATAGTGACATGAGTTTTTCGTTTATTGGGATTACCTAATGCTACGGCATTATCCTCTGCTTCATTTTTTTCCCATAATTCATCATAGAAAGTAAGGTTTGCACCTACGCTATAAGTGACATTTCCGATACGATCTTTCCAATTTAGGAAAAACTCTGCGCCGGCACGCCGAAAAGCATCATCTGATTTAATCTTTGGAAGACCATAAATATAGGTGTTCCCATTTCTGCCTATATGATTTCCTAAAGTAGAGCTAAACCGTTCGACTGGACTAATTAAATATCCTTTTGTACGACGGAAGAAATAATCAACGCTACCTGTAAGATGGTTATTAAAGAAACCGAAATCTACACCAATATTCCACGTTGTGGTTGTATACCAGCTTAAATCTTTACTGGTTAACGCTGCCGGTGTAACTCCCGGTACAATTGCTCCACCAATGTAAGTTGCATTCTGGTCTACTCCCCAATTGGAAAGGTAATCAAAACGGGAAGAGGTTTCACCGATTTGCCCGATAGAGCCACGTAATTTAAACATATCCATCTTGATGGCAGATTTTATACCATTCATAAAGTTCTCGTTCGAAACCATGTACCCCAATGCTACAGATGGGAAGAATCCCCAACGGTCACCTTTTGCAAATCCGTCGTTGCCATCGTAACGAAAACTGGCGCTAAGTAGATATTTTTCGGCATAGTCATAGCTCAAAGTTCCAACATAACCCAAGCGACCTCCTTCAGAAGCACCTCCGGCATTAGTCTGTCCGTCGGTAGGCCCGGCGAAAAGTTGGTCTATATTATCGAAATAGTTAATACGTTTGGCAGAAATATCTTCCGAATAGTTTTCGCGTTGATTGTAAAATAATCCAAGCGACAAATTATGTTCCGCGAATTTCTGATCGTATTGAAGACCGGCATTGAATTCGTATACCCAGTTATATGCTTTTTTCATATTCAAAATAGGCGAGCCTATTTCTACTGTAGTACCGTCCTCATTATAAGTTGGAACATTGTTTGTCCATTCTTTTCTATTTGTGCTACCTAATGCATAATTTCCCCAGAACACTCCTTTCAGGCCTTTTATCCATTTTATATCCCATTCTAAATTTAACCGGGCATCTGTACCGAAATTGAAATCTTTAGTATATCCACCGTTGGTATCTGCATAGGTTGCCATGGGGCTGTTTGGAGCGTATGTTCCATTCGAATTATAAGTCTTTTGCAACGGGCTTAAGCTTATTATTCCTCCAAAAACGTCTCCTCCAAAAGACTTATTGTCAACTAAATAAGGACGTAAATCGACTCCCAGCTTCACACCTGCATTCCTGAAATGGTGGTTCAGATTTATTCCCAGACTATAAGTCTTGTAATCTTTCGGATTATATTTTCCTACAACTTTCTTTTGTAGGGTTCCTTGATCGTACACCATGAATGAGACACGATATTGAGTGTCCTTAGAACCTCCATCGAGGTTTAAAGTATGGCGTTGCGATAATACACCTTTCTTTATTAGCTTATCCCACCAATCTGTATTGGGATAATCAGCGGAGGTTCCGTTTTTAATCAAAGCTAATACTTCATCTGAATAAAGTTTGGCAGATCCCATATAATCACTGATGGCGTTTTGCATCTCGGCAAGTTCCAGTGAATTATACTTTTCCCGGATTGACGTAGGTACATTATATTGACCGTCAAAAGTATATCCGATTCTCATTTTACCCTCACGACCCTTTTTAGTAGTCACAACGATTATACCGTTTGCTGCTGAAGCTCCATAAACAGCACTCGAAGCGGCATCTTTCATTATTGACATGGATTCGATGTCCTGAGATGACAAACGCAGGAATGCTCCCTTGTCCCGAACTATCCCATCAATAACATACATTGGATCTCCACCGCCACGAATAGATATGGAAGGTGTTGCATCGGGTCCTCCACCCTTATTGGTAACAATTACACCTGGTACGCGTCCTTGCAGAGCATTTCCCAAATCCTTGTAACCGCTCATCTGTTCAATTTGTTTCATATCAACGTTTGTAACAGAGGCAACTACTTTGCGTTTAACTGTAGAAGTATAGGCCATTACTACAACTTCATCAAGTAGTTCCGAATCTTCTTGTAAAGTTATAGATACACTGCCCTTCCCGTTTAAATGAACTTCTTGTGTCTTATACCCTATATATGAAACCACCAATGTAGCATTAGAGGCCGCATTTACTACGAAGTTTCCATTGATATCAGAAATAACACCGGTATTAGTTCCTTTCACCTGAATACTTGCACCAATTACCGGTTCGCCATTAGTATCTGTGATTTGGCCTTTCACTGTTCCCGATTGCATCATAATCTGTACTCCGCTGGTATCAGCGAGTACACGCTGTGGACTACCTGCCAGCATTGCAGAAGCCATCATAGTTGAGAACAAAATCCATTTCGAGGAAAATTTTAGAAATTCATTCTTCATAATTCATAAATTTAGAAATTAACACTATTATAATATTGATATTATGTAAATTCAGATACACTGTTGCATATATTCACGAATTTCTTTACGGCTGATAAACAAATGATTCTCGACTGTACGGTGAGAGAGGTTTAGATCTGCAGCGATGTCTGCTGTAGATTGATCTTCAAAACGATGCAGCGTATAAATTTTCTGACGTTGAAGTGGCAACTTTCTTAATTTACTAATTTCGTGTGCCAGCAAATCATTAGCTATGATTCCACTTTCAGTTTCATTATTACTATATTCAGCAACATCATACATATAAGAAGTCATTTCCTGTTTCCTGTAGTAGCTACGCAAATAATCGGTTACCAGATTACGAGCTATGGTAAATATGAAGTACTTCACCGTGTCACGGCGTAACATCTGATTATATTCCATCAAACGAAGAAATACATCTTGTAATAAGTCTTTGGATTCCTCTTTACTATTTATTTTGTGGTAGATATATAAGTAGACCGAATGATGATAGTCGGTATAATATTCTGCTATCAATTCAGTGGTTGTCATCGAAGTATTTTTCATGTTTCAGACCTTGGTTAATGGTTTTACATTTACTTAACGATAGCAAATATAGGAAGTAAAAACTAAAAAGTATTATTTTGTATGGCTAACAAATCTCATCTAATTTACTTAGATTAAAAATAAGATAAGTTATTGTTTATTAGATGTTTAAGAACGTATAGCTCATAGTATCATATAATAATTTGAGACTCTAAAGAAAAAAATAGAATCTACTTTCTCTCGAAAATATAAATCTCATCATTCAACATAAGGAGTTCAAAAAAATGAATGTGTCAGAATCGAGCATAACAGTTGATATCTGACACATTCTTTATCTTTAGAATTTACACTTAACTTCTTCGCCCGAATATCGAATCACTTTGCTTTTGCTTGATTTCTGTTCGTTAGGAGTGTGCAAGACAATTCGCATTGAGCGTATTTTATCCATAGCATCAAATTTACCTGTTCTTTTTCCGAGCGTCAGAACTTTCTTTTTGTCATTCCATGTTAGCTTAATCGTCGTGAATGCTCCCTGTTCATAATTGTAGCTATCGCCTTCATCTTCATATAAAGTAAAATCGGTATCCTTACCAGGATAAACAATTATTTCAAGTTCTTTACCTGGCAATTCTCCAGTGTGTTGTATTACAGGACCCATGGGGATAATGGAACCTTGGCGCACAAATAAGGGTATCCGGTCTATAGGTGCATCGGCTTTAATCACTTGCCCACCCTCATAAGCTTTGCCGGTGTAGAAATCATACCATGTTGTCTTTTCCGGCAAATATACGTTTCGCTTCTTTTCTTTTTCTTCAGGAATAGCAGCCCCATTGTCATAATACATTGGAGTAACTACCGGACATACCAAAAAAGCGGGACCAAACATAAATTGGTCTTTAATATCCCATACTTTCGAATCATCGGCAAAATCAAATGCGAGTAGACGGCTGATGGTATAATTGTTTTGGCTAATCTCTCCTGCCAAAGAATAAATATAAGGTAGTAAACGATAACGTAAATGGATTGTTTTCAGCAGGCTATCATAAAATGGCTCACCAGGTTTTCCGAAGTTCCATATCTCTCGTGGTGTATCTGTACCATGGCTACGGAAAAGTGGAAGGAAAGCACCATACTGAAACATTCGGGTATAAAATTCACGGTAGCCAGGATCCTCTACTCCCTGATTATAATTTCCGTTCCAAAACCATTGTGATTTCCTTTGGGTGAAAAAAGCTCCTATATCTACCGTCCAATAGGGACATCCAGTTGCCATAAAGTTTAATCCTGCCGGAATCTGTTGAGCAAACGATGCCCATGAAGCATGTGTGTCACCATTCCACGTTATTGTGGAATAACGCTGTTGTCCTGCATAAGAGGAGCGCGTCAAGTTGACCACACGTTTCCGGTCACTTGTCTCGCGTTGTTTTTCATAGATACCTTTGGAATGATAGAGCGAGAATAGACAGCTTCGTTCAGCTCCCAGTACATCACTCAATAATTTCAGATTACCTTTCCAACGCTCTTCATGGCTATGCTGACTGTAATCTTGAGGCATATTTTGCC
Source organism: Bacteroides sp. Phil13 (assembly GCF_001940965.1). Taxonomy (NCBI): domain Bacteria; kingdom Pseudomonadati; phylum Bacteroidota; class Bacteroidia; order Bacteroidales; family Bacteroidaceae; genus Bacteroides; species Bacteroides sp. Phil13. The sequence continues at coordinate 3,860 of NZ_MSHA01000045.1, read as the reverse complement.
AATCAGCATCTAATGGTTCCGAACAGTCGCACCACCATGCGTCGAACCCATTTTTAAAAAATTCATTATTAACATATTCCCAGTAAAGATTACGGGCCAACGGATTGAAAGCATCATAAACAGAACGTTCAAGCATCAAGCCTTTTGTTATAAAGTCTTTTGTTTGCGGACTATTTGTTGGATTAGGCCAGATTGATACCATTAGCTTAGCGTTCAAAGCATGGATGGAGTCTGCCAGATTTGCGGGACTGGGATAATAGTTACGATCCATCTTCATATAACCCCAACTTCCTTTAGGCCAATAGTTCCAGTCTTGCACAATAACATCGAGCGGTACCTGGCACTGACGATATTTAGTTACCACATCAATGATTTCTTGAGAACTTTTATACCGTTCTTTCGACTGAATGTATCCAAAGATATAGCGGGGCAACATTGGGCACTGACCTGTCAATAAACGATATTGTCCTATTACTTTATCCAATGTACACCCTTTCATGAAATAGTAATCAATCTGCTTGGCAGCCTCTAATTCTATAAAGCTATTTTTATTTTTATCTTTAAACAACATACCACATCCGGCATCAAATAACAAGCCATATCCGGCTGTAGAGTTTAGCACCGGAACCATAGCCTTTAAATTGTGTTGACATAGATGAAGCTCTTTTCCACGCAGATTCAAGTAATCTTCTACATGTGACCCTAACCCATAGATGGCTTCCTTTTCCGACCATCGAAAATGATTACGGTATTTCCAACTATATCCGATAGTGTCACGACGAAGTACTTCTTTGACTTCTTTTTCTCCGTCGGCTGTTTTTACAATTTGCTTACTATCATCATTATAGATAACATTTTCCGTATATATCCGTTCACCTTCACGCGGATTAATCTCTTTTTCTGCAAGCAGCAAGCGGTTGCTTTGTACATCTTTATACTTAATGGCATAATTTCGCAAATCAACCTGTACAATCAAACTGTCCGATAATAGAGACAAATCATTTCCATTCTGTATAACCTGAAAAGGTACTTTTTTCACCGTACGAGGTACACATACGATGGTGCCATTACCCAGAAATTCTTTTTCTTTTGTATATTGCACACGTACAATGTCCGATGAAACAAATTCAACTCGCAGTTTACCTTGCTCTGTCTGGAAATTAACTCCATTCTGCAAGATCGTAAATCGTTCATCACCCTTATTCCGGGCATTTACGGTAAAAAACATCAAGCACAAAAGGCTTACTACAGAAAATCCCCTTAACAGCCATTGATGTTTATCAACTGGCTTCAATAGAAAACATACATTCATATAATTCTTAAATTATTTAATGAAAAACATATATTATATAATAGTACGACAATGCTATACAATGCACCTAAGTAGAAGCCTAATTTAACCAATAGTAGTTTAATGTATCATTTATGTACCTATTCATTAGGAGCAATGCCAGTGACTTTCTTGAATTAGAATTAGTATAATTTTTTATCAAAAGTTCCAACTACTCCACTAAATGCTTGCACTCATCAGCATCATAGGTGTAGAAATTCTTGTCTATGGATTGGCATGAGGCTCGCAGAACCAAGGTGAAAATAAAATGAATGTATTTTTTGTAGTATTCTTTCTATTATAATTATAGACTTTATTGTATCACAACCACAAATCCGCCACGTGGTAAACATCCTATTTCTAAATCGGTCTGTCCATCCGACAGGGGAATATTTTCTTCAATAGCAAAATTTCTGTCATCGGTGCCGTCTTTGAATAAAGACATTTTCTTGCCATGTGTAGGAATGTTTTCCAAAGACGCACGAAGCGTTTTTGGCTCATTGGTACCATTGATACCCGCAATATACCATATATCGCCTTTTCGCCGTGCTATAACAACTTCTACTCCGGGATAACCAGCCAAAAGTTTCGTATCATCCCAAGTAGTAGGTAACTCAGACAAAAGATGTTTTACAGCTTCCGGCAAATTATCATACACCGAAGGTCTGTCGGGCATATGCTGCAAAGCCGATTCAAAAATCACGGGTAACGCAAGCTCATGCCCATGCGATGTGATATGCTGATGCTGTGAATCGGAAAAAGTTCCTGGAGTGTAATCCATCGGTCCTATCACATTTCTTGTGAAAGGCAGTGTGGCATTATGTTCAGCAGCCCGATTGGTCAGTATTGCATTATTATTATACCACTCGGCACCGTACACCCCCTCCACCGACATCATATGAGGATATGTGCGTTGCCAGCCGCGTGGGATGGTGGCACCATGAAAATTAAGTATCAGTTTATATTTCACCGCATCCTCCAACAAATCCATATAATAGTTCATGGTGGCAACACTATCGCCCGCAAAGAAGTCTACCTTAATGCCTACAACTCCCATGTCATTCAGCTGTTTATATTCTTTCTCCCGGTCCTCTTTTCTATTCAGTCGATATAAGGGGCCGGGACCAAGCCAGCTTGTGCTCGAATTGTACCATAACAACGGTTTAATGCCCTGTTGCAAAGCATACTTCACTGCATCCTGCAGGTTACCTCCATTTTCCATTTCATCCCATTCCCAGTCTATCAGGTTATAAGGCCACTTCATGCGGACAGCCAGGTCGATGTATTCTTTCACCCTTTGATAATCTTTGGAACCGTGATTGTATGCCCAGTATATCCACGATACCATACCGGGGTTTATCCATTCCGTATCCTCCACTTTGGAAGGGTCGGAGACATCGGTCACCAATGTAGACTCCACCACATCGGACAAATCTCCTATGATAAGCAACCGCCAGGGAGACTCCCATGAACCATCACTAATCGGTTGTTTATCGGCCAGTTGAACCTGATAACTATCGCGTTGATTTCTATTATACAAAAGAGAACCGCAATGTCCGCGCCTGATATTTGCTTCTGTTATCAGTACAAACACTGAGTCCTGCGGTTCTATGAGTGCGGGATAACCCCAGAGATCAACTTCCGGACGGTCGGCAAGTTTTCCATCTGTCGATAGGGGAAAGAACTTTTCGTACCCCAGATCATATTCTTGCATCCATCTTTTGGCACCTTTCGGAACAGCATATGCGGTATATTCGTGAGTTATATACTCTTTATCAGTAATGGCATTTATTCCGTACTTCAAAGCAACACCATCATTATAGACCCTGAATGTAACTTCTAATGTCTGTCCCATTTCATTTTCAAAAGAATAGATGCGCTCGGAAGCTTCGTTTACACAATGACTACGTTTGCCCGTTATCATTCTGTAATCATCGGTCACATGTTTCACAGTGGAAACAGATTTTAATTTCAGGTTTCTGGCCAACTTCTGTGCATCTGTTTCCAACCCCAATTTTGATTGGGAAAGAATACGTCTACCTTCATAATCCACTGAGAAGCCAATCTCACCATAGGCATTTTCTTCTGCAAGTTCCATTGTGAGCTTCAGGTCACCGTTAGGAGAAACAACGTCAAATGTTTCCGTATGACACGAGCTGACTATAAAGGTAATCAGAATCACCCATGCATTTTTAAGTAAATTCATAATTTCCCCTTTTTTGTTATTGATTACTATATTGTTAATTATTTCTGCTAGGCTTGTTCCTATCGGTAATGGAAATAATCCACATCTACGAAACCGGTCTCTCCCTTATCATTAAAACAATAAATACCTACGCGGTCACCCCGGTAATTTCCCCATACCAATTGATAAGGTTTGCCAAACGGCAGGAAGTTATCTCCGTCCAGACTATAATAATAGTGGGATTTACCATCTAACCCCCACTGCGTCCTAAGCCATACATATTGCGATCGGATGGGTATTCCTCTCGTTATGTTATCGTTCTTTCTATATTCCAGATAGCAGGTA
>NZ_MSHA01000044.1:0-84900 GCF_001940965.1 Bacteroides sp. Phil13 | reverse complement strand
AACCTTAAATCTAATACTATGAAAAACACAGTGCAAAGATACGGACTTTTGGGATATCTGCAAATAAAACAAATAAAAAAGAGTGTTTTATAACATGTTTTAGTAAAAGCGTTGTTTTTGTTAAGGCTTACTAAGGATTTGAGCCCCCTCAGTACTTGTTTTCTAAAAAAGAATTATCTTTGCATGGCTGCGAAAATAAGCTGCACTTTTGCCTATTAATAAATTTATAAAGAACAACTACTGTGAGCGAAGAAGATATTGTCCTTACCCCGATGATGAAACAGTTCTTGGACCTGAAAGCCAAGCATCCTGATGCCGTTATGCTGTTTCGTTGCGGCGACTTCTATGAAACTTATTCTACCGATGCTGTTGTCGCAGCCGAAATCCTGGGAATTACTCTGACTAAGCGTGCCAATGGCAAAGGAAAGACTGTTGAAATGGCGGGATTCCCTCATCATGCATTGGATACGTATCTGCCTAAGCTTGTACGTGCAGGGAAGCGTGTGGCCATCTGTGATCAGTTGGAAGACCCGAAAATGACCAAGAAGCTGGTGAAGCGGGGCATTACGGAACTGGTAACTCCCGGTGTTTCCATCAATGATAATATACTGAATTACCGGGAAAATAACTTTCTGGCTGCCGTACACTTTGGTAAGGGAGCGTGCGGTGTGGCATTTCTCGATATATCTACGGGTGAGTTCCTCACAGCAGAAGGGCCTTTCGATTATGTAGACAAGCTATTGAATAACTTCGCTCCTAAAGAAGTGCTTTTTGAACGTGGAAAACGGGGTATGTTTGAGGGTAACTTTGGAAGTAAGTTTTTTACTTTTGAACTGGACGACTGGGTATTTACAGAGACCACTGCCCGTGAGAAACTTCTGAAGCATTTTGAAACGAAGAATCTGAAAGGTTTTGGTGTAGAGCATCTCAAGAATGGTATTATTGCTTCGGGAGCTATCCTGCAATATCTCATTATGACGCAGCATACCCAGATAGGACATATCACTTCTTTGGCACGTATTGAAGAAGATAAATACGTCCGTTTGGATAAGTTCACCGTTCGCAGCCTTGAACTGGTGGGTAGCATGAACGATGGCGGCAGTAGCCTGCTGAACGTGATTGATAAGACTATCAGCCCTATGGGAGCCCGTTTGCTGAAACGTTGGCTGGTGTTTCCGTTGAAAGATGTGTTGCCTATCAATGAACGTCTGAATGTGGTGGAATACTTCTTCCGTCAGCCGGATTTCAAGGAACTGATCGAAGAACAGCTGCATCTGATAGGCGATCTGGAACGTATTATCTCTAAAGTGGCTGTAGGGCGTGTTTCTCCGCGTGAAGTAGTTGCGTTGAAGGTGGCTTTGCAGGCTATCGAACCTATCAAAGAAGCCTGTATGGAGGCGGATAACGCCAGTCTGAACCGTATCGGTGAACAACTGAATATCTGTAAGTCCATTCGCGACCGCATTGAAAAAGAGATTAATAATGATCCTCCGTTGCTGATAAACAAAGGTGGTGTCATGAAGTCGGGCGTTAGTGATGAATTGGATGAATTACGCCAGATAGCCTATTCCGGTAAAGATTATCTGCTACAGATACAGCAGCGGGAAAGTGAACTGACGGAAATTCCCAGCTTGAAGATCGGCTACAACAATGTGTTCGGTTATTATATAGAAGTCCGTAATACGCACAAAGATAAAGTTCCGCAGGAGTGGATACGTAAACAAACTCTGGCAAATGCCGAACGTTACATCACGCAGGAGCTGAAAGAGTATGAAGAGAAGATACTCGGCGCCGAGGATAAGATATTGATCCTGGAGACTCAGCTTTATACAGAACTTGTGCAAGCGTTAAGTGAGTTTATCCCTGCCATCCAGGTCAATGCAAACCAGATAGCACGTCTGGACTGCTTGCTTTCCTTTGCCAATGTGGCGCGTGAGAATAACTATATACGTCCTGTTATTGAAGATAACGATGTGCTGGATATTCGCCAGGGACGCCATCCGGTTATTGAGAAGCAACTTCCTATAGGGGAAAAATATATTGCCAATGATGTGATGCTGGATAGCAGTTCGCAACAAATCATTATCATTACCGGTCCGAATATGGCTGGTAAGTCTGCATTGTTGAGGCAAACGGCTCTGATAACGCTGTTGGCACAGATCGGTAGCTTCGTACCTGCCGAGAGTGCGCATATCGGTTTGGTGGATAAGATATTCACTCGTGTGGGTGCCAGCGATAATATTTCTGTTGGAGAATCTACATTTATGGTAGAGATGAATGAGGCAGCAGATATCCTGAATAACCTGTCTCCGCGCAGCCTGGTGCTCTTTGATGAGCTGGGACGAGGTACATCTACCTACGACGGTATTTCTATCGCCTGGGCGATTGTGGAGCATATCCATGAGCATCCTAAAGCCAAAGCACGTACATTGTTTGCTACGCACTACCATGAATTGAACGAAATGGAGAAGAGCTTCAAGCGTATCAAGAACTACAATGTTTCCGTTAAGGAGGTGGATAATAAAGTTATCTTCCTGCGTAAACTGGAACGTGGCGGCAGTGAACACTCTTTCGGTATCCATGTAGCAAAGATGGCGGGTATGCCGAAAAGCATTGTAAAACGTGCGAATGACATATTGAAGCAACTGGAAGCGGATAATCGCCAGCAAGGTATTGCAAGTAAGCCGATGGCGGAAGTGGGAGAAACGCGTGGCGGCATGCAGCTTAGTTTCTTCCAATTGGAAGATCCGGTCCTTTGCCAGATACGGGATGAGATATTGAATCTGGATGTGAATAATCTGACTCCGTTGGAGGCGTTGAATAAATTGAATGATATTAAGAGGATTGTAAAAGGGAAATAGATCGTTTTCCTGAATTCAGGAAAACGATCAGGTTAAAATTTTAGGTTGCGCTTTTATAATAAAGACTTCTCTATCTTTACGTTATCCTTCTGCTGTTCTCTGTACTGTCGCGGCGGCATGCCGAAGCGTGAAGAGAACAACTTATAGAAGGTGCCGCGGTTATTGAACCCTGTCCGATCCATAATTTCTTCAATAGTGAAATTCTTGGTCAGTAACAAACGTTCGGCCATCGTAAGACGATATTCCTTGATGATATCAGCCGGTGACTTTTCGGTAATCGGTTTCAGTTTCCGGTAGAATTGACGGGTGCTGTATCCCAAATCACTGCTCAATAATTCGACGGACAAGTCGGGATTGGTGATGTTCTTCTCTATGGTTTCTATTACTTTATCCAGAAATTCCTGATCTTCCTTATGGATGCAGTTCCCATTTTCTACGGTGAAGGAACTGAATATGGAACTGTAATATTCTTTTAAGTCCGATTCGCGCTGAATCAATCGATAGACCACTTTTTCCAGGTATTTCACGTTGAAAGGCTTCGTTACGTATACTTCCGCACCGGCTTCAATACCTTTCACCTGATCGTCTTCGTGATGAAGTGCGGATAATAAAATAAGTGGAATATGGCTCCATAACTTATTCTGCTTGATTTTCTGGGCGAAAGAAAGTCCGTCTGTTTCAGGCATCATCACATCTGAGATAATCAGATCCGGTTGTTTTTGTTCCAGGTTAGCCAGAGCCTCTTGGGCGCTGCCGAAAGATAGTACATTGTATTTATCTACAAATATTTCCGAAACAAACCACAGCATGGAAGGATCGTCATCAATAATCATAATTGTGTGTTTCGAACTATCGAATTTCTTAATGGTCTGTTCTAACTCTATAGATTCTGTATTAGTATTTATAGGTGTTGTTTCATATTCTTTCCGGGACATATCTGCCTCTTGTTGGCTTGGTGATAGTTCCGGTAAAGTAACTGTAAATGTCGTTACTTCGTTTTGGATACTGCTGACATTGATTTCTCCGTTCAACAAAGTAGTCATGCTTTTGCAAATAGCCAATCCGAGACCGTTTCGTGAATTCTTCCCATTCATCTCAAAGGAATCCAATATCTTGTAGCGGTCGAATATCTTCGAAAGGTTTTCTTTCGCTATACCTTTTCCGGAATTGGATATGCTAAGGGTCAGATGTTGATTCTCTGTCTTCAGGCTAACGGTAATAGTGCCTTCTTCCGGAGTATATTTAAAGGCATTGGAGATCAGGTTATTGGCTATCTTGTTGAAACAACTGATATCCGTATTCCATTCAATATCCGGTTCGATATCCAATTGATAATTCAAGTTCTTATTCTCGGCCAGTTCACAGAATGATTCTGCAATATTCCGGAGCTTGTCCGATACCGGTAATCTTTGGATGGAAAGTGCCTTATGGCCGGTTTCCAGCCTACGGAATTCAAGCAATTCCAGAATCAAGCTATTCAGTTTCTCCGTATTCTGCTGTATCATCTTTCCGTATTTGCGGATATATGAGTCTGATTGCGGGTAAGCAAGTATCTTTTCGCATGGACCGTAAATCAGTGTGAGCGGTGTACAGAACTCGTGTGTAATGTTGGTAAAGAAGCGAAGTTTGGATTCGTAAACTTCTTCTTTCTTTTCCCGGTTCAGCTTTTCGATGATGCGGTGTTGTTTCCGACGGTATTGACCGATAATCCTGTAGACAGCAAGAATACAGAGCAAAGCTATGATTATGAAATAGAAGATATATGCCCAGGTACTTAAATACCATGGTGGAGTGATCTGAATCAGAAGAGTCTGAGGTTCAGACTCTTTCCCATTCATGTTATTTCTGTATTTTACTAACAGCCTATATTGTCCGGGTGGAAGATTGGAAAATACGGCACTGGCTGACGTTCCACTTTCTATCCACTGGTTACTAACCTCATCCAGTTTGTAAGAATAAGAATAGTTGTTGCCGTTTATGTAATCGACTGCCATAAAATTAATGCAAAAGAAATTCTGGCTGTAGTCCAGTTGGAGTATTTCCTTTTCTTTCTTTTTATAAAGAAAGTCATATATATTATATTCTTTTCCGAAGATAGACAATCCTTTCAGGCTTATCTGAGGCATATAGTCTGCCATCCTGTATGTATTAGGCTTGATGGTTACAAAGCCGTTTGTACCTCCGAAGAATAAGGTTCCGGTTCGTAAGTCCTTATAAAAAGCTCCATCACTGAATTCAGTGACTTCCAGACCGTTTTGCCTGTCGTATGTCTGTCCGGTGTTTGTCTGCGGGTTGAACCTTACCAACCCTTGATTCGTACTGATCCAGAGATTGTTTTGCTGATCCTCTAAAATGCCGTGTACGGTGTTGTTTGAGAACAGGTCTGCCCGGTCATGCCGATGAGAGTAATTCTGATTCAAATGTAGCAATCCTGAACTGGTGCCTAACCAATATCCCTTTTCATTTTTGTAAATAGCGAATATATCATTGGCAGTCTGACTTTTCACAACATCATCAAACTTGTAGGGAGTCATTTCACCGGTTTCTACATTGAGCCGGTAAGCGCCGTAGCCACGATTACCAAACCAGAGTATGGAGTCACTTTCCTGGAAAGAGGTAAAGAAGTAATTGGATGCCATGCGCCCTTTATCCAGAACAATCCTGGTGGCTGATTTAACGGCTGGCGAGCTTCCGGTATTATTCAGAATTACCTTTACGATACCCTCACCAACGGTAGATACCCATAAAGTAGTATCATTCAGTTCATTGATAGAATGTACGTATTTCACTTTCTTATTGTCGGCAACGACTGGGAACTCTTTTAGTTGTTTGCTTTTGTACGAATAATAATTAATGCCGTTTTCGGTACCTATCCATAGTTTGCCTGTAGTGCTGGGAGCAAAACAATAAACGGCATTATCAGTCAGCGTACTGTTAGCAGCAGAAATACGGTTGAATGAAGTTAGCGACTCCTTATCAGGAGAATAATTATTGATACGTACTATGCCACCTCCTTTAGTTCCTATCCATAATGTTTGTTCCTCATCACAGTAAAGTGCGCGTATGGGGTTGTTAATCTGGTAAGCAGGGGTATCCAGCAGCGTGTTTGTTATGGAAAAAGCATCGTTAAAGTACATATATACGCCTTGACCGTCTGTTCCTATCCATACGATATCCTGAAACTTATCTTTCATCAGGCAGAAGATTCCCGAATGTATTTCGGTGGATTGCATCTGGTACTTCACTTTCTGGTCGGCCATGTATTTTAATAGAATCAGTCCGCTGCTTTTGAAGCCGATGTAATAGTCGTTCTGTTGCTTGATAATAGAAGATACCTCTCCACGTGACTCGATTTCGGTTTTAAGGTCGGCTATATAGTACTCTTGTTGATTGTTGAAATTATATTCGTATAACGAGTAAGTATCGTCAATGAAATAGACTAAGTGATCTTCTGCAAAAGCCCATAGCAGTTTTCCGTCATGCTTGAACAGATTGTTAGGAGTTAGGGTTACTCCCTGCTCTGTTTTATGAATCTGGTAGCTACGGGTATCATGATCCGATGTGAAGATCCAGAGAATATTATTTTCATCGACAATCGTGGATAATACATGTTCAAAAGCGACTGGCGGAACTTCCAACTTCCGGAAAGCTTGTTTTTCCCGTTGGTAATGATAAAGATATCCGTCATCTTTCACGATGAAGAGTTCGTTATCGTCACTTTTAGTGATGTAGTTATTGTCTTTGAAGTCCGGGAAACTTTGGCAGATTTGCTGTTTGGTGTCCAACCTGTCCAATCCGTAATTGGTTTGTATCCACAATACGTTCTCTTCGGCTTCCATGATATGGTTGATCAGATTTCCCGAAAGCAATGTTTCTGAAGAATAGACTGGGGTATATACCTGTATGCGGGTGCCATCGAAAACATTCAGACCGTCACATGAACCGATCCAGATGACTCCTTGATGATCTTGGTGAAGAGACAGGATAGCACTATTGGATAGTCCGTTTTTATTGGAGAACTGTCGTAGGCTATATGCGTAATTCGCCAAAGGGAAACAACATATAAAGCATGAAAGCAACCATATAAACCGGAATATTTTGTGGATGTTTCTCATATTCATATATTCGTTAGACGTCACAAAGATAAGGAATAATGGCAGGATATTGTCTTATAGTCGGACTTTTATGTCCAAAGTCTGTATATCTTTTCTTATGGAGAACGCTTAATTTTGCATCAGAAAATTAGTACTATAAATTTAGAAAACAGATCGATATGATAAGAGTCTCTTTGGGAGTGGCAATGATTTTATTGCTGACATCGACTGCTATATGCAAGGCAGAGGATTTCAGAAAGAAAACAGATCAGACATCCGGGTATACTCAGAAAGAAGTCTGGATGGCTTATGACGGATTTAATAAAACCTTTCTGGATTCAAACAAATATATCTATAAAACGGATACCTCCTTCGAACAGGCGGTTGACCGCGGTAATGGTGCCGCAGCTATCTGGTGCCAGCCCATTTATTGGGAAATGGCTATGAATGCATATAAGCTGGCTAAGTCGGAGAAAGATAAAAGGAGAACTAAAGAGATGAAAAAGCTTTGTGAGAAGATTTTTGCTGGAAACAAAGCACATTATGCACATTTTGATTTTGATGATAATAATGAAAACACAGGTTGGTTCATTTATGATGATATAATGTGGTGGACTATTGCTCTGTCGCGTGCCTATGAGCTATTTGGGGAGGAAGAATATCTTCGACTGGCAGAAGCCAGTTTTAAGCGGGTATGGTATGGCTCGGATAAGGTAGGAGACACAGGATCTTATGATGAAGAGGATGGAGGTATGTTCTGGCAATGGCAACCTATACGGAATCCTAATCCCAATAAACCCGGAGATGGAAAGATGGCCTGTATCAATTTTCCCACTGTAGTAGCCGCCCTGACTCTCTATAACAATGTACCGGAAGGAAGACCGGAGCAAACCGGACAAATTCCTGAATGCCAGTCAAAGAGCCAATATCTGGCGAAGGGCAAAGAGATTTATGAATGGGGAGTTGAGAATCTGTTGGATCAGAAAACGGGTCGCGTTGCCGATAGCCGTCATGGCAAGGGTGCTCCGAATTGGAAAGCACATGTTTATAATCAGGCTACTTTTATCGGAGCCTCCGTTTTATTGTATAAAGCTACAGGTGAAAAACGCTATCTGGATCATGCGCTCCTGGCAGCTGACTATACTTTCAATGAGATGTCTTCTGCGGAATATATACTACCTTTTGAGCATGGAATCGAGCAAGGTATTTATACTGCTATTTTTGCTCAGTACATTGCTATGTTGGTATATGATTGCGGACAGACTCAATATCTTCCATATCTGCACCGCAATATTTGTTCCGGTTGGTCCAACAGGGATGAAGTACGTGGCATTTGTGGCGGTGAGTATACCCAAGCACTGTCAACCGATGTAGTGGTTGACAGTTATTCCGCTTCAGGCATACCGGCGCTGATGCTTTTGTTCCCTGCTATTCGATAACAGCAACGAAACCGCCATTCCGTACAAGACGTATGCTGATTTTCTCTCCCTTTTTCAGCGTACGTTCTTTTTTGCGATAATCCATAGCCTGACGGCCGGCATTGATTCCATCTTCAAAAGAAGTCATACGATATGTTTTTCCTTCTTTTAAGAAGCTGAAGTCCAAATCGAAAGTTCTTTCTTTCTGCTGGTTGTTAGTCATGCCACCAATGTACCATTTGTCTCCTTTGCGTTTGGCAACAATGGCGTATTCACCGGCTTTAGCTTCCAGTGCGATGGTTTCGTCCCAAGTCTGTGGAACCTGAGTAATGAACCGGGTACATTCTTCGTTACGGTAATAAAGTGTCGGATTGTCTGCCATCATCTGGAGTCCGCTTTCAAAGATGACGAACAGGGCCATCTGATAAGCGCGTGTACCTATGCTGGCGGAATTAGGACGTTCGCAACGATATACTTCCGGTTGCATGCTGAACATGGCTCCGGGGGTATAATCCATCGGACCCACTGCATTTCTCATGAAAGGCAGGTAAACACTGTTATCCGGTTTACATCCGCCCATTTGTTCCATACCTCTTACGCCTTCATACGACAGTACGTTAGGATACTTATATTCTAACCCGGCCGGTTTGAATGAACCATGGAAATCAACAAATAAATGATGTTTTGCGGCTTCCTTAGCCACTTTTTCATAGTAGTTAACCATCCATTGGTCACTCCGATCCATAAAGTCGATTTTGACGCCTTTTATTCCCCAATTTTCAAAAGTTCCAAAAAGCTCGAAGTTATTCTCTACTGCCAGCCATGTCAGCCAAAGTACAATGCCTACATTTTTCTCTTTGCCATAACGGATAAGTTCATGCAGGTCTACGTCCGGGTTGGGAGTATACGGATCTTTTGTAGATTTTGCCCAGCCTTCGTCCATGATGATATAGGGCACTCCGTAACGGGAGGCAAAGTCGATGAAGTACTTGTAGGTGTTCAGATTACATCCGGCTACAAAGTTTACGTCCGGACCGTAAGGAGTGGCACCATTCCACCATTCCCAACTGGCTAATCCGGGCTTAATCCAGGATGCGTCTTCCAATAGATTCTTGTCTGCCAGCTTATAGGTCATCGTATTTTCTATCAGTTGCCTGTCATCCTTGCTGATGACGAAGTAACGCCAGGGAAAATCACGTTTTCCATTCGTCTTGGCTATATAATCCGCTTCTTTGAGAATCTTCAGGCTCCGGTCTCCATCTTCTCCGAATTCCACCGGTACCTTCGGAAACACGGAATACATTCCATTGTTATTATTGCTTTTGAGGAATAGGGCAGGATAGTCCGTCAGATTCGATTCACTGATCAGGATCTTATAGCCTTTTTGTGTATCGATCAGGATGGGCAATAAAGCCATCTTGTCGGTTTCTTTCCAATCTTTGCTTTGTATGTGTTGATAGGCTTCTTCATAAGCTGTTTTGAAGCTACCCGGTTGTTGGGTATGGAGTAAGTAATTATCCGGGAAATGCACTTGGAATGTCTCATTCTTTACCTCAACAATTCCTTTTTTGTTGATGATGAAACGATAGGCAAGTCCGTCATTAAAGGCACGGAATTCCACAGAATAATCTCCCTTGAATTTCAATATGAGCTGATTGTAATTGTTGGAGACGGTTGAATACTTAAGTGGTACAATAGGGGTTAATTCTTCCTGAATGCTTTTGGAGGTTGCTTTTAGCAGTTTGGGGTTAGCCCCCAATTGCAGGTTGCCTATTTCCAATTGCAGGTTGCCTTTTTCCAGTAATGTTTCATTCTGGTAGGTAATGTCGTAGTCGATTTTATCCGAAAGACTGATGGATATACCGATATTCTTATCCGGGGATGACAACTTATATATCTTTTGGCTATGGCCATATAAAGATACACAAAATGCACAAAGTAACAACAGGTGTTTTTTCATGGTAAATAATTGTTTTATGTTTCGGTGTAAAAGTACTGCGTTGTGTAGATTATCCTTTATGTATTCGTGACATTTATGTGTTTTTTTTGCGACATTCGGGCTTTATATACAATAATGTCATATATCCGTATACCGGATGACCTCATGACGCCCTATCTTTACCTCACACTAAAAACATTAAATGCGAATGCTATGAATTTGAAACAATCTCTTATGGTATGTGGTGCTTTTCTGGCACTGACAAACGGAGTCGTTTCAGCCCAGACTACTGCTACGAAAACGGCAAAAGTATATACTGTGGCTGATGCTCATCTGGATACCCAATGGAATTGGGATGTGCAAACCACCATTAAAGAATATGTGTGGAACACATTAAACCAGAACCTGCTTCTACTGAAGCAATATCCCAATTATATTTTTAATTTTGAAGGAGGTGTAAAGTATGCCTGGATGAAGGAATTTTATCCCCGGGAATACGAATTGTTGAAGGAGTACATCAAAGAAGGGCGTTGGCACATTTCCGGTAGTAGCTGGGATGCCAATGATGCTTTAGTTCCTTCCACCGAATCCTTCATCCGTAACATTATGCTGGGTCAGGAATACTACCGGAAGGAATTCGGGGTGGAGAGTACCGATATTTTTCTTCCCGACTGTTTCGGTTTCGGCTGGACTTTACCCACTATTGCCGCTCATTGTAGTCTGATAGGTTTCTCCTCTCAAAAGCTGGACTGGCGTGTACATCCTTTCTTTGGAAAGAGTAAACATCCTTTCACCATTGGAGTGTGGAAAGGAATAGATGGTTCTTCTATCATGCTGGCTCATGGTTACGGCTATGGTAAAAGATGGAATGATGTAGATTTATCTGAAAATAAAGAGCTGATGGAATTAGCGGAGCGTACCCCTTTGAAAACTGTTTACCGTTATTATGGAACAGGTGACATCGGCGGTTCACCTACTATTGGTTCCGTACGTTCCGTAGAGAAAGGCGTGAAGGGTAATGGTCCATTGCAAATTATAAGTGCTACGAGCGACCAGTTGTTCAAGGATTATCAGCCTTACAAAGAACATCCTGAACTTCCTATGTACGATGGTGAACTATTGATGGACGTACATGGTACCGGATGTTATACTTCGCAAGCGGCTATGAAACTCTATAACCGCCAGAACGAACTTCTGGGTGATGCAGCCGAACGTGCGGCAGCAGGTGCCGAGTGGCTGAATCTTGCAGATTATCCCGGTACTTTCCTGACTGATGCGTGGAAACGCTTTATATATCATCAGTTCCATGACGACCTGACGGGAACCAGTATTCCCCGTGCCTATGAATTCTCATGGAATGATGAATTAATTTCTCTTTCTCAATTCTCAGATGTGCTGACATCCTCGGTACGTGGCGTTGCCAGCCAACTGGATACCCGCGTAAAAGGTATTCCTGTAGTACTTTATAATCCGTTGGGCTTCTCTGCAAAGAGTGTGGTGGAAGTGGAAGTCAGTATGCCGCGCGCTCCCAAAGGCGTATCTGTTTTTGATGAGGCGGGAAAGAAAGTGGCTTCTCAATTGCTTTCTTATCAAAACGGGAAAGCAAATCTGCTGATTGATGCTGTGGTACCTCCGGTAGGTTATGCTGTATATGATGTCCGTACTTCCGGTGAAAAGGCTACAGAGCTCTCTGCACCGGTCCGTGAAGGCGAAAACTACCGGGTAGAAAACTCCGTATACAGTATGAAGCTGGATGCTAACGGAGATATCATTTCTTTGTTGGACAAGAAAAACGATAAAGAAATTGTGAAGCCCGGAAAGGCTATCCGTCTGGCTCTCTTTACGGAGAACAAATCTTATAGCTGGCCGGCTTGGGAGATTCTGAAAGAAACCATAGATAAAGAACCTATTTCCATTACGGATAAGAATGCTGAGGTTACACTGGTGGAAAACGGTCCGCTACGTAAAACAATCCGTATCAAGAAGCAGCATGATGAATCAGTTTTCTGCCAATACATCCGGCTTTATGAAGGAAGTCAGGCACCTCGTATCGATTTCTATAACGAAATAGAATGGCAGAGTACCAACGCCCTGCTGAAAGCAGAGTTTCCTCTGAACGTTTCTAATGAGAAGGCGACCTATGATTTGGGTATCGGCAGCATACAGAGAGGCAATAATGTCCCTACAGCCTATGAAGTATATGCACATTATTGGGCCGATCTGACCGACAAGAATGAAAGTTATGGAGTTTCTATATTGAATGACAGCAAATACGGATGGGATAAGCCCAATGACAATACGATTCGTCTCACGCTATTGCACACACCGGAAACAAAGCGAAACTATGCTTATCAGAATCGTCAGGATTTTGGTTTCCATAGCTTTACTTATAGCTTGATAGGTCATGACGGTAAGCTGGATAAAGCGGAAACCGTTCAGCAAGGAGAATTGTTGAATCAGCGTCTGAAGGCTTTCCAGACTGATAGTCATAAAGGTACATTAGGCAAAACTTTCTCTTTCGCTTCATCTGATAATCGGAATGTACTGCTTAAAGCATTGAAGAAAGCTGAAAGTTCTGATGAATATGTGGTACGTGTGTACGAAACTGAGGGTAAGCAGGAACAGAAAGCTACTCTGACTTTTGCCGGAGAGATAACCGCTGCTTGTGAAGCAGACGGAACGGAGAAGAAGATCGGTAATGCTTCATTCGCAGGAAACACCTTGCAGGTTTCTTTAAAACCCTATTCTGTCAAGACATTCAAGATCAAGTTGAAACCTTCCGGGTCAGTGGCTGCCACATTGGATTCAGAATATCTCGCGTTGAATTATAACCGTAAATGTGCTTCATGGAACGAATTCCGTAATGAAGGAAATTTTGAATCCGGCTATTCCTATGCAGCGGAACTGCTTCCTGAATCATTGACTGTGAATCAGATTCCTTTCAAGCTGGGTGAGAAAGATGCTGCCAACGGTATGACTTGTAACGGAGATACCCTGCAAATTCCTGTAGGCAAAGGATATAACCGTATTTATTTCCTTGCAGCTGCCACCGATGCGGATTATGAAGCTACCTTTACCACCGGTAAAACACAGCAGAAAGCCTTTGTCCCTTGTTATACCGGATTTATCGGTCAATGGGGACATACGAATCATACAGAAGGGTATTTGAAAGAAGCTGAAATAGCCTATGTAGGTACTCACCGCCATGGAGCTACCGAAGATCTTCCTTATGAATTTACCTATATGTTTAAGATAGGGGTAGATATTCCTAAGGGTGCCACTACGGTTATATTGCCTGCAAACGAAAAGATCGTTCTTTTTGCCGCTACTGCTGTAAAAGAAACAATGGAACCAGTGGAAGTAGCTACCCAATTATTCAGGACTGCCGTGAAAGGTTCAGTTACCATCAAGGAAGCTACCGTTCCCAAGGAGAACATCTTGAAAGAAGCCCATGTGATGGGTTGGTCAGGATATACGCGTGAAGGTGAACACCCCCGTCTGATGGTGGATGGAAATAGCGAAACAAAGTGGTGTGATACCAGTATATTACCCAACTACGTGGATTTCGACCTGGGTGAAAACAAGACTATCAGCGGCTGGAAATTACTCAATGCCGGACAAGAAAGCCAATCCTGGATTACAAGTGACTGCTTCCTACAGGTGAAAAATGCTGTTAACGAAGAATGGAAGACGGTAGACGGAATATTTGGTAACTCAGGTAACGAAGTATCCAGAAATCTTTCGCAGCCGATAGAAGCGCGTTATGTTCGTCTCTTGGTAACTAGACCGACACAAAGCAAAAATGGGAATGCAGTGCGTATCTATGAATTTAATGTGTATTAAATAAAGGCGTTTGAATTAAAATCCCCGGTATCCTTCTTCATGACGGGATATCGGGGATTTTCTATTTGAACCCTATCTGAAACATACTTGCTTCGTACCATTGCCGTACTTTCTCCACTCAGAGGTACCTCTGGATGGAGAAGGTACGGAGCAAGTGTGCTTCAGATAGGGCTCAGGTATGGTGCAGGAGATACTTATTTCTCCTGCATTTTGTCCATCAGTACTTTTATCCAGTAACCTCCGATTACAGAACGAGCCTTAAAACCAACCCAGGTACCTGTATCGGTATAGTGCCAGTCGTTCATTGGTACACGGGAGATTGTTTCATTGGCATATTTGTAAATGGGATCAATGAACTTTTCAAATGTAGCCTGGTCGGAAGCCATGGCGGCTGTCCACATAATCCAATCGGACTTGCTGTAAGTCTTGCGGTTATCCAGCGGCAGACCGTAAGCATTCTGTTTGGTCAGGTAATATTTGATTTCCTTTTCAGCAACACCGGGGAATAGGTTCAAATTCCACATCTTGTCCCATACCATATTATACTTCTGGCTCCAAGTGTTTTCACGGTCGAAAGCCAGACGGTAGTGGTCACCTTCACGTGCCATTTCTTCCCATTTTACGGCCATCTTCTTTGCAGTTGTTGCGTATCGGTCAGCAACATCATTCATGCCAAGCATACGTGCCATTTCGCTATAAGCGGCAACGCCCATGATTGCTTTTACGGACAGGTTGGTATTGTGTGCCCAGTGTCCGGCAAAGTCATCCGTACATAATTGGTTCTCAGGATTCTGCCCGTATTCTGCAAGATAGTCGGTCCAGATAGTCAATAGATCCCAGTACCGTTTGGCATAATTGGCATTGCCTTCTGCTTTGGCAATGGCTGCTGTCAGAATTACCATATTACCCCCTTCCTCAAGTGGCATATCACCGCCGTACACCTGACCGTTGGCTATGGGGTAGGTACCCAGGTCGTGAGCAGGGAACGGCTTATTCCAGCGTCCGCTTGCACTGTATTCGAAGATACTGGTCATCATTGCTTTTTGGAGGTCGGGATTATATATCAGGAACAAGGGAGCGGAAGGATAAGTCAGGTCAACCGTATTGACACATCCGTTGCTATTGTTTTCTTTAGAGAAGAACAGCAAATTGCCTTTTTCATCTTTAAACAGCTTATGGGCGGCAATCACCTGACGGTAAGCTAATGCGCAGAGTTCGGCATATTTGCGACCGCCAGCCTGTTCGGCATCATTCAGAATCATGGCATCGTAGGCACGGCAACGTTGCATGATGCTTTCATAATTTTCTTTGGCACGTTCGAATGCATCGAAGATACTTACTTTACCATCGTGTTTCCAGTAAGCCATACGACGCTGGTACATGTATTCGATGGAATAAATGTCGTCGTAACCTACCATCATGAATCCGGACTTTCCGGTTGCAGATACCATTCCCAAGTTGTCGGTGTATGCCATGGCAGGCATCAGTTTTGCCTGACGTGTGACGATCTCCCCTTTGCTGGGAAGTAACTTTCCGCTTGAGGCAAATGTCGATTTCATTTCATTGTAATCGCCCAAGCTGACTGCTGTGGTTGCATTCATATTGCCTGCAATATAAGCATACCCCCAGTCTATACAAATCAGGTCGCCTTTGTGGGCTGTGACAGGTTGGTCGATTGTTCCGGCCTGTATATAACTCAAACCATTGCGGCGGATCACTTTAGCAATTGTAGGTTGTATGGGTTTGTTTACTGCCAGTTGTGGAGTGGTTTCTATATATACCTGTACATCATGCTGTTTTTTGTCGATGGAGCGCACCTGATAAGAGATGTAGTTGACCGGAGTAGAGATGAGATCCAGATCGTCCAGCATCAAGGGGGCTGTAAACACGACATTCAGTTCTACCGGTCCGCAAGCGAATGTATAATAAGTCTGCGTGGGCAACACGGAAACAGATTTCTGTATGGCAAGATTTTCAAAGGCAGTCGTTTGGTTGTTAGGCACGAATAACCCGAAATCTACATAGGCGCCTCCGGTCGTATTGTGACAGTGGGCGGCAATTACATTTTTGCCTTTGCGAAGCTTCTTTTTGGTTTCAACAGTCAATTCCAAGAGTACGTTATCTCTCCAGCAATAATCTGTTGCTACCAAGCGTTCGCCATTCAGATAGAGTTCAAAGACATCATCATGCGAGTATTTCAGGTAGGCCGGACGGTTGCTCAGATCTTCGTTCAGGTTGAATTCACGACGTACCCAAATGTCCGGTTCACTTTTCCAAGGGGTTCCGATCATAGATCTGTCTGAACTTCCGAAAGCTGCTTTTCCGGCTTTCCAACCGTTGGCATTGTATTCGATGTCTGTCCAGTTTCCGGCGGGTTGTTGGAAGGTGTAGTTACCTTCCCATATTTCATCTTCAACCATTGGGAGTATAGCCTCCAACGTTTGTTTTCCCATGAAACGATATACTTTTCCGTCTACACGGACAGCTCCGATAAGCGGATGTTCGGTTCCGGTCCAGTGTTCGGTACTTCCTTCATTTAGTTTGTCGTAGGGTGACCAGATGGAAAGGTATGGATCGGAAGTAATCAGTGGCACAGATGGTGCACGAAGTTCCGTTTTCTGTACAGGTGTGAATAAGTCGGCTGCTTGTGATTGGCAGAACAGTCCGATTGCCAACATCGTTGTAAATAGACTTTTCATTTGTTTTTGCATCTTGTTTTTTTAAATACTATTCAGTAAATCCAGTTTTCCTTCGTTTACCAGTTTCAGAATCAATTCTCCGAAAAGTGTGTTTTGCCAGGCAAACCAGGCGCGGGTGAAGTTTGCCGGATCATCCTTATGGAAGGATTCGTGCATGAAACCTGTACCTGCATCTGTGTTTATCAGCATCCGGATACATTCTTTGATTTCCTGATCGTCTTGGCTGGTGAATGCCTTCATCATGATACTCATAGGCCATACCATATTGTAGCCGATGTGCGGGCCACCGATTCCTTCGCCGGCTTTTCCTTTGAAGAAATACGGATTGCTTTCACTCCATACGAAACGGCGGGTGTTCTGATAGATGGGATCGTTTACATCTACATCACCCAGATAAGGCATAGCGAGCAGGCTCGGTACATTGGCATCGTCCATCAGCATGTGATTGCCGAAGCCATCCACTTCGAAAGCATAAATAGTACCGAATTCCGGGTGGTTGTAAGTAGCATATTTCTTCAGTGCGGTTTCCACTTCATCGGCAAGTGCTGTACATTCTTGCGATAAGCTGTTGTTCTTGTTTACCGTTGAAAGAATTTCGGCCGCTTTTCTTAGAGAAGATACGGCAAAGAAATTAGATGGAACCAGATATTGGAAAGTGGTTGCATCATCGGATGGACGGAAGCAGGACACAATTAGTCCGACAGGATTGACAGGAGCACCCAGACCATCGTTGTTCAGGGTATCGAGAGCACGTTCCGTCTTGCGTTGGAACTTATAAGGACCTACACCATCCTTGCGTTGCTGTTCCTTGAACGTTTTCAGGATATTGGTAATCGCTTCAATCCAGGCTTGATCGAAGACACTGGCATCACCGGTTTCTTTCCAGTACTGATAGGCCAGGCGAAGCGGGTAGCAGAGTGAATCGATCTCCCACTTGCGTTCATGGAGTTCGGGCTTCATGTCTGTCAGGTCCGACATCCAACTGCCACCTACCGGACCATCATTATAAGCATTGGCATAAGGATCGATGTTGATGCACATAAACTGACGGCGGATTACACCTTCCAGCATCTTCTTCAGTTCCGGGTCTTGGTTGGCAAGTTGTACGTAAGGCCACACTTGTGCACCGGAATCACGTAACCACATGGCATGGATGTCACCGGTATAAACAAAAGTATCCGGTTTGCCATTCAAGAGACGATAGTGTACGGTGGTATCCAATGTGTTGGGGAAACAGTTTTCGAACATCCATGCCAGTTTGGCATTGGTCAGTAACTTCTTTACCCGCAGGATTTCCGCTTCTACTGCTTGTGATGTGTAGAGGCGGTTCTTTACTGCCGGACGATTTGTTTTGTAGGTAGCGGTTATTTGAGCATGATTTACGACTTTCGTGTTATCTTGCTTCAGAGCAGGCAGTGCTGCTTTGGCAGTGCCACTCATACATAATAGGGCAACTGCGCATAGGCCGATATTCTTCTTTTTCATATTCTTGAAGTATTGATATTTTATTAGTATGATTAGTATTGGATAGCTGCAAGGCGGGCATACATTTCTACCATGGCAGCTTGTGTGAGAAGCCATTTCCGTTCGTTCCTGTTATCACCGGTGAAGTCGGTGTTGAAAAGACCTTTCTCATCGCGGGCATGTTCCCAGGCGTGGTCCAGACTCTTATTGAAAGAATCCAGATAGGTTTTATTGTGGTCTATATGATAAAGCTCGATGAACCCCCTCAGCATGACGGCGGTAAACCATACATCTCCCTGTTTGATCATTCTGAATGCTTCGCCATGTTCCGGGGTATAGTCCGTAAAGAAGTAGTTATGGCATGCCTGAGCTATATTTTGTGCATCGGTCAGATACTCCTCTTTTCCGGTGAGTTGATATAGTAAAGAGGCGGATTGCATCATTTGTCCGCTGTTGTAGGCAAACTTGGCTTTACCTATTTTCCCATTCAGGGATATATTGTCAAAGTACAGGTAGTCTGTTGAGTCTTGTAATTGGGCTTGGGTCCATTTGTACAGTTGTTCCCCTTGCTTCAGGTAAGCACTATCCTGGGTAGCCTTAAAGAGTTTCAATGCGAGGACTGAGCCGGGAGCATTGGAACAGGTATTCTTGGATCCCTTCTTTTGTTCGCACCAGTAGATGCCACCACCTAAGTTATCATCCATGCCGCTTTCTATAAACTTCCAGATGAGTTTTGCTTTCTGAAGGTATTTATCTTCTTTAGTTGCTAAATAGGTGTCGGTGAAGTCAATGCCCAGCCAGACATTATCATCGTAGAAACGGTCGGATTGGGGAGCTGTGCGGATATAGGAAGCGTAAGCTTCGGGTGTTCTCTGGGTATCGAAATACTCTTCCAAGCCTATTAATACCTTCTTGTCGAGCAGTGATTTGTAGAGGGTATCTTGTGTAACCTCATATAAGGCACTTACTGCGGAGAAGGTGCCGGAATAAGGCCATAAGTAGGAATATTGGTTGGGTATATTCTTTTGTTCTTCGGATGCCAGATAGGTTGCGGTGTAGTCGCCAACATTCGAAGGATAATTTTCGCGAAGCAGGCATGTGCCGGGAGCAGAGTAGTTCTGGTATAGGGAATCCAATGTTTGCTTGGCCCGTGTCAGGGAGAGTTCATTGCCTACGACTACCTGTTTCCGGGTGTCGCAACCGGTCAGTGCGGCTATGCATACCAATAGCCCGAAGAATACTTGTTTTGAGTTCATCATTCTTAATTTAGATTGTTATTGGGTTAATATTTTGTTTCAGTCGGCAAAACTTTTTCTTAATATGCAAAGTTACTCGCCGACCTGTAAAACGATATACGATTTCGCGACATTAATGTACTAGAGAGAGGGAATGACACAAAAGGAGATAGATGTGTCATAAAAGCGTAAAGGAGAAAGGATAGGGGAAATCATGCGAAATGGAATCCCTGCGATTTTTTCTTTTTCTTCTACTTAGGGTGGAAAGGGAAGCTTCTCGTGCGAATAGGATTATCAAATTGACAGATTGGCAAAATGGTTGTATGGTTAAAGTTTAATGATGAAGTTTGAAAGAAAAGAATCTAATGAGTTTATCTATCAATTCAAATAAATACTCTATTTTTGTTGTGTTCAATGATTTGATGAAGACTTATGAGTAATTACAGATATACATTATCCGATTATAATGCGATTAAAGAAGCAGATATTGCTATTAATGGCATAACTGTGCTTGCCGGAGAAAATGGATGTGGAAAAAGTACATTGTCCCGTTGGCTTTATTATCTGATTAATGGTTTTAACAGGTTTGATGAGTTTGCTTATAACGACTTGTTGAAGCAGATACAAGATTGCTTGCGTAAACCGGATCGAGTGCGTAGGGATATAGTGAATCGAGGAGATGAGAATATCAATGTTACCTATAGCCGCTTGCTGGAGACCAGAGTTGTATATGGGGATATTGAAAGTCTTTTTCATGCGAGTTTGGATGTGTTAGCCTCTTTCCGGAAAGAGTTAGTAAGTTATATGAATAGTGGTGACAAGGGGAATAAAAATCGAATTCTGACATATCTTGCTATATCATTGGATGGAGGTATTACTTTGGATGATTACTGTGATGATTTAGAGAATATTGTTGCGGCTGCATACATCAATCTTTTAGATGACTTAAGGATGCATCCGGTTGGGAGATTACAAGGGTATATCTATGAATATCTGATTGAAGAAGGAATCTTTGATCCTCCTGCTTCTATTCAGTTATATGAAGACCAGATTCCTCTTTTGGCAGAACGGTGTTTCAGTATGCCTTATATGTTGCATAGAGCAATATATATTGATACCCCTATGGCATTAGCAGTAGAAGGATCAGAGTTAAATCATTGGAAAGACTTGGCGAATATGATGCTTAGCTCCGCGGGAACTAATATACCGGAGCGGAATAGACTTCTTTTAGCCCGGATAATGCGTTCCATTAATGGTAAGATTTCAGTGGATAAGGGATGGTTTAAGAATGACGAATTACATTATCATCGTACTGATGGATTGGATATCACGCTTGCGTCTACAGCCACCGGAATCAAGTCATTCGCTTACTTGCAACGTTTGCTTGAAAATGGATACTTGAATGAAGAGTCTCTTTTGCTTATTGATGAACCTGAGGCGCATCTTCATCCTCAATGGATTGTAGAATTTGCTCGTTTACTGGTGTTGCTTCATAAACAAGTAGGGCTCAAAATAATAGTTGCAAGCCATAATCCTGATATGGTATCTGCTATTCAGTCAATAGCCCGTAAAGAGGGCGTATTACAGAATACCTGTTTCTATCAGGCAGAGAGAGCTTCAGAAGATTCCATGCAGTATGTCTATAAGAACTTAGGCAGCGATATAAGTGAAATCTTTAAGTCATTCAATATTGCTATTTCACGTATACAGGATTATGGTTCAACTGGTCTGTCAGAATGATATTATAGTCAGCCACCCTTTTGCTTGTCATTGTCAGGCTACTTTGAATGATGTTGCTGCAAAAGATTATCAGAGAACGGGATGGTTCGATCCACGTATCACTTGTCTTTCATTGGATGACTATGAGGCTAAAGTACTTAAAGGGAGTAATGACTGTACAATGGATGCTGCCATTGGAATAGGTAATTATGCGAATAATCGTGTTACTACTTCCCGGTTGATGCTGGTAGAGTTGAGAATGGGGTATGATAATGTAGATAATTTAAGTGCATCCTCATTGGAAAATAAGATAAGCCATTCCGAAAATCTATTGTCGGGTCATCGTATAGACAAGAATAACTACTTTATCTTTAGAGACGGAGTGGCGGCTCAGGCTAAAAGCTGGGCGGAGCGAAAAAAGAAAGAAGGAGGAGTATGTCATGTATGGGTTGTCTTGTCTGTAGATGAGTTTAATCATCTGATTCAGTTTGTAGAAGATATGCCTTATGTACCAAATAATGATTTGGCACAGATAAGCAAAAGACTGACAGATTGTGTGACTAATAGAAATTGGAGAGGTTTATGTGAAGAAACGGACTACTGGCGGGAAAAGGCACTTTACTATAAACATAGATATGAATTGGCTGAGTTTGAAGCTATTCGTACTTTGTTGTTAGATACATGGTGTGCTATTGAACCTGATCAACTGGGTTTAAATATACTGTCGGATGATTACTGTTTTTTATGTATAGTCAAAGAAGATCTTTCTTGTTTGAATGTTTAGCAATGATAATAAGCTTGTTTTTCCGGTAATCAACTGAAACTACTAAATTCGGTTGATTACCGGAATTACTTTTTATTTACTCTTTACTACCTTACTTTTCCAGATGTGGTACGTCCACTCCGCATGACTGCTGCCCGAAGGTTGTACATCAGGGGCTGCCTTGCTGACTGTAAAGTAGAATTCCGGTTCTTCCCAGTCTTGCAGGTGGCCGAAATTATCTCTCAGCAAAGTGGCATTGTGGTTTCTCGGATAGCCGGTATCATCCGGAGTGATCCGGTAAATCGGTGTCCAGTTACCTCTTTGATTGGTGAAGTCAGAAAGGTTCATGTAGTCTATTTCCAATGAAGAATTCAGGTAATTGGGATAATCACTGGGCATAGGCTGTACCGGACGTATCATGACGATTTTATCCGCATCCTTGTCAATTGCAAATTCCGAGTTACAGGTATAATCCCTTGACTGGTTGTCAATGGTCTTTAAACCTGTCTGTACAATTGTTTGCGGGGTACTGATGGAATATGTATCCATATTACTGAAATCCGCTTCGGCCCAGACGATGCGCGTCCCCCCGATATCACCTACGGTATAAGTCAGCAGTAGCTTACCTTTTCCATCCAGAGATACGACAGAAGGCTGGCCTACTCCCCATGACTTACCGCCGCCACCTATTTCCTGGTCACCTTCGCTCGACCATGTTTTCTTCACAATCTGCTGCGGATACTTCACCCAGCTATCTGCACCAAGGTCGTTGCTGAACGCGACACCGATTTCATTGTAATATACTCCGTACATATTACTCAGGAAGAACATGGCATACTTGTAGGTAGTATTCTTCCAAGTGAAGTTACCTTCGATAACAGAAGGGTCACAGGTATGGTGATCGTCCCATGAACCTGATACACCAGGCTGCAATACACTTTTGGCAGCAGTCTGTGTACCATCCGGGTTGATCTTGATATGGAAGATATTATCGACCATGATCAAATTTTCCGGATTGCCGCAGAAGTATAGATGAACTGTTCCATCAGCTTGTTTCAAGGCACTTGGGCAGTAAGAATACTTGCTCTGGCCTTGGAAACCGAATACAAATTCCGGTTTTGTGATGGTTACGGTAGGTGTAGGTGTTGGCGGGTCTATCGGAGGGGTTTCTCCGGGGTCGGTGTCCGAGCAGGAACACATGAGCCATAAACTTATGAGACCCAATAGATATTTAGTCATAATGCTTATTATTTATTGAAGTGAGCCGGTTGCTTGGTCAGTAACTGGACGAAATGTTGTTTGATATTCTCAGCCTGAATGGAATCTACTGTCAGGTAGTAACGGTTTCCTGCGGCATCGGGAGTAAATTCAGTAGCACCTTGGTCCGTTACGTTTATTTTACCTGCCGGAGAAACGTTGAAATAGGATGGACCTTCAACGGAATATAGTACGGAAGTCAAGTCCCATGTAGGACGGTCGTAAGGCATCTGTTGGTAGCTTTTATATGCTTCTACCATTGGGTGCATAGGAGCCCATCTGAAATCGTTTTCAATGCTGCTGCCGGGATAGTTGATGGCGATACCTACTTCGAAAGGAGAGGTCACCAGTGTGGTAGGCCATTCGGAGAATATCTTCTTTGCCGCCGGAATGTCTTTCACTACGTTATATTCGAACAGGTTGGGATTATTGAAGCAGCCTGCCATGGTACACAGCAGTTTTACTTTTTGGGCAACAAGCTCTTTTCCGGTCAGCGGAGATACATCGTCAGCCGGAGTATCCAACAGGCGTGCAAGGTTCGTGGAGAAACCTACGGAGATGATGGTAACAGAACTGTCCGGTTGCTGTGCCAATAGCTTACGATAGAGGGCAGGCGCTTCCGGCAGTTGGTTATAGTCACCTTTCAGTGAGCGCTTGAAAGCCGGTTCACCGTTATCTTTCTGGATGAGGCATACGGCTTTGGCATAGTTTGTAGCATCGTTCTCACAGTCGGCTCCGTTGTGTATGATTCCGATAGGAATTTGAGGATAGCCGTACCAGGTATTCATGATGTCGGTGTATTCGGCCGGATAAGTTCCTTCTTTGTTGATGGTGATGCCTAATAAGTCGATATCTCCTGCGTCCAGATACTTGTAAAGCATATCCAGTGCCAGTGCATCGTCCACGTCGTTACCTATATCCGTTTCCAGAATAATTTTGGGTACATTCGGGGTGATTTCCGCAGTTTGTTGTTTCTTGGAAGTGCAGCTTGATAGAGCCAATACTAACAAGCCAATCAAATAAAGTTTGCTCTTTCTCATGACGGTATATTTAAAAAATTAGTGACTGGGTCGGGCAGTCCGAAGCCCATAATGAGGTCCATGTTATCTCTCGGGTCCTGATACGGATGATACAAGTCGGTGATTACCACTACGGGAATCTTTTTGTATTGCCCTGATGCCTTCCCACAAGGGAAGGCAAGAATAAGAGCAATGCATACTATTTGCAGGATTGTTTTATTCATTTGAAATAGTTTTTGAGATTAAACGTAGCCGAATACAGGTCGTATGACCATAGCCAGTTTTCACCTGTCATGGCGGGAGTGAAGTACATCACCAGTTCATCGTCATTAAGCATGTAACCTTTCGTATCCGTCAGGATACCCGGATTGTGATTTCTTGGGAATCCTGTTTCTTCCGGTCCTGCATGACCGATTTCAATCCATCCGTCTTCCTCGGTAAAGAGACTTTCTGTTCTTGGTTTGTATGCCAGCCGGCAGACATCTCCTACCCAAGTCGGTATCTCTTTGATGGGGGACACACGGGTTTCCGAAACCATATATATATTCTTGTCGGACATGGCAGGATAGCTGTTGGCGCTCAGGAAAGGAATTGCTTTCTCTTCGCCCAATATGATATTATCCAGATCATTCAATTTTATTTCGCGCATACAGAAAGGTCCGTTCTCCGTAGTCGAATGATAGAATAATTGTATGGTCGTAGAGTCTTTGACGATTGTTGTACTTTGCCCCACACCCCATTTGGTAGTATCTTCATAAGCCACCAGCGGATTGCGGTCGAACTTGATATACGGGCCTTCGATGTTCTTGGAAATGGCCAGTCCTATCTGGTTGTGGTTACAGTCCCAGCGGTCTACGCCCAGGTAGGTCATAATCCAGTTGTAAGTTTCTCCTTTATAAGTCGTTTTAAACTCACGTACGTCCGGGTCGCAGATGTGGCAGTTATCCCAGCCTGTCTCGGAAGGTTCGATGATCTGTGTGCCGGGTTGCCATACATAGCCTTTCTCCGTGGGGATTCCTTTGTATAGATAAACATAGTCCACAATCTTGAACGGATCACGATTCTCACATACAAAGCCGTACCGGATGCCGTACTGGTCTTCTATGATGCTCGGAGCATAGTTATAATGGCCGGCACCGCCGCTGAATTCATACCGGATTTGCGGTGTGAGTTTCTGCGGTTCATTGCCGTCATTGCCCTTGCAACTCAAAAGTGTGAGCAAGGTAAGGTATATGTAGGTCTTATAGTTGTTCATCTCTTTAAATTTAGTTCGTTAATAATTGAGTTGTCGGGTATATAGATGCTATAAATCAATCCTCGACTTGTATGTTCTTGACAGGTCGGATCATGGCTGCACGTGCTTTCTGTCCGTCACCCCAACCCCATGTGTCGCGGTAGCCGCCGGAGTCTCCCAGTGACATGCCACCGTGGGTAGGACTTAATGAATTTCCGCTGCGAACGGCACAGAGCCAGGTGCGGTCCATCATTCCGGTTTCATTTCTCCAACCGCTTTGAGGCAGGAAGAGGCAACCGAGTTGTTTTAGATTATCTTTTGTAGCACGTTTGGCAGTAACCTCGTCAACGCCAATAATGATGCCATCGGTTTTGAATCCGGTCTGGGCTGCTGTAACCCATGTTGCTCCTTTTTCCCAAAGAGCTACCATTTCTTCCGTGGTAGGCACACGCCAGCCCTCGGGAGAAGGGTCGTTTTCGGTAGTCCAGTTGGTACCGTCGTTGGTATAGCTTGAAGGCCAGTTAGCCGGTGCCGGATCGTCCTGCGGGCCAGCTGGATAACCTACTTTGCGGTTGAACTGATAGAGTTGCCCTATATCATCGGGAGAGGCCGCGAAAGTTCCCGGAGTGCCTACATTCTTGGTAGACCATATAAGGCCGTTTATCAGCACTTCGTCTTCACCCAGTACCATTGTCTCTTGCAACACCTTTGACTTTAATATCCGGGTACCGGAGCTTACTTCAACGATGACCGAACGGTTCTTTACGAAAGAGGTGGTCGGCTTTACAGTAACGGTGATTACTTTTCTGCCGCTTCCTGACGTTTCACTCAGTGTGCACCAGCCCTGGGCTGAGCTATTGGAATTTGTCAGTTCGGCTGTCCACGATTCATTGCCGTTGACTGTCAGTTCATAAGTTCCGCCATCAGCGCTTACAGGTATGGCTACCGGAAATATGGCGAACTCATTGGGATTGCTTTCGATGACGTAATCGGAATCATTTCCGCATCCCCATAACGTCAGCAGTACAATGACTGCTCCTATTAAATATTTTGTATTGATCATAGCTCAAATGTCTTCAATTAGTACTGGTCATTTTGGTTCAAATTCGGATTGTTGTCCACTTCGCTTTGCGGGATTGGCATACGGATGGATTTACCGATTATAAAGTTATTGAAGTCGCTGTCGCGTGCTTTCAGTTCGTTCAATGTGGTCTGGTCGTTGATACCCCAACGTTTCAAGTCGACCCAACGCACACACTCCATGGCAAGCTCCAGGGCGCGTTCTATCTTCAGGTGTTCGCGGAAAGCATCTTTGTTGGTGCTGATCTGGGAGCCGTTGTAATATTTACTGTCCTCTATGTTGGGTAGATTGACGCGGTTGCGTACGCGGTTGAGGCATTCAATGGCTTTTGAAGGTGGTGTGGCATTCAGTTCGTTGAGTGCTTCAGCATACAGTAACAGCATATCGGCATAACGCAGGGAACGGAAGTTATTATCATTCCAGTAATACAGTGGGGAGGCATCTGTACTATACTTCTTGATGAAGACGCGGTTGCCCCAGTCGCTGTTCCATGAAGAGCCGTATATCAACTGGTTGGGATATTCGGGGAAGTCGGAGGCTGCACCGTCATACCACAGAGTGTAGAACAAGCGGGAATCGTTCTTTCCATCCGTTGTTTGTTCGCGCTTGTAGTAGTCCACCAGCCAGCGTCTTGCTTCGATGTTGTTCCAGCCGATTCCGGTAGGAGCCTGGTTCATTTCAATCTGTGTACCCAGTTGCGCATTCGGGTCCAGGTAGTTGTCTGTCTGGTCGAAGCCCACCTTGTTGGTCAGAGAGAAGTGAATCTCATACAGTGACTCTTTGTTATCTTCCGTATAGTTGCTGAAATTATCAGCCCAGTTGGGTACCAGTGTGTAGTAGTTCTTCCCTTCGCCATCAACGAGCCATTCGAGACATCTTTTGGCATCTTCCCATTTGTGATGCTGTGCATAAGCTTTGGCCAGTAATCCGTAGGCGGCGCCTTTTGTTGGGCGGCCGTAGTTATTGGCGTCACGTGTGGAAGGGAGCTTGGTGATGGCATCTTCCAGGTCTTCTTCTATTTGTATCAAAACTTCGTCAGCGCTAGCCTGCATGGGCTTATCAGCTGCTGAAGAGGTATTTAGCACGAGAGGTACATTGTCCCACAAGGCAGTAAGGTAGAAGTAATAGAAAGCACGCAGGAACTTAGTTTGCCCAATGAGGTCATCCTTGTGCGTTGCATTACCGAACGGTACGTTACCTATATTGTCCAATACTTGATTAGCACGGAAAATGGCAGTATAGTGTTCCCGCCATATCTTGGTATTGACTTCTGAGAAGTTATAGTCGGTAAAGATGAACTTGGTGTATTCGTTCAATTCGGTCCATCCGGCATAACTTACGCCTTCGTCCGCCATACCTATCATCTGTGTATAGATATTACGTGTCCAGGTTCCCTGACGATAGAACATTCCGTATACGGCTACTACACCGGCCTCGACGTCAGATTCCGTCTTCCAGTATACGCCTGTACTCAGGGTATTTTCATTTTGCAGATCGAGCAAAGAGGGGTCGCACGACGTGAATAATGCCGTGACACCGCATAATATATAAAGAGCTATTTTTTTCATTTCAGCAGTATTTAGAAAGTGAATGATAATGCAAACTGAACAGCGCGTGGGTTAGGGAACGAACAATAATCTGCTCCCATAGTGAAGATGCCGCTGTCTGCAAATTCAGGATCCAGACCGGAGTATCCGGTAAAGGTCACCAGGTTTTGTAAAGTAACCGATGCACGGAGTCTTTCTAATCCAATCTTCTTAATGTAACGGGTAGGTACTGTATAACCTAACGTAATATCGCTCAGGCGGAAGAATGAACCGTTTTCCAACCAGCGGTCCTGATCGCTTCGACTGTTGCGGGAGTCTCCGTATACAATACGTGGACGGTCGTTAACCGGGTGCTCTTGTGTCCAGGGGATAATGCCGTTGAAGTTGTTCTGGTTGTTGGCAAAGTCACCGGCTGCTGATGCCGAACCGTTCCATACTTTCTGCCCGAAGCGACCGTAGCCGTTGATGTTCAGGTCGAAGCCTTTGTAGGATGCACCGAGACTTATTCCTAATTCAAGTTTGGGCCAAGGGCTGCCTACTATCTGGCGGTCTTCGGATGATATATTGCCATCGCCGTTGTAGTCGTCATACTTAATATCACCTGGCAAAGCATTAGGTTGTATGATCTTGCCTTCTGAGTTTACATAGTTCCGTACTTCTTCTTCTGACTGGAAGATACCATTCATTTTGTAGAGATACCACATACCGAGCGGTTCGCCGATTACGGTTTTGGCAAGAGTCGTATTGTAGACTGTTTGCCCGTATCCCAAATCAAGTACTTTATTCTTGATATGTGAAATGTTCAGTGAAGCGGAGTAGGCAAAGTCGCGAATCTGATCGTTCCAGCCGATTTCCATTTCAAATCCTTTATTTTCCAGGCTACCAGCATTCACGGCAGGTGCACCACCTTCATTACCCGAACTCATCAGGATGGGGAGGTAAACCAAGAGGTCTTTACTCTTTGAATAGAAATACTCAGCACTTAAACGGAAACGGTTATTGAATGCAACCAGGTCGAAACCGACGTTAGCGGTTGTTTTCTTTTCCCAAACCAGGTCATTGTTGGTTAACTGAGATTGAGTCATACCAATCAATATGTTTTCTGGACTTCCGAATACGGCGCGCGGAGCTGTGTTGATGGTGGACTGGTAGTCCCAATAACCGATACTACTGTTACCGAGAGTACCGTAATTGGCACGTATTTTCAAGTCATCAATCCAGGGTACATTGAAGAACTTCTCGCCACTAATACGCCAGCCCAATGAAACGGAAAGGAAGTTTCCCCAACGGTCATTCTTAGGTAGGCGGGAAGTACCGTCACGACGGGCTGTTACTTGTGCCAGGTATTTGTCGGCATAGGAGTAGTTGATGCGTCCGAGATAAGATATCAATGCTGATTCGCCATAGCTACCGCCTGCGGTGGTATTTCCGGTGGCAGCATCCAGAGATGTGATGTATTTGTCGCCTATCATCAATGGATCGAGTTTGGTAATCCAACGTTTTTCTTCGTGGAACTTATTGTAAGTGATACCAAACAGTGCATTCACATCATGTTTACCGAATTTATGCTTAAAATTGTAGGTTTGCTCAATCAGTATATCATGATTCTTGGCACTATCGTAACCCAGATGCGCGGCATCGTCACCTTGTCCCATAACCCAATTACCTTTCTTGCGCAGGGAGTTCGTAACGCCCATATAACTTTTATAGGCAACATTCAGTTTTGCATCGAACATCCCAAAGAGTGAAATCTGCCCGTAGATGTTTCCGGTCAGGTATTCCTCTTCATTGTTTCGTATATACAAGTCCTGCATGGCTACTGAATTCAGGCCGTAAGAGTTGGCACGGTCTACATCGCCGTATCCGTATCCGCCGACATGTGACTCGTCATATACCGGAATAGTGGGTGGCATACCGATGAAGTCGCTCCAGGGATTACCGTTCAGTATCTTCCTGTCGGATTTGGTGTAGTAGAAATTCTCACCGTATGAGAAAATACCTTTCTGTCCGCTGGTGTTGATACGGAAGCCGTATTTGTCGTAACCGGTACGGTAGAGAGCACCATCATCGACCATGCGGTTCAGAGATGCGTAATACTTCACAGTCTTGGAACCTCCGGAAAGGGATACATTGTAGTTCTGCAATACACCTGTACCCAACATTTCATCTTGCCAGTCTGTATTTCCATCATAGTGGTTCTGGCGTTTTGTAACGCCTGAAACTCCTGCCAGGATGGCTTCGTCATAAGCACGGTCGTTATAAATCTTGTAAGTCTCTGCATCCATCAGGTCGTAGCGGGGGAGCCAGCTCAGTGTCAGTTGTGAGTCAAACTTCACTTTCAGGTCACCTTCTTTACCTTGCTTGGTAGTGATGATTACAACTCCATTTGCTGCACGTGAACCATAGATGGCTGCTGATGAGGCATCTTTCAATACTTGAATAGACTCAATGTCTTCTACATTGACACCCAAATCACTGCCACCATAGGCACCGTCGATGATGAATAACGGGTTGTTGTTGGTCAAACTACCCAGACCGCGAATGTTGATGGTGGCACTGGAACCCGGTTGTCCACTACTTGTAATCTTTACGCCCGAAGTAAGTCCGCGCATGGCTTCCACCACATTGCCCGAAACACGTTCGGCCAAAGCGTCTTCCTTTACCGTAGAAATGGAACCGAGCAGGTCTTTCTTCTTGACGGAGCCGTAACCAATTACAACTACTTCATCCAATATTTCATTTTCAGGCTCTAATGTGATGTTAATGACATTGTTAGTGCCTACTTTCACCTTTTGCTTGGTAAATCCGATAAAACTGAATTCGAGGGTAGCCCCCTGATTCACTTTGATTTCATATCTACCGTTGATGTCGGTGGTGGTTCCAAAGGTACGGTCACCGTCCTTCGCCAGAATGGATACTCCGGGAAGACTTTCCCCGGTATTATCGTTTACAGTGCCTGTGACGCTGACTTGTGCGTACAAATTGAGCGAGCACATGCAAAGACAGAATACTATTATTTGAATCGGTCTCATGTATTAAAATTTTAGAGGTTGAACGAAAAATATATTTTAGTTCAGGCAATTCCCTTCTCCTTTTTCACTCCGTGAGAAGTAGAAAAAGAAAGCGTTTATTTAGTAAGAGTGAGGAGCCGGTTAATTGGCTCCGGAGATGATAATTGCTCCTAAACCGGATATAAACAGAACGAACATGCAGGCCAGAAGAATATTTACCGTGCGGGAAGAACCTTTGAATTCTTTCCAGATAAATATGCCCCACAGGGCTGCGATCATGGGTGCTCCTTGTCCTAATGCGTAAGAGATAGCTGCACCGGCTTTTCCTGCTGCAATGTAACTGAGAGCCGTACCCAGTCCCCAAATAGCTCCTCCCAGCACTCCGACCATGTGTGTGCTGAACTTGCCTTGGAAATACTCCTTATAGCTCACCGGAGTACCTACAAACGGTTTTTTCATCACGATGGTATTGATAATGAAATTACTTATGAAGATACCTATTGCGAATATAAAGAATGCTGAATACGGAGTAGCCATTGTGGGGGTAGGTGACTCAAAATTGTTCAAGTCCATGGCGGCAGCAACAAACCGATAGAAGAAAGACATCAGTACACCGGCTATAATGGCAATGATAATCCCTTTCTTATTGGTGCTGCTTCCTTTCTGGTTCATCTTTCCGGCAGCTATGGCATTAAATATTATAGCCAATACGACGAGTGCCACACCACTGAACAGGATTACTGCATCGCCTTTAGGTTCACCGAAATAATTGACGAAAACACCTAATACCAAGGCTATGCCGACTCCTAACGGGAATGCTACCGTAAGCCCTGCCATAGAGACGGAAGCTGATAAAAGGATGTTGGACAGATTGAATATGACGCCTCCTGCAAAAGCACTTGCATAGTTCTCCATACTGATCTGCTTCAAATCTTCAACAAAACCGCGTCCGGCATCTCCCGTGCTGCCCAGAGTGAAACCTAAGAGGAGAGAGAAGGCAAGGATACCGATTACGTAATCCCAGTAGAACAATTCGTAACGCCAGGTTTTCCCGGCAAGTTTCTGTGTATTACCCCACGAACCCCAGCAGAGCATCGTGACAACGCAGAAAATAACTGCTAATGAATAACTGTCGACTATAAACATGGTATTAGATTTTAAATTACTATTTATAAAACATCAATTTCTTTACGATAGGGTAGGGAGGGCTGGGCCCCCATTCGGGTCACAGTGATGGACGCACATTTATTGGCGAATTTAACTGCATCCAACACATCTACATCTTCGGATAAAGCAACGCACAATGCACCACAGAAAGTATCTCCCGCTGCTGTTGTGTCTACGGCTTTGACTTTGGGTACGGGTACTTCATGGAATGTATCTTTTTCTTTAATCAATGCTCCTTTGGAACCAAGGGTGATAACTACGATGTCCACTCCTTTGGCACTGATGATATCCGCAGCCTTGCGTGCGCTTTCCCAATCGGTTACTTTGACGCCGGAGAGGATTTCAGCTTCCGTTTCATTGGGGATGATCATGTACAGGTTCTGTAGTAGTTTGTTGGAGAGCGCACGGGCAGGTGCTGGGTTTAGTATCACCTTGATGCCTTGTTCGCTGGCTATCTGGGCGGCATATTCCACTGTTTCAATAGGGATTTCCAATTGCATCAGCAGGATATCGCCTTTTTCTATGGTAGACTGTGCCTTCCGGATGTCTTCGGGACTCAATGAACCATTGGCTCCGGAAGCGATGGCAATGCTGTTTTCTCCGTTCATATCCACCATAATTAATGCTACGCCCGAGGGGAGTGTGGGGTCTGAATAGATATTTTCAACATGAATACCTTCGTCTTCGTACTGTTCTATGGAACGTTTGCCGAACAAGTCATTTCCGGTTTTGGCTATGAAATGCACATTTCCTTTCAATCTGGCAGCGGCTACAGCCTGGTTGGCTCCTTTGCCTCCGGGATTCATCATGAAACTACCGCCTATGATTGTTTCTCCTGGTACAGGAAGACGGTCAGCTTTGATGACCATATCCGTATTACAACTGCCTATTACAATGATATTTTTGCTCATGGTTACTTTATTAGTTTTAAGATTGAATAATTGAATATTGGATACTGTGCTTTCTTTTTCTATTCCAAAAGTATGCGATACTTAGTACATAAGCAAACAAAAAACAATGATTTTTAATACTGGTAAAATGAATATAATTATAAATTGATACATTTAAATAATTGATATATAAATATATAATAAATAGTTAGTTGTGGTGATTATGATATTAGTAATATTGATAAAGCCTATATTATTCCGTGAAAATATTGCTTGCTTTCATTTTTTTCTCTACCTTGCTATCGTAAAAGATGTGTATCTAAAAAAATCTGCTAATACTATGCTAAAGTCCGAATCCCTCATTCATCTGATTAATAATCTCACTAAACAGGAGAAGAAAGAATTCTCCCTGTATATCTCTAATAAACCGGAGAAGGATTATATCTTTCTTTTCAGGTTGATTGATGATAAGAAGATAAGTGATCCCGAAGAATTGAAGATGGCTTTTCTGGCAGCCAAACCTGCTTCTTCATTCAATACGGTAGTCATTTATTTATTTGATTTGTTGATAGACATATTGACCCGGTTGCGGACAGAACAGGATAGTTATTATCTCTTGTTCAATGAATTGCTGCACGCAAGGGTTTTGTATGAGAAATCCATGTATCAGGAATGCTTCCAAGTATTGAAAAAGGTAAAAGAGAAAGCGGTGTATTATGAGAATCACTTTGCGTTGCTGGTAGCGCAAAGGCTGGAACTGAACTATCTTCTGACATTGGATTTTGAAGATATGGATGAACAGAAGCTGTTGAATAAGCAATATAAGATGAATAATACATTGAAAAGTATCCGCCAGCTGAATGAGCAGTCTTCATTGTACGAGCTGTTGAAGTATAGAATGATAAACAGAGGGGCTTCGAGGTCACTTGAGGAAACTCAGAAATTGGATGACTTGGTAACCAGTGAAATCAGTATTGTAGCAAGTGCAGGCGTTGAGAACTTTGAAATAAAAAAGAATCATCAGTTATTCCAGGCGAATTACTTTATCACAGTAGGGGATTACAAAGCAGCATTTAACTCGTTTGTAGAATTGAACAAGCTCTTTGAAGAGAACAGCCATTTGTGGAATAATCCTCCGGTCTATTACCTGATGACGGTGGAAGGTATGCTGGAAAGTCTGCGTATCATGCACAATTATGAGGGCATGAATTATTTCATTGAAAAGTTGGCGAAGTTGTCTTCGCCATCATCCAGTTTCCAGCTGAATGTTATGTATGTGATCTTTATCTACCGGTTGTTTTCGTTTATTGATGCAGGTGATTTCGATAAAGCAGGAATATGGATTGCTGAACATCAAGCCTCGTTGATTGATAAGATGCTACTGCTGAAGGAGCAACAACAGGCGGAAATGTCATTGTATATTGCTCTGATCCATTTGGGAAATGGGGAGTACAGGAAAGCCCGGAAACGGCTGAGTGCGACTATCGGTAGAGGTCATCTATATTCTCTTCCGTTGTTTCGTACTATTAGGATCGTGAATGTGATGATTCATTATGAATTGGGGGATATAGACTATATTCAGTCTGAAATTCGCTCTATCAAGCGGGAAATGTCCAAAAACAAGGGATATAATCTGAAGGTAGAATCCTTTCTGCTTAAGTTCCTGAATTATTCTTTCGCTGACACGAATCGGAAAAAGCGTGCGGAGATATGGGAAAGTATGGCGGAAGAAGTCCATGCCTTGTATGCAGATAAATATGAAACTCAGATTCTGCGTAAGTTCGACTTTGTGGCATGGGTTGAGGCTAAGATATTTGAGGTGCCTTTGAGTGATATTCTGAAGCGGGAACACGCTTCAAAGAGTAAATGGCAGCATCGATAGAATGAATGAGGATGTATCAAAATAAGAATTGTACATCCTCATTCATTCTATTTCTATGCTTTCTTCTTTCCGTAGAAGAACATGAAGTACACGCCTATAATCACGAACGGAACGCTGAGCCATTGTCCCATATTCAGTGACATGCTATTCTCGAAATCTACCTGGTTCTCTTTCAGGAATTCCACGAAGAAGCGGAATACGAATATCTCTGTGAGACAGAGGCCGAAGAAGAAACCACGATGTAATTTCTTGCTATAATTCTTATACAAGAAAATCATGATCAGGAAGAATATGAAATAAGCGATGGCCTCGTAAAGCTGTGCCGGATGGCGGGGGAGCATATCTACCCGTTCGAATACGAAAGCCCAGGGTACATCGGTTGCTTTACCTATGATTTCGGAGTTCATCAGGTTGGCGAGGCGGATGAAGCAGGCACAGATAGGGGTGGACACGGCTATCATGTCCAGCACATCCATATAGTGCATCTTAGTTTTGCGGCAGTACATCCACAAGGCAATAATCAATCCGAGTGTTCCGCCATGACTGGCAAGACCTGCATAACCGGTCCATTTCCAACCACCATCGGGCAAAAACTGGATAGGCAATATCATTTCCCAGAAATGATGCAGGTAATATTCCGGCTGATAGAATAGGCAGTGCCCTAATCGTGCTCCGATGAGAATACCGAAGAAGCAATAGAAGAACAGCGGTTCGAACTTGTCGTCACCAATTTTTTTGTCTTTATACTGGTAACGAACTACAAAATAGGAGCATGCGATGCCAATGACCCACAATAGGCCGTAATAACGGACGGGTACATGACCGAACAGGTTGAACAGTTCGGGGTTGGGGTTCCAGTTGATGGTTAGTAATGAGAGCATATTTTCAATATATTTGGTTTACAAATGAGCTTATTTACTTTTTATTGCTTGTTTTTCCCATAAAAGAGCATGAAATATATTCCGATGATAACGAACGGAACGCTGAGCCATTGCCCCATGTTGAGAGTCATTGTATTCTCGAAATCCACTTGGTTTTCTTTCAGGAACTCCACAAAGAAGCGGAAGACGAATATCTCTGTCAGGCAAAGTCCGAAGAAGAAACCTCGGTGCAGCTTTTGGCCATGGTCTGATTTCTTATATAAGTAAATCATTCCCAGGAAGAAGATAAAGTAGGCGATTGCTTCGTAAAGCTGTGCCGGATGGCGGGGTAGCATATCTACTTGTTCGAATACAAAAGCCCAGGGCATATCGGTTGGCTTGCCAATGATTTCGGAGTTCATCAAGTTGGCAAGGCGGATACAGCAGGCGCAGATGGGGGTGGCTACGGCTATCATGTCCAGCACGTCCATGTAGTGCATCTTGGTTTTACGGCAATATAGCCACAGGGCGATGATTAGTCCGAGGGTGCCGCCATGACTGGCAAGTCCCTTGTAGCCTATCCATTTCCAGCCTTCGCCTGGAAACTGCCTGATGGGAAGTATCATTTCTATGAGATGATTCTGATAATAACTCCAATCGTAGAAGATGCAGTGCCCTAACCTTGCTCCGAGGGTGATGCCGATTACACAATAGAAAAAGAGCGGGGTGAACTTGTCTTCACTGATTTTCCTATCCCGGTATTGGCGCTGGACTATGATGCAGGAAAGTACGATGCCGATACCCCACAGTAGCCCGTAATAGCGAATGGGGAAACTTCCGAAGAGGTTGAATAGTTCGGGATCGGGATTCCAATTGATGGTGAGCAGTGATGGCATAAATGTATCTGATTATATGATTTATTGTTTTGGTTTTATAAAGCCGATAGGGTTTCTGGGGTTGTCGGCCAGTCTTTTCTGGGCTTGCAGTTCGGCAAGGGTTCGGTTGATTAGCTCCAGTTGCACACGGGTGTCTTCGTTGATGTCGTTGTAATCGGTGAAGACTTCTTCGATGTAGGATTTAAGTTCTTTCAGTTCTTCTTCCAATTTGCCTATTCTATCGGTGGGGGGAGTGGATATGAGGCGGCGAACAGCGATGAAGGTACGCATGATGGCGATATTTACTTCGATGGCGATGTCGCTGTTCAACACAGAAGAGAGCATAGCTACTCCCTGCTCTGTGAAGGCATAAGGCAGTTT
This sequence comes from Bacteroides sp. Phil13, assembly GCF_001940965.1. Classification (NCBI taxonomy): domain Bacteria; kingdom Pseudomonadati; phylum Bacteroidota; class Bacteroidia; order Bacteroidales; family Bacteroidaceae; genus Bacteroides; species Bacteroides sp. Phil13. The sequence goes on along the minus strand of NZ_MSHA01000044.1, from coordinate 47,661 downwards.
ACGTACCCCTCCCCAACTTGATATCACAAATTGTGATTTCAAGTTTTGCCATTCTTCTACGGTTAGTTGAAACATAAAGTCTTCTGGAAATCTCTTTATATTACGCTTAACGGACTGATTAAGTATGCGTGTTTCTACTTGATAAAGTGCCGCCAAGTCGAAGTCAAACATTACTTGTTGTCCTCTTATCTCGTATATCTTACTTTGTATGATTACTGTTAATTCCATTTGTCTTTTCTTTATACTGAGATGCATAAATAGTATTTCATGGGTTACTGCCTTATTTGAAGTCGCAATTTGCGACTTCAAGATTTGAACTTCTCCGCCATCATCCTGTACGTCGGAATATCAATCTCCTGTTCTTCTGCGGCAGCAATCATATCAAAAAGCAACCCTTGCACCTCACTTTCGTGTCCCTTAGCCATATCCTTCTGCATGGAAGCGGTACTTTCCGGGTCCAGTTTGTCGATAACTTTAAGATTATATTCTACAATGTCTTCCTTGAAGTCAATACCAAGTTTAGCGCCCAGTGCGGCACTCTCGCGCGACAGTCCGATAAACGTATCGCGCACCTCTCCGGGTTTCTGTACTTCGCCCATAGGCACATCGTAATAAGCTCCGGTGACAGCCATAGCAGAGATGAAAGACCACTTCACGAAAGTGTCCCGGTTGATGTCGGGAGATATCTCGGCTTTGATGCCGCTTTCCTGCAAGTCCTGTTGTATAGTTTCCAACGTTCCACGGGGAACAACCGTGCCTTTGTGTGCACCGTAAACCAGACGGAATATCTTGCCCATTTGCGTGATTTCTCCTTTGCCGGACACGAAGCCGACAATGTAGATGCAACCGTCCAGAACCGTCACTCCGGGCACCAGGCGCTGAATGCGGGGACCTGTGCCGTAGACATTGAGAATAGGGATTACGACCGTGTCCTTGTGGGCGGAGCGTTTTATCAACTCCGTTATCGAATCTATGGAATAGCCTTTGACGCATACAAAGATGACGTCGGCTTTGCCTGTATATTCTTCGGCGGTATAGGCTTTGATGGGTAGTGTATGTTCGCCTTTCAGGTCGGAGTGCAGACGCAATCCGTGTTCGCGTATGGCAGCCAGATGTTCACCGCGGGCAATGCAGGTCACATATTTGCCGGCAAGGGACAGAAAGGCGGCGATACTGCCTCCCACGCCGCCTGTTCCGGCTATAAGGTATTTCATATTATTGTTTTCCATTTTGCAATGTACTATTTTACGTAGATTTCTTTTTTCATATAGTAAAGTCGTCCTACCTTATTTCCTGCTTCATCAATACGGGGACTTCTTTACCGTGCAGTATGGATTCGGGCTTTGCCTTTTCCATCCATTGGTAGAAGCGTGTCAGGTTCATGGGACGGGCGTGTTTCTGATAGGTGGGCAGACCGCTTTTCATGGCGATATGTGCATAAGCGACACTACACAGAAGCATGACGAGCAGAGTGGAGAAAGGTTGCTTCATGGTTGGTTTGCAGTATTATTCTGTGATTAAATCGCCCGCCATTTGGCGGACGATTTATAATGAGTTCCGTAAATCAGACGTTGAACCGGAAGTGCATGATATCTCCATCCTGCACCACGTATTCTTTGCCTTCCACGCCCAGCTTTCCGGCTTCGCGTACGGCGGCCTCGCTGCCATACTGGATGAAGTCTTCGTACTTGATAACTTCGGCACGGATGAATCCTTTTTCAAAGTCGGTATGGATAACTCCGGCGCATTGCGGAGCTTTCCAGCCTTTCTGGTAGGTCCATGCTCTCACTTCCATTTCTCCGGCGGTGATGAAGGTTTCCAGATTCAGCAATTGGTAGGCCGATTTAATCAGGCGGCTTACGCCGGATTCTTTTAATCCTACTTCTTCGAGGAACATCTGGCGGTCTTCGTACGTTTCCAGCTCGGCGATGTCGGCTTCGGTCTTGGCGGCTACAATCAGGATTTCGGCATTTTCGTCCTTCACTGCTTCGCGCACCATTTCCACGTATTTATTACCATTCACTGCGCTTGCCTCGTCCACGTTGCAGACGTACATCACCGGTTTGCTGGTCAGGAGGAAAAGCTCTTTGGCAATCTTCTGTTCGTCTTTGGTCTCGAACTGCACGGTGCGTGCGCTTTTGCCTTGTTCCAGTGCCTCTTTATATTGCACCAGTACATCGTAAGCCAGCTTGGCAGCTTTGTCGCCACCTGTTTGTGCTTGTTTCTGCACTTTCTGGATACGGCTTTCAATGGTTTCCAAGTCTTTCAGTTGCAACTCGTAGTCGATGATTTCCTTGTCGCGCACCGGGTTGATGCTTCCGTCTACGTGTGTCACGTTTTCATCGTCGAAACAACGCAGCACATGGATGATAGCATCCGTTTCACGAATGTTCGCGAGGAATTTGTTACCCAGTCCTTCGCCTTTGCTGGCACCCTTTACGAGTCCGGCAATGTCCACGATTTCCACCGTAGTGGGCACGATACGTCCCGGATGTACCAGTTCGGCGAGCTTCGTCAGGCGCTCATCGGGCACGGTGATTACACCTACATTCGGTTCTATTGTACAAAAAGGGAAGTTTGCCGCCTGCGCTTTTGCGTTGGACAAACAGTTGAAAAGCGTCGACTTGCCTACATTTGGCAGACCGACAATACCACATTGTAAAGCCATTATCTATTTCGTTATTACTTTGTTTTCTGCCTGCAAAGATAGGTATTCTTCTGTTTATTGCCTTATGGATTGTACATTTTTACCATTGGGGGTATTGGTTTTACTCTGAGGTTAGTGGTAAATGCAGGTAGGTTTGTTTACCTTACCACTTTATCACTCCTTTTGTTCCTTTCTTTCCCGATATGAACACAATTCAATTCCTGATCCGCATAAATAATATTAAGTTTCAGAGGTTAAGCCGCCGCATCGCCACTTTTATCCCTTTTCGCTGCGACGGTTAAGTAGAATTGTAGTAGGTACTTATTCTTTCCACCATGGTGGAAAGAAAGAAACTCCACGGTGGAAAGAATAAGCGTTCGGATGGAAAAGGCTAACCGTTGGAAGGGAAAAAGCATAGGAATGCCTAAGAAAGGAGTTAGCTATTGCATTTAGTTCATTTCTGCACGGTAATGAATCAGACGGCTGGTGATGAGTGATTTAAAATAAAAATAGGACAAAATGTATCAAGGTAAATAATTTATAACTATATTTGCCCCATGTTCACTATAGCGTAGTGAGCTTGTTATATTTAACAAAAGCGTTATTGAAATTATCTTCATACATCAAACTTCGCAACTTTGATTAACACTCGAAGATAATAACAACAACGCTCACGTCTTTGTTATATACCTGCATCTTCTTCCACGAGAGGAGTGGTGCGTCTATATACATAATTGACGTGAGTAGCTGTTGTTTATCCGGGTGTGAGGCATTGCGAAGGCCTGATGTATGGGTAAACATATACGGCGACTCACGTTTTTTTATGTTAAACTTTAAACAATTAAGTGTATGACAACAGACAAGCAAACCCAGAAAGAGACCTACGAAGCCCCTTCCATGGAAGTAATCAAAATGGAGAATGAAGGTGTAATCGCGGCAAGTGGCGAAGGTTACAACCCCGTTCAAACGAAATCTTACTCTAACAGAACTTCTACACGCAACTATGGCTCTGCATCAAGCAGTGATTTGGAAGATTTAATCAATGACATTCTAACCATAGAAAACTAAGGAGGAACTTTATTATGCTAAGACTACGAAAACTCCTGCAAGTTGCCTGCATGGCAACTGCTGCTTTGACCGCATTTAGTTGCAGTCAGGACGAATTTGAAATGACCAATGGGAAAGGGAACACCACTATTATGGCCACCTTTGAAGGTGCAGGCGGCAATACCCGTACCACAGTAAACGACCTATATCAGATTGTATGGCAATCCACCGATGCATTGGCATTGTTCTGTACGGACTATTCTAAAACGACGCTTAATTATCAAAGCGGTGCGGGAACAACCTCTGCGACTTTCATCGGAAGTGTAGAAAGTGACAAGACCGCATCTTTCTCCATCTATCCTGATCAATCGGATATGAGTGTAACCAACAATGCGTTGACTATGACCTTGCCCGCCACCCTCGAAAAATATGCCGGTTCGAGCAATGGTCCGATGTATGCAAAAGTAACGGATGCTGGTAATTTAAGTGCTCTTTCCTTCAAGCATATGGCAGCCTTGATTAAGCTGACGGTAAACAAAATACCGGCAGAGGCCACTACCTTCAAGATTACTGCATCCAATAATATCGCGGGAACTTGCACGGCGGACTTAAGTGCGGAATACCCTGTATTGACAATAAAGGATGAAAGCGCCAGCAAGACTATCACTGCTACTTTCGATGCTTCATCAAGCACTACTTCACGGAGTTTCTACATTCCATTACCCGTAGGTACTTATCAATTCATTACAGCCGAACTGACCAATGGAAGCGACAAAGTGTACTTTACCAAGACTTTGAATGACAAGACGCTTAACCGCAGAGACTTGCTGGAAGTTCCGGCTTTGGACTGTGTTACGGTAGAGGCAACCACACCAAGTGCACTTAACGAAGCTTTAGCAAACAGTAGTAACCTTCCGCAGGCAGCACCGGAGAAAAAAACTACTACAGACATTGCCATAACCGGAGAGTTTGCCACATCGGGACAAAGTACTGGAATCGAGATACCTGTAGTGGAGAACTCCGATATTAATCTGGCTTTTAATTCAGTCCCCAGCACAAGCAACGGGGCATTACAATTGACGGACAAGAATAAGGAAAGTCAGACGGACCCCGCAGAAATAGCCACTAACAAAGTCTCACTGGCAATTCCGGAGGTAAGCGACGGTGGAACCAGCGCCCCTTCTGTCGCTATTGATATGCCCCGAACAACCGTTACATTGAGTGCGGTGGGTGCAACGGCTACCTACAATGAAGTGACCGTTACCACCGCCAAACAAACATTAGTGGTGAATGCCGGAGTTACGGTTAAGAAACTAATCATCAAAGGCGGTAATGTAGAAATCTATGGAACAGTAGAAGAATTGGTGCGTGATGGCAGTAACAGCGCAACTGTGGATGTCGCTTCTTTTGGAGCCGCAAACATCAAAGCGGTAACCAATCCTGAGAACTTTAAACTCACTTCTACTTGGGATGGAATCTCTCAGGTGGAAGCTACAAACGGTAATATCTATACGGCTGCACAACTGGCATTTTATCAATCGAAGACAGCCCCCAACGACGTTAATTACAAATCACTTCCGGTGACATTGACTGCTGAAACAACTACTCTGTATGCTGATGTTGACCTTGCCGATAAGCCGTGGTTGGGTATGGTTATCAATGGAAAAATATTCGAAGGAAAGAGTCATACTATTAAAAACTTGAATATGAGCCAGTATATCATGAACCAGCAGGAAACCAAGTATACCCCACAGGCTTGTATTGGTCTGTTTGCTGTTGTATATGGTGCTGCCACCATCAAGGATATCACACTGGACAAAGTAACCATTCGTCCCGATGCCTCAGTTTCTCCCAAATGGGTAGGCGCACTGGTGGGCTATTCAAGAGGTAATGTTACCAAGTATGAGAATTGCATTGCCAAAAATGTGGAGATCTTTACCCATGGTGCAGCCTCTTACCGTGTAGGTGGTCTGATTGGCTATATCGAAGCGGATGGAGCGGCAGCTAATACTGCAACGGCCACACTGAAAGGCTGTAAAGTAGAGAAGGCCTCTATAGTGGCATCCTTCGGGTATGGAGGGTTGGTAGGTTCCATGTATGACAGTGTGACGTTTGAGGATTGTTCTACAAAGAATATCACTCTGAGCCTGAACGGTGAATGTGATAACACTTACGGATATGTGTCCGGCTTTATCGGCGATATTGCCAATAGTGGCACCAAGGCGCGAACTGTCATCATCAAGAACTGTACTACAGATGCTTTGACTAATGAAACTGCTTTGAAAGTTCCGATGGGTGGCTGTAAATGGTGCGGTATTGTAGAGCCGGAATCAGTTCCTAATTTTACGATCAAAGTAACGGAGAATAGCGGAACAGAAAAAACGTTAGTTGCTGGTACGGACTTTAATATAGTCAATAATATTCCCTGGGATGGCAGCTGCGCCTTTGAACCGAAATGCGAAAACAATATTTATGCTATCACTGCTCCCAGCGAGCTGGCGTGGATAGCAAAACAAGTAGAAAAGAACAATACATTTGAAGGAAAAACGATTCAACTGTCCAATGATCTGGATATGGGTAATAAAAGCTGGAAACCAATAGGTGATAATTCAGCGCATAAAATGATTAACGTACCTCAAGGGGTGACTCATGAGGCTGAATACGTGAAAACCGTGAAATACTTCAAAGGCACTTTCGATGGCAACAATAAGACTATCAGTAATCTTACGGTCAATCACAAATATCCTGGAGCCGGTCTGTTGGGCAATGTACAAAATGCAGTCGTTAAGAATCTGAACGTCACTAATGCCACTATTAATGGAAGTTCCAAATGGACAGCCATCGTAATAGGCTTTTCCAATGGAAGTCTGACAGTAGAAAACGTAAAGGTCAGCAATTCTGAGATTAATATGGAAAGTGATACGGATGGTGCTGTAAAACTGGCAGGTATTGTGTCTTATATGAATGGAAACAATACTGAAGATATCCATTTGAAAGGATGTTCTGTATCTGATTTTACAATTAACGGTGGAAGTTATAACATTGCCGGATTGGCGGGGTATATTATTAAAGCCAAATCATTCATCATAGAGAATTGCCAGACAAGCAATATAACGCTAAAGGTGTCTGATGCTAAATATGTCAATAAGGTAAACTATAGCTCGCCATTCCTTGGTTGTTTCGGGGTTACGGCAAGTGAGAAGGCGTCTTCAGCCGTATTTAAGAATAATACGGTCAGCGGAACCTATACCTATGATGGTAGTACGGTCAATCTGGGTAGTTTTACTATAAGCGATGCTGGTAAGGCAAATGATAGTAATTATAGTAGTTTTGTCTGCGCTCCACTATTTGGAGATTGCGATGCTACAAGTATGGGCATTACTATTAATGACAATGTTTATGCTTATAGCAATGGAAAATACATTCAGAAGCAGGATTAAAATAATTACTTAACAGATAGAAGAGGATGTGTCATATGATAGCAGTTCAAGTTGACACATCCTCTTTTTCTTTTAAAAGGGTAGAATTGCATAAATTCTGAGATATATTCTCTGTTTTATATATGGCTCTATTCCTTATTCTTTTTCCTCGGCAAGCAACTGTTGGAAGATACTCCTCAACTGTGCTTCGTCTGCGATAATCTTTTGCAGTTCTTTCAGCTTTTCTGCATTCTTTGATTTCGGAAACCAAAGTTTCAGATATCCACCCGGTGCATATTTCTCCATCAGATGCTGGCGGAAACGTTGGTAGTGCCATTCTTTTTCCGCTTCCGGTTTCTGTTTTAATCCGTATTGCACGGTGCGGCGTAAGGTGATTACGGGGTCAATCACACGATCTGCTTCTGCCACTATTTTGCCATAAATGCTTCGCGGTTCGTGATCGGTAGATGCCCGATGGTCTTCCACTGCCTCTTTCATGGTTTCTATTTCTTTCTTACTGAACCATTGGCAGAGCATTTTGTCTTGTTTCAGAATCTCCCCTGAGATGAGATGATGTGTAGCACGATCCCGACAAAGTCCTGTATCATGGTATGCGGCAATGGTATATGCCATGCTTTCGTTCACATTATATTCCTTGGCAAGTGTGAGGCTTTCTTCTACAACAGTACGTACGTGTGCGAGGTTGTGTGCCTTGTCAAAGTGCTTGTAACGGGGAATAATCTCTGTTTCAATGTAGTGGATGAGGGTAGCAGGTATCATAAATAGGTTTTGTTTAGGCAGGCAAAGTTATGAAAAAAGCCGAAATACATCACGTATTCCGGCTTTCACTTGGTGTACAAAACTTATAAAGGTTTCGGTTTGTTCAATTTGTTTGTTAGATTTTTAAGAGAGTATCTGCTGTTTTTACAGATTTGGATTGTCCATTGTAACCGTCATTTCGGGAACAAGGACATATGCTTTTTGTTTGTTATTCCACTTATAATAAGTAGTAGTGAGAGTTTTTCCTTGATAAGCGTAGCAAACGCGAAGGTCGTTTTCCCAAGCATTCTTTCCGCTGTTCCATTTCATAGTCTCGCTTTCAGTCATGCGTTTTTGGTCATCATATTTATAACTATGCTTCATATAATTTGCTAAAGTACCACCGTCCATTTTGTAAACGGTCTGTCCAACCATTACTCCATCTTTCTCTTCCGAATTGTAAATGAGGTTGTTTTTGTTAGCTGCAGAAGCTGCAATGCCACCAAATAGAATAACTGCTGATAATGCAGCTGTTTTTAAAAATACTTTTGTTTTCATGGTTCTATATGTTTTTAAGTTGTCTCTTACTATATTCTATCATTATGTCATTAAATTCGCTGCAAAGGTACGGATTAAATTGACATAATAGCGATAAATAGATTAAATATAGTCAAAATGTTAGTGCGAATGGGTTTGCTATGTTTTCTTTTTGCCAATATTAATGATAAAAAAATATCCGGCAGTGATGTTGCCGGATATTCTGGTGAGCAAACTGTATTTTGAATAGATTACTTCAGTTGCTTTCTGATTGTAAGTTAAATAAAGTTATAGTTGGATTTAGTGGGCTTTTAACCAGTTCTTTCCCCATCCACAATCGGCTCTCAGGGGTACGTGCATGCGATATGCGCGTTCCATCTCTTCGATTACAATTTGTTGCACAAACTCTTTTTCAGCCTCTGGAACGCTGAAATTTAGTTCGTCATGGACCTGTAAAATCATCTTAGCTTTCAATTTGTAACTTTGGAAGCGTTCATAGATGCGTGCCATGGCAACTTTGATGATATCGGCAGCGCTTCCTTGAATAGGTGCGTTGATAGCATTGCGCTCTGCATATCCGCGTACGGTTGCATTTCGCGAGTTGATATCAGGTAAGAAGCGTTTGCGATGGAAAATGGTTTCCACATACCCTTGCTCACGCGCTACTTGGATACTTTTATCCATATATTCGCGTACCTGCGGATAAGTTTCAAAGTATCCGTCAATCAGTTCCTTAGCCTCTTTGCGGTCCACGTTCATACGTTCTGCCAGGCCAAAGATAGAGATGCCATAGATGATACCGAAATTGGCGGTCTTTGCCTTACGGCGCATATCGGGGGTGACGTCTTTGATATCTATTTTATATATTTTAGCGGCAGTGGCGGCATGAATGTCATAGCCGCTAAGGAATGCGTCGATCATATTCTTATCTTCGCTTAGATGCGCCATAATGCGCAATTCTATTTGCGAATAGTCGGCAGAGAAGAACTCGCAGCCATCATCCGGAATAAAAGCCTTGCGGATTTCCTTTCCATCCTCATCACGGATAGGGATGTTCTGCAGGTTCGGATTACTGGAACTGAGGCGTCCGGTAGCTGTGACTGCCTGGTTAAAGGAAGTATGGATGCGTCCGGTACGTGGATTGATCAATAGAGGAAGAGCATCCACATAGGTTCCCAGTAATTTCTTCAATCCACGGTATTCGAGTATCTTTCCAATGACCTCATGTTTATTGCGCAGGCTCTCCAGCACTTCTTCCGAAGTAACATATTGACCAGTCTTTGTCTTTTTTGCTTTATCTATAATCTTCAGCTTGTCAAACAGGATCTCACCTACTTGTTTAGGTGAAGCGATGTTGAATGTTTCACCTGCCAGCTCATAGATTTCTTTTTCGATCTCCTGCAAGCGGGCAGTGAAGTGCTCGGATGTTTGTTTCAGTGCTTCGGTGTCAATACGCACTCCGTTGCTTTCCATATTGGCAAGCACACGTACGAGTGGCATCTCTATTTCATAGAAGAGGTGTTCCACGCCTTGTTTCTTTAATTCTTCCTCAAGAACGTTTTTAAGTTTCAGGGTAATGTCCGCATCTTCGCAAGCATATTTGTAAACTTCCTCCGGTGGGAGGTCGCGCATGTTCTTTTGATTCTTTCCCTTCGGTCCGATAAGTTCGTCGATATGGATAGTTTGATAGTGCAGATAAATTTCTGCCAGATAATCCATATTATGGCGAAGTTCGGGTTGCAATACATAATGTGCAAGCATGGTGTCGAAAAGTTCACCTTTCACTTCCACTCCGTAATTTTGAAGAACCAGAATATCGTACTTGATATTTTGTCCGACTTTCATTGAATTCTCATTTTCGTAGAGTGGTCGGAATTCATTTACTATTTTTAACGCTTCTTCCCGTTCGGGTGGAACCGGAACATAATAGGCCTGATTTTCGGTGTCGCTGAAACTCATTCCTACTAATTCTGCCTCCATTGGCTCAGCAGAGGTGGTTTCGGTATCTATTGAGAGAATTTTCGTTGTAAGTAACTTTTTAATAATTTCAGATCTTTTCTCTTCTGTATCAATGAGTTGGTAGTCGAAATTGCTGGTTTCTAAACGCGCGAGATTCGATTTTTTTTCATCGTCCAGTCGGTCGCCCGCAAATTCTTCAAACAAATTGCCTTGAACCGGGCCATTATTTGGGGTAAAAAGCGGACCTGGTGAAAAAAGATCGGGAGCAGCAGAAGAAGGAGAGGGGGCATTGCTTTTTTTGAGTACGCGATCAATGAGTGTACGAAATTCCATCTCTTCGAAAATTTTTCGAAGTTCTTCTTCGTTGGGTTCTTCACGAACGAGTGCTTTCATATCAAGTTTGATGGGAACATCAATTTTGATAGTTGCAAGAAATTTGGAGAAGGTAATCATTTCGCGATTGTTTTCGACTTTAGTCTTCAAGGCACCTTTCAGTTGGTCGGTGTGTTCCAGAAGGTTTTCGATGCTGCCGAATTCGCTGATTAGCTTTTGTGCGGTTTTCTCTCCTACGCCGGGACAGCCGGGTATGTTATCGGATGCGTCACCCATTAACCCCAACATGTCAATGACCTGCTGGGTCGATTGGATATCAAACTTAGCTTTTACCTGTTCTATACCCATGATCTCGAAACCACCTGTATGTTTGGGGCGGTACATGAATACATTTTCAGATACCAGCTGTCCATAGTCTTTATCCGGTGTCATCATATAAGTTGTGATGCCTTGGCGACCTGCCTCAGTAGCAAGCGTACCGATGACATCATCCGCTTCATAGCCCGGTACTTCCAGGATAGGGATGCGGTAGGCACGAATAATATCTTTTATAATAGGTACGGAGAGACGGATTGCTTCCGGGGTTTCTTCCCGCTGTGCTTTATACTGTTCGTAGGCCTCGTGCCGGAAAGTAGGACCTGCCGGGTCGAAAGCCACACCAATATGGGATGGATTTTCTTTTTTGAGTACTTCTTCAAGGGTATTTACGAACCCTAGAATGGCAGAAGTGTTGAAACCTTTGGAGTTGATCCGTGGACTCTTGATGAACGCGTAATAGGCGCGATATATCAATGCATAAGCATCGAGAAGAAACAATTTATCGTCAGAATTCATATATTTATCCTTTTTTTCATGGTAAAAGTACAAAAAAATACCGTATTAAGTGTTTTATTACTATTTTTGTCGGAAAATAGCGATGCATGGACACCTCATCACTCATAAAAACTCCGATAGCGGCAGAACTGGATGATTTCAAAAAGCTGTTCGACAGCTCACTTACCAGTTCCAACTTTTTGTTGAATGAAGTTATATCTCATATTCGACAAAAGAATGGGAAAATGATGCGTCCGATGTTGCTGTTACTTATGGCAAAACTGTATGGCAGGATCTGTCCCGAAACACTTCATGCAGCGGTATCCCTTGAATTATTGCATACAGCCAGTTTGGTCCATGACGATGTGGTGGATGAAAGCACTGAACGTCGTGGTCAGTTATCGGTAAATGCAATCTATAATAATAAGGTAGCAGTATTGGTGGGCGATTATTTGCTGGCAACTTCACTTGTGCAAGTAGGCAAAACGCATAATTATGCTATTATTGAGGTGGTTTCCCGTCTGGGACAGAATTTGTCAGAAGGGGAGCTTCTCCAACTTTCCAATGTGAGCAGTCTTCAGTTTTCAGAAGAAGTTTATTTTGATGTAATCCGTAAGAAAACGGCTGTGCTCTTTGCTGCTTGTACCAAATCCGGGGCTCTTTCGGTAGGGGTGACCGATGAACAGGCTGAATTTGCACGTCAGTTCGGTGAATATATCGGTCTTTGTTTTCAGATTAAAGACGATATTTTTGATTACTACGATAGCAAGAAGATAGGTAAGCCGACAGGGAATGATATGTTAGAGGGAAAATTAACTCTTCCTGTTCTTTATGCTCTGAATTCAACTAAAGATAAAGCTGCCGAAGAAATTGCCGTAAAGGTGAAGAGTGGTTCGGCTACTGCTGATGAAATCGACTATTTAATTGAGTTTGCCAAGCAGCAGGGCGGCATTGAGTATGCTGTGCAGACAATGCTTACATTTAAGGAAAAGGCCATGTCTTTGTTGCTAACTTTGCCGGATACGGACGTTAAAACTGCACTTGTGGCTTACCTCAATTATGTGGTGGATAGGGATAAATGATTTCCGAGATTATTCAATAACTTCTCATATTTGTTTTGTAAATTCTGCTCATGTTTTGAAAGCGTTTTATGATATGAAGGATATTTCTACCGTAAATGAGTGGTGTCTCCAATGAATTTTGAGAAGAAAAGTCAATGTGGTGAATATTATTTTGTCCATTTAGTTTCCTTTTTTTATAACCTTACTCTACGCTAACAATTTGATTTATAGACGTGTGTCTGTCTTGTAATTTGTCCATAACCTATTTTTGGTTAAGTGTGATGTATTGTCTATTTTTGTGGTACTCTAAGTTGAATGTTAGCTGCATTTCAATTTTGGCACTAATACCGTATAAGTGTCATTTGTAACAAGAGAGCTATCTGTTATGATGGATAAGTCGGATAGTACTAACTTTATAAATTATACACATGAAAAAGTTTTTTATAAGTTTTGTTGCATGCCTTTTTCTTTTCTCTTGTTCACAAGAAAAAATAGCAGATGTTGAATCGGGGCATATAGATCCAATCTTGGTTGATTCTCTTAATAAAACTGTAGTTGCTTATGCAGGCTTAATCAGTCCGATTATTCAATAAGTGGAAACTCGTAGTATAAATGGAGAGTTGAAGTTTACTAAAGTAGAGGAAGACTTTATTCTTCAGGAATTTGCCCCTTCAATATCATGGGCTAAACAAGTGATGTATTCCATGGGGGTAACTGATCAAGAAATAACAGAAATTTGTGGTTCAGATGAATCGAGTGTTGTTACAGCAGCATTGCATGCAATAAATTCTCCAGAGTATAATACTTATATAGTAAGTACGAGAAACATTTATGTAACTTGTGCATTGGCAGTTTTGGGGCTTGATGCTTTTAGCTGTATTTCTGAATTGGGGAAGACAACTCTTAAAAGAGCAGCGATTAACTTGTTAAAATCTGCTGCCAAGAAGTTGCTTGGTCCTATAGGTGTAGCGTTGGCTGTAGCTGAGTATGGTTTTTGTCTTGCTGGATTATGATGAATGTTCTCCTTCTTATTTGCAAAGCATTATTTTTGCTTATTGCTGCACATCCTATACTAAGTGTGCTTCGTATGACTTATGCATTTATTACAAGAAGTATGTTTAAAAAGTTGTATTGGGCTATTCCTGTGTCCTTATTGGCTGTGGCGTTTTACGTTTGGCTTGTAAGTTTTACGATGGATGCGTTAAAATAGTCAGATAAATAGAAATGCCTGACAGGAAAAGTTTGCTTCCTATCAGGCATCTTTGTATATTGGTTTTGCTTCTAGAAAAATTTCATTTCTTCGCCTTTAATTTCGGAAAGTAAAAGGTTAGCCAAACGGCTGGTACCTAAACGGAACCATTGGTTATCCAACCATTCTTCTCCGAGTATTTCTTTGACGATCGTATAGTAAATAACTGCGTCATTTACGGTGTTAATTCCTCCGGCAGGCTTGAAGCCTATTTTGTTGCCAGTCTTGTCATAATATTCTTTAATGGCCTGGCACATTACGTAAGCGGCCTCCGGGGTAGCGGCAGGCTGCTGTTTTCCGGTAGAGGTTTTGATGAAATCTGCTCCTGAATACATGGATAGGATAGAGGCTTTCATGATGTTGGAAGCGCTTTTCAGTGCTCCTGTTTCCAGAATAACCTTCATGTGATGTTCTTTGCAGACATCTTTCAGTTCCTGAATTTCTTCGCACATGCTCTCATAGTCTCCACTCAGGAATTTACCTACAGAGATAACAATGTCTATTTCATCTGCACCTTCCATCAATGCCATAGCAGTTTCTGCTACCTTTACTTCCGTAAAAGTCTGCGAAGAGGGGAAGCCAGCCGAAACACAAGCTATTTTTACGTCTTCCACTTCCAGGGTATCCTTTACGATTTCTGCAAAATTTGGATAAACGCAAATGGCAGCTACGTTCTTTAAATCGGGGAATTCATTGTCGAATTGATTCACTTTTTGTGTAAATTTCATTACGCTTTCATCGCTGTCCGTGGTGTTCAGCGTGGTGAGATCAATGCAGTGAAACAAGAATTTCTTAACTTCTTCCGTATGGTTTCCAGGTACTTTTTCTGCGATGAGCTTCGCTACTTTTGCAGCTATTTCTGCATCATCCAGTTGTGTGTTATACTTTGCCAAAGCGGCATCATACTTGTTCTGCATAGGTTCATTCTTCTCCATGGTCTTGCAATTTAGGGTTATTGATATGTCGGGCACTATCCCGTTGGGTTTTCTTCTCCAGATTCCGGGCAAACGCTTCAGTGACGTTTACACCTGTTTGATTGGCAATGCAGAGGAGTACCCACAGGACATCTGCTATCTCGTCGTCAATGTTATCTTTTTCTCCTTCTTTAAAGGATTGGTCACCGTATTTACGGGACATCACTCGGGCCAGTTCTCCGACTTCTTCGGTAAGAACAGCCATATTGGTGAGTTCGCTGAAGTAGCGTACTCCATACTTCTTAATCCAGCAATCTACTTGATGCTGAGCCTCTTCTAATGTCATCATTCCTTGTTTTTTGTATCCATACAGATGGTCACAGGACCATCGTTCAATAATTCTACCTTCATATCGGCGCCAAATTCTCCGGTACCTATCTCTTTACCTAAAGAAGAACTCAATTCCCTGCAAAACTGTTCATACAAAGGGATTGAAATTTCGGGTTTTGCCGCCCGTATATAGGAGGGACGGTTCCCCTTCTTTGTAGAGGCATGCAGAGTGAACTGACTGATTACCAGTATCTCACCATTAATGTCGAGGATCGATTTGTTCATAACTCCGTTTTCGTCGTCGAAGACACGCAGATTGACAATTTTTTTGCAAAGCCAGTCAATGTCTTCCTGTCCGTCTGTCTCCTCAATACCTACCAATATTAAAAGTCCTTTTCCTATAGCGGATTTACACGTTCCGTCAATAGTAACAGAAGCGTGTCCGGCACGTTGTATGACTACTCTCATGTTCTTTTATCCTAATCTTTTTAATCTTTTCCGGTGTGCAAAGTTACGAATAAATTCGTGATTGTCTGTAATTTGAGTGTATGATTCATTTTTAATCGATAGAAGATTTAGCTTGTGGCCTGTCTGAAGTATTCTTTAATAACTTTTGCTTTTGCCTCTCCTGTCACCTTTGCAAGTGCCTCCAAGGATGCTTCTTTAATGCGTTTTACGCTCTTAAACTCTTTTAGAAGGGCAGCTTTTGTTTTCTCTCCGATACCTTTTATCTCATCCAATTCAGACGCTATCTGCCGTTTACTGCGTTTATCCCGATGGAAAGTAATGGCAAATCGGTGTACCTCGTCCTGTATCTGTGTCAGAAGACGGAAAAGGGGAGTGTTTTGCTTCAGTCCGATGGTCTGTGGCGGAAAACCGTACAGTAATTCTGATGTGCGGTGTTTACCGTCTTTGGCAAGCCCGGCAATAGGTATATTCAGATTTAGTTCGTCCAGGACTTCTTTTACGGCACTCATTTGCCCTTTTCCACCATCGGTGATAAGGAGGTCGGGTAGAGGAGCGTTTTCCTCAATAGCACGCTGATAACGGCGTTTTACGACTTCTTTCATGGAAGCATAGTCGTCTGCACCTACTACGGTTTTGATATTATACTTCCGATAGTCCTGTTTAGAGGGTTTGGCCTTCTTGAAAACTACACAGGCAGCAACGGGATCGGAACCTTGGATATTTGAGTTATCAAAACATTCTATTTGCATGGGCAGGCGGTCGAGGTGCAGCTCATCCTGTATTTCTTTCATCAGACGAACGTTCCGTTGTTCAGGATTCAACTTCTCAGCCTGCTTCATACGATCTGCCTTGTACTGTTTTACATTCAGAATAGAAAGGTCCAACAGTTTTTTCTTGTCTCCTCGCTGGGGGATTGTGAAAACCACATCCTTTAGTTCCATATCGACCTCAAACGGCACGATAATTTCGCGTGAAAGGCTTTTGTATCGTTCTCTCATCTCGATGATACCCAGTTCGAGAAGCTCTTCTTTGGTCTCGTTAAGGCGTTTCTTATACTCAAATGTAAATGCTTGGTTGATAGCTCCGTTCGTAATATGCAGATAGTTGACGAATGCTGATTTTTCGTCGCTATCTTCTTCGATGGAGAATACGTCGATATTGTGCAGTATATTGCTTACAACTTCTGATTTAGCGCGATAATTCTCAATCAGCATATACTTTTCTTTCACCTTCTGTGCTTCTTCAAACTTCATGTCGGTTGCCAATTCTTGCATTTGCTGGAATAAATGGCGTTGTATCTCCTGCGTGTTTCCTTTGAGGATTTCCTTGATTTCACCAATATTTTTCAAGTAATCATCCAATGATTGTTTTCCGATGCAAGGACCGGCGCAGTTCTTGATGTGATACTCCAGACATACATTGAATTTGCCTGCATTGATATTCTCGGGCGAAAGATTCAGGCTACAGGTGCGCAACGGATATAAATGCTTGATCAGGTCGAGCAATGCATTCATGGAAGGTATATGGCTATAAGGGCCATAGTAGGAGGAACCGTTGCGTATAATCTTGCGAGTCTTAAATACACGGGGAAAATATTCGTTTTGAACGCAGATAGATGGATATGTCTTATCATCCTTCAATAAAACGTTGTATCGCGGTCTATATTTCTTTATCAGATTGTTTTCTAACAGCAATGCGTCCTCTTCTGTATTTACTACGATATAACGTATATCTGCGATCTTGCTGACGAGTACTCTTGTTTTTCCCGGTTCGTGCTCTTTATTGAAATAGGAGGAAACCCGGCGTTTCAGGTTCTTTGCTTTACCTACGTATATAATAACTCCTTCGGTATTCAGATATTGATAAATACCGGGGCTTTCGGGAAGGTTTAATACTATCCCTTTCAAATATTCGCTGGTTTTAAGTTCCGGGTTATTCTCCATATATTGCTTGAGGCTATTCTATCTGTTTATAGAGAAAGTACTGATTGTACATCTACATCATTATTGAATAAATCTTTTCCGTGCAATTCTTTCAACTCGATAATGAAGTTAACATGAATTCTTTTTGGATTCATCTTCTGTACTAATTTGCAAGCAGCCTCCATTGTTCCACCTGTAGCCAATAAATCGTCGTGGAGCAGAACCACATCGTTTTCGTTCAAAGCATCCTTGTGTATCTGAATTGTGTCTTTCCCGTATTCCTTATCGTAGCTTTCTTCAATGGTTTCTGCCGGAAGTTTCCCCGGTTTGCGGATAGGAATGAATCCTGCGCCCAAACGAGTGGCGAGGATAGGGCCCATAATGAAGCCTCTTGATTCAATACCTACAACTTTTGTGATACCTTTGTCTTTGTACATCTCGTACAATGTGTCCGAAAGTTCCTGTAGCCTTGCAGGATCTTTGAACAATGTAGTCACGTCGTAAAATAGAATCCCCGGTATTGGGAAATCGGGAATCTCCCGAATGCTTTTAGCAAGAGTTTCTTTGCTCATAATCAGTATTTTTAATGCGTTTATTGAATTCTTTTGTTTCACGTGGAACGTTCGCGTTATCTGCCCGAAAGTACCAGCAGGACGTTAATATCGCTTGGAGAAACTCCCGGAATTCGGCTTGCTTGAGCAATGGTTTCCGGGTCAATCTTTACCAACTTCTGTCTTGCTTCGGTGGAAAGGGATTGAATGGAATTATAGTTAAACTTCCCTTTGATTTTTATACTTTCCAGACGGGCAAGCTTATCTGCTATAATTCGTTCCCGCCCGATATAGCCTTCATATTTAATAAGGATCTCGGCAGCCTCGATGATTTCCTCTTTTCTTTCGGTAACCTTATTCAGCTCCCGGCGGAAAGCGTCGACGTGTTCCGCCATATTTTCAAGAGTGACTTGCGGACGGTTTATCAAATCTATTAATTTGCATCCCTGGCGCAGGGGAGTAGTTCCTAACTGTTCGAGTACCGGATTTATTAATGCCGGTTTCATCGAATATTTTCGGGTAAATTCTACAATGTTACTGATAGCTTCACGTTTCCGCTTCAGTAGTTCATAGCGGTCTTCTTTCACTAATCCGAGCTTCCATGCTTTTTCAGTGAGTCGCATGTCCGCGTCGTCCATGCGCAGCAAGATTCTATATTCCGCACGTGAAGTAAACATGCGATAAGGCTCATCCACACCTTTTGTTACCAAGTCATCGATCAATACGCCGATATATGCTTCATCGCGTGCCAGCGTAAAAGGTTCTCCGCCATGGCAATTAATATGTGCATTGATACCAGCAATGATTCCTTGTCCGGCAGCTTCTTCGTATCCAGTGGTTCCATTTACTTGTCCAGCAAAGAATAAGTTCTTGATTTTTTTCGATTCCAACGTGTGTTTAAGTTGGGTAGGATCGAAGTAATCATACTCAATGGCATACCCCGGACGGTAAATCACCAGATCTTTAAATGCAGGGACTTTCTTTAAAGCTTCTATTTGTATGCTCATCGGAAGTGATGAAGAGAAACCATTCAAGTAAAGTTCCTGTGTTGTCTCTCCTTCCGGTTCCAAGAAAAGCTGATGCTGCTCCTTGTCAGGAAAGGTCACAATCTTGGTTTCAATGCTGGGACAATAGCGGGGGCCTATACTTTGAATCTGTCCGTTGAAAAGGGGAGAATCCGGCAGTCCCTCACGCAACACACGATGCACTTCTTCGTTCGTAAAGCAAGTCCAGCATGGGAGTTGTTTCAGGTGACGCACACTGGTATCCATGAACGAAAATTTGTGGAAGTCACATTCTCCATCCTGGGTTTCCATATATTCATAGTGTACACTTCGTCCGTCTATGCGTACAGGGGTACCGGTTTTCATGCGTCCGTATTCGATGCCATGTCTTGCGATAGACTCCGTTAATTCGTAGGATGCAGGCTCTGCCATACGTCCACCTGCAAGCTGGGTACGTCCTATGTGCATTAACCCGTTCAGGAAAGTTCCAGCTGTTAATATGATACACTTGGCTCGGAAAGTCACATCAAGGAAAGTAGTCAGCCCGGTAATTTCTCCATTTTCAACGAGAATTTCGCGTACAGTATCTTGCCAGATGTGCAGGTTAGGAATGTTTTCTAATATTTCGCGCCATGCCCAGATGAATTTATTGCGATCGCATTGTGCACGCGGGCTCCACATGGCAGGACCTTTGGAACGATTCAATATACGGAACTGGATAGCGGTTTGATCGGTTACTAATCCCATGTATCCGCCTAAAGCATCTACTTCGCGTACAATTTGTCCTTTGGCAATACCGCCTATGGCAGGGTTACAACTCATTTGACCTATCTTATTCATGTCCATGGTGATAAGACAGGTTTTTGAACCCAGATTTGCCGCAGCCGCAGCTGCTTCACAACCGGCATGTCCGGCTCCAATCACGATAACGTCGTATTTAAACTCCATTCATTCAATGTATTTAAAACTGTGCAAAGTTACGAAAAAAACTGCTACCCATCCAGTTTTTCTTTTTCTTATCATTGTTTAAGGTAAGGCAAGATGTAGGGAAAACCTTAAATACGTTTTGGTCAGAAACACTTCTGAACTACACCGACTCTGTATCAACTCCGTATTTTCTCCACTCCTATACGGAGATGAAAGAAGTGGAGTTGGTGTGGACTTGGTATGGAGTTGGTACGGCTTTGATACGGAGTTGGTCCTTTTTTGTTCCATTTTTCGTCTACAAAAGAATACTCCCGATATTTTGTAGCTATCTGTTGTTATTTCTTTTTGTTTTTGTTTTCTTTGTTGACAAATAACCGAATAGCTTTATGTTAAACCGATTGAAAGGCTTACTCTCTGTTTTTTGTTTGATTCTGATTCTTGCTTCTTGTAGTAAAAAAGTGGAGAATAAGCAATTGTTGCGTGCTGAAATATTAATGCATTCTTCTGTCGATAGTAGTTACCAGATTCTACAATCCATCTCTCCGGATATTCTGACCAAATCCGAACAGATGCATTATGGATTGCTTTTGGCAGAAACTATGGATAAGAAATATCTTTCTCTGTTACCTTGCGATTCTTTGCTTAATGAGGCTATTCATTACTATGGTAGTGGCATCAATCGTGCTAAGGCTTTTATGTATAAAGGACGCCTTCAGCTTCGTATGAATATGTATAAAGAAGCTATTGAGAGCGATTTTGCTGCTTTGAAAGAGCTTGGTAATACGGATGCTGAAGAGTTAAGGGTAAAAGGAATGGTTTATGAAGATCTGGGTAATTTGTATGTTTCGCAGGTTCTCATAGATAAAGGAATGGATATGTTCCTAAAGTCGAAAGATTGCTTTATAAGTTGCGATTATAAAAAGGGATTGTGTTTTGTTTTTAATGATATAGGCTGGGGGTATTTATTGAAAGGTGATACTCTGCGTGCTCGTGATAATATGAAGTGTGCTTTGGGGCTGGCTTTGGAAGAAAATGATTCAATGATCGTATCAATGACTAATCATAATCTGAGTTGTACCTATGAGGAAGTCGACTCTATGCTTTTTTACGGGAAACAGTCTTTGGCGTTTGGTAAAAGAATGGCTTCCAAGGCAGCAATTATGGTAGGCTATGCATTTATGAACCATGAACAATTGGATTCTGCTGATTACTATTTCAAACAGGCATTACAGGATACGGTGATAGAGACAAAAGCTTTAGCTTTTTATGGTTTGAAAGATGTGATGGAGATGAAAGGAGACTATCAGCAGGCATTAGGTTATCTGGATAACTACTCTGTGACTATGAACTCCATTCTCGATAAGCAAAATCCCGAAGTGGAGCAGAAGATTTATGAATATGAGGCCAAAATGAAAGTTTATACAGAAAAAGTGCAGATGCAGATACTGTTTATTGGTCTGGCTGTTTTGTGTTTGCTCGTTATTCTTTCTATGGTTTGGTATATTCAGCGAATAAGACGTCGGAGAGACTTTTTTGAATTGGAACATAAGTATGATAGGGCTTTATTGGAGGTAGATATAGTAGGACTACAATATTATGTCTCTTCGTTGCGGAGGGAGCAGGAAGAGGATAAAAAGAAGATTTCTCAAAAAGAATGCGAAATCAGAAAATTAGCCGATGAAAAGGCGGAATTATGCAATGTTATTTTTAAAGAGACCTCCATTTATAAGAAAATAGAACAGCTTAGTCATCAGGAAAAGACTAAGAATAAACAGGAACTGCGTATTTTGTTGGAAGATGAACAGAAGCAGCTTCGTTCCACTGTTATGGAAATATACAAGGGTTATATAGACTATTTGTATCAAACCTATCCTAAATATACCGAGAATGATTGTCTTTTCTCATGCCTTTCACTTTGTGGGTTAGATGATTTTACAATTGCCCTTTGCTTTGGGAATGTGAACAAGCAAATTGTGGCTCAAAGGCGACACCGGATTAAATTGAAGACTGCTAATTAGCCTTTTACTGAAAGAATGTTATCTGTTTATTGCTTAAACACCTGATAAACAGGGTGTTGTTGTAATTAGATGTTATCATTTTTATTCTGTTTTTTGCTTTTATGTCACTAACTTCGTCACATTATTAATCTCTAATAAGTGTGAGACATATGAAAGCATTATCGTTTGTTCTATTCAGTGGTTTATTTATAATGCAGCCGCTTTGTATATCTTTAAATGCATCAGCTGAATCTGCATCTGTTCCTACAGAAAAGAAGGAAATCAAAAGACCGATTAATATTCATTTATTAAAAGGGAATGGATCAGTTCGTTCCATATATCCTATAATTCCGGGTTATATTCAGGATAATCAACTTTATATCTGTTTCGAGACTTCTATCGACAATCAATGCTTGGTAGTTAAAGATGCTGGTTCCGGTGAAATCGTGTATTCTGGCACTTTTATCGGTAATACTCTTGTTGTAGCCTTGGCCAATTCGGGTGAATCTTATACAGTGGAATTTGTGTAGGGAAGTGCTATGGGTGAACACATTACTATCAGGTTTTATCCGACAGAACTACCTAAAAGGAAGAAAGGTTTTTTTGTCCGCCTATTCAATCGCATAAAAACAGTGATTAGGAAATTTCTGAGTTTTAGTTAACTTTTTTAATAACTTCTTTAAAACACATTAGTATGGATACAAATTTATTGTCAATGTCGCAGCAGTTCTCCGGGCTGCCAATGGAAAGTTTAATCGGAGGTCCTTTGAATGCAGCTGCTAAAGCGAATTCTGCAATGGCTCTTACTCAAACAAGATTTATGTTGGACACTTGTTTTAACAGAAAGGAAGTTAGTACAACCGAACCGAAGAGTTATCAGTATGAACCCATTATGATCGATATGATTCTCACCAGGAGTGTTATTGGTCCGGGAGCTACTGAGGGCGCTGATCCTGTTATTAAACCAGCTTCAACCAAATTTACTTTGCCTCTGCTTACAATTCTTCCTATTAATTCCCTGGCTGTTGAAACTGTGGATATTAATTTTGAAATGGAAGTGAAATCAAGTTTCTCAGAAGATGACAATAAGGCAAAAGAATCTGAGAGTAAAGGAGAGGGTAGTTTTGAAACAAAATTAGGTTGGGGACCACTGTCTGTATCTATTAAAGGATCGGCCAGCTATTCTTCAAAGGATTCTGAGACTCATAATACGCATTATGAGAAGAGTAATTCTGCTAAGTATACTGTTAATGTACATGCAGGTCAGCTTCCACTTCCTAAAGGAGTAAATACTATCATCGAAGCATTTACAAAAGCAATTCAACCGATAGAGTTGAAGAGTCCTAGTGCACAACCGTAAAGAATAGGATTATTCCTGCTACTAAGTAAATAGGATAAAATATTTGATATCAAGTAAAAAGAAAAAAATATGGCTGAAAACGAGCAAGGTACATTCAAACCTCAATTTGGGGCAGAACTTAATATTGAGTCAATCATTGGTGCTCCTTTGGTAGCGGCATCCAAGGCCAATGTTATGATGCTGACCGGGCAGGCTCAATTTTTGCTTGATTATTGCTTCACAAAGGAGGAGGGAAGTGACTTGCGTCAGCCTCTTATGATAGAGATGATACTGAGTCAGCCGGTTGTTGATCATACAAAGCAACCGACTGATCCAGGATACATCTCTATCAATAAAATGGCTTTTCAGGTTCCTTTGCTGTGTTTATTGCCTTTAAATTCTCTTGCAATAGATAAGATCAATGTAGATTTTGATCTGGAGATTACATCGGTGGGTTCTTATAATTATGAATCAAAAGTGAATGCGGATGTACAACTTGTAGAGAGGAAGGCGGTTTTGAACGGAAGAATTGCTCCGGCCAAACAGGAGTATAAGAGGAATTCGCATGAGCAATATGATAGCACTTTGTCAAGCCGCCTTAAAGTAAATATTCATGCAGGCAGACTGCCTTTGCCCAAAGGAGTATTGACTATACTTGATTTGTATACGAAATCAATACAACCCATACAGAAAATAGATAAACAGTCAGAAAAAGAATAAAAGTATGATAGATCAGTATATTCCGTGTCCGGTATGCAAAACTCAAATTCCCATTGATTTGCATTTGTTAGTTCAAGGTATGCAATTTTCATGTCCTAATTGTCAGGCAGCCATTGGATTGAGTACAGAGAGTCGTCCGATAGTGAATGAGGCTGTTGATAATTTTGAAAAGCTGAAGAAATTATCTCCTCAGAAAGAGTGAAATGGTATAGCGTCGAATCATTAAATTTATCGATATGATTAGTTTTAAATTGTTTGTGGAAGCCATCCACCATGCCATTGTTAGTGCCAGTGACTCACTGATGGACAAGAATGAAGGCTTGTTGGATAAGTATTTTGAGAAACCGGCTGTCGGGGTAGGAAAAGATAAAGGAGCATTGATTCCGAAGATAGTGCAACTTGAATATCCTACTTTGGATGATGCCGGGGCAGTTACCACTACAACGGTTCAGGTTCCCTTAATTACATTGGTGCCCGTCACAGCCTCTAAAATAGAGAAAGCTACAGTGACGGCAGAGTTTGCATTGGAGGTTATAAACAATGAATTGCAAATCAGTTTTCCCAATAATAAATCATCGGAGAATGCTACGGTTGGGAAACTGGAAATTGTTATTTCGCCACAAGAATTGACGGACGGGCTGGAATTGATTATTGAAGGATATGCCAATGCTTTGAAGAGGCAGATTACCTGATAGAATTTCTCAGTTATTCATTTTAAAAATTGAAGTTACTATGAGTGTTTATAAATGTAAGTACTTCAAAATTCAGGAATTAGTCTGTAATCATGTGATGCAGAGCTATTCGGAAGAACAGATATGGTCTTTTCTGGATGAAGATTTAAAGAAGACATTAGATATTATCCGTGAAATACTGGGTGTTCCTCTTACAATTAATCAGCCCAAGATGAAAGTGTATCAAAGGGGGCTAAGATGTCATTTATGCAATCTTGTTCAGAGTAATAAGACTCCCTATATTACGACTCATATACAAGGTAAAGCCGTCGATATCCTGTTACCGGCAGATTGTGGAATGACAGCAGAAAGTGCAAGACATAAAGTTCAGGAGTCTGCTGATAAACTACCTTGCAATATCCGCTTTGAACATCTGCAAAAAGGAGTTCCTATCTCATGGGTACATGTGGATGTAAGAGATAATGAAAAGGATGAAAAAGTATATTGGTTTAATGTCTGAATATTCCTGAAAGTTCTGTTTTTGCAAGGCATTGACTTCTTGCAGGCAACACATTATTTGTTTGCCTGCAAGAAGTCAATTTTGTTATTGATCTGATTAGAAGGCTGTAGTTGTAGCTTTCTAAGTTCCTACTATTATCTTGGCAGATTGATTATTTCTTTCTACATTTAGTTATTAAATGATAAGATTCTTGCATTTATTGAACCAATTGCGTTATTTTGAAAATGAATTAGTGGCTAACTTTGCTTCCAAACATTTAGAATAGTTACATACCATGAAGAAATTATTTATTGCGTTATCTTTGGTAACGTTTTTTAGTTTGGAGAGTTCGGCACAATGGAAACCGGCCGGAGATAAGATTAAAACAGAATGGGCGGGGCAAATTGATCCTTCAAATGTATTGCCCGAGTATCCAAGACCCATTATGCAGCGTAATGATTGGAAAAACCTGAATGGGCTGTGGGATTACGCCATTATTGATAAAGGTGGGCATATTCCGGCTGATTTTGAAGGTAAAATACTTGTGCCGTTTGCTGTGGAATCTTCTTTGTCGGGAGTAGGCAAGAGGATAAACGAAAAGCAGGAATTGGTATATCAACGTAGTTTTGATGTTCCATCGGCTTGGAAAGGAAAGCAGATTCTGCTGCATTTCGGTGCTGTAGACTGGAAAACAGATGTATGGGTGAATGGCGTTAAAGTTGGAAGCCATACCGGAGGATTCACTCCTTTCTCATTTAATATTACTTCAGCTTTATCAGCTAAAGGTAGTAATCGTTTGGTTGTAAAGGTTTGGGATCCAACGGATAAAGGACCTCAGCCGCGTGGTAAGCAAGTCAGTAGACCGGAAGGTATCTGGTATACTCCTGTTTCCGGTATCTGGCAGACTGTATGGCTGGAGCCTGTTAGTGGAAAACATATTGAAAACCTTCGTATCACTCCTGATATTGATCGCAATTTGTTGACGGTAAAGGCTGAACTGAATGCCAATTGTGCAACAGACCTCGTTGAAGTGAATGTGTATGATGGCAATCAGCTGGTAGCTGCCGGTAAGAGTATCAATGGAGAAGCTGTAGAGGTAGCGATGCCTGAAAATGCTAAATTATGGAGTCCTGATTCTCCTTTCCTTTATACCTTGAAAGTAAGTTTGAAGGATGGAAATAAAATAGTGGACAAGGTGGATAGTTATGCTGCTATGCGTAAATATTCTACCCGCCGGGATGCTAACGGTATTGTACGCCTGGAATTGAATAATGAAGCGTTGTTCCAGTTCGGACCGCTTGATCAGGGTTGGTGGCCTGATGGTTTGTATACAGCTCCTACGGATGAGGCTTTGCTGTATGACATCCAGAAGACGAAAGATTTTGGTTTTAATATGATTCGTAAGCATATCAAAGTTGAGCCTGCCCGTTGGTATACCTATTGTGACCAGCTTGGAATTATTGTATGGCAAGATATGCCGAGTGGTGACCGCAATCCACAGTGGCAGATGCGTCAATATTTTAATGGTACGGAAATGAAGCGTTCTGCAGAATCTGAAGGTTATTATCGCAAAGAATGGAAGGAAATTATAGATTGCCTGTATTCTTATCCTTGTATTGGTACCTGGGTGCCGTTCAACGAGGCTTGGGGACAGTTTAAAACGGTAGAAATAGCTGAATGGACAAAGCAATATGATCCGACCCGTCTGGTGAATCCGGCAAGTGGTGGTAACCATTATCCTTGTGGCGATATGCTTGACCTGCACCATTATCCTGCACCGGAAATGTTTTTGTATGACGGTCAGCGTGCAACCGTTTTAGGTGAATATGGCGGCATAGGTCTGGTATTGAAAGATCACCTTTGGGAACCGAACCGTAACTGGGGTTATGTACAGTTCAATTCTTCTAAAGAGGCTACGGATGAATATGTGAAGTATGCCGATATGTTATATCGGATGATTGACAGAGGATTCTCGGCAGCTGTTTATACGCAGACTACTGACGTAGAAGTGGAAGTGAATGGTTTTATAACTTATGACCGTAAGGTAATCAAGCTGGATGAAAAGCGTGTGAAAGAAATTAATACACGTATTTGTAATTCATTAAAGAAATAATCTTTCCTAAAAAAGGAGGGAACTATGAATCGAACTATTATAAAGCTTTTCCTCTGTTTGTGCATAGTGACGGCATTGCCGTCCTATGCCTATAATACCGTTCACTATTATTTCAGAACGGTAGATATCAGAAATGGTCTTTCTCAGAACTCTGTGAATTGTATTTTCCAGGATAAGAAAGGCTTTATGTGGTTTGGTACTAAAGATGGCTTGAGCCGCTACGACGGTTTGTTTTTTCGCATCTATAACAATGAAAATTCGAATCTGGGTAGGAATTTCATAACGGTGCTTTATGAAGATAGTAAGGGGAATATATGGGTCGGAACCGATGGTGGACTTTATATTTATAATCCTATACTTGATTCTTTTACCGAATTCAATTTAGTAAGTGATAAAGGGACCATTATTCGGGATTTCGTAACTATGATAAGGTGCGATGAACATTCAAATCTTTGGATATCGGTTGAGAATCAGGGGCTGTTTTACTATAATAGTAGTGAAAACAAATTGCAGAATTACCTTCATGATGCAGGACTGGCCAACGTTCATCGTTTCTGGTTAAATGGGAATACCTGTTGGCTGGCATTGTATGGTGATAATCTTTATTATACAAAGGCTGACTTTGAATCGCCTTTACAGCCTTTTAAGGATGCGAATGGCGATGAGATATTCAAAGATGATATCATCAATTGTGAGATTGTCGGTCCTCATAATTACACTTACATAGCATCATCGAACGGATTGACTGAGGTTAATTTTGTGACGGGTAAATCCCGTAGGATTTTGGATGCTTTTGCACGTACGTTAGAATTTAAGTCCGATGATGAATTATGGGTAGGTACGGAAAAGGGATTGTACATTTATAATTTGACGACCGACAAGATCACACATCTGACAGTACCCGATCAAGATGACTCCTATGCGTTATCAGACAATGCTATTTATTCGATTTATCGCGATAGTGAGAATGGAATGTGGGTAGGTTCTTATTTTGGTGGCGTAAATTATTATCCGTATCAATGGACCTATTTTGAGAAGTTTTATCCGAGAGAGGAGATCAAGTTCTTGGGGCGTCGGGTACGTGAGATATGTGAAGGCAATGACGGTACTTTATGGATAGGTACTGAAGATAAAGGATTGTTTAATTTTGATCCGGAGACAGAAAAAATAGTACCATTTGAGCATCCGGATATATATAAGAATGTCCATGCTCTTTGTCTGGATGGAGATGATTTATGGGTCGGTACTTTTTCGGGGGGATTGAATAAGGTGAATTTACGTACCAGACAAGTGAAGCATTATTTCAAAGATAAAGGTGAAGGGGCGCTGACTGCCAGTGATGCTTTTACTGTTTGCAAAACTGCTACGGAGGATATCTGGATAGGAACAACATCCGGTTTATTCAAATATAATCGTTCTTTCGATAATTTTACCCATATTCCACAGTTGGGAAATTTGTTCGTTTATGATATTTTAGAGGATTTTGAGGGGAATTTGTGGTTCGCTACTTTCTCAAATGGGGTATTCGCGTACAATACTCAGACCCAACAATGGAAGAGTTATCTTTCAAATGAAAAAGATTCGACTTCTCTATCTTATAACAAGGTAATTTCTATTTGCGAGGACAGCAAGAAGCGTTTGTGGTTTATGACGATGGGAAAGGGGTTCTGCCGTTATAATCGGGAAACGGATAATTTTACACGTTATGATACGTCGAAAGGGCTTCCTAACAATACCGTCTACAAAATGGTTGAAGACAAGCGGGGAAACCTTTGGATTACAAGTAATTATGGGCTTACTTGCTTTAATCCGGATAGTGAGGCTATGCATGTATATACTACGGCAAATGGATTACTGAGCAATCAGTTCAATTTCCAGTCTGGATATCGTGACAAGAGAGGGCGTATCTATTTTGGCAGTATTAATGGGTTTGTCATATTTGATCCGGATAATTTTGTCGAGAATACCTTTCTTCCTCCGGTGGTTATTACCGACTTTTATCTGTTTAATAAACGCTTTTCTGTGGATACTCCGGGATCTCCTTTACAGCAGAATATAACTTATGCTGACAATATAGAGCTTGATGCAGACCAAAATTCTTTTGCCTTCCAGGTGGCAGCTTTAAGCTATCAGGCACCGGAGATGAACCGCTTGATGTATAAGCTGGAAGGTTTTGACCAGGAGTGGTATATGTTGGGGCGAAATTCTATGATTACTTATTCTAATTTACCCTATGGAAGTTATACGCTGCGCATAAAAGGGTCTAATGGTGACGGAAAGTGGAATGATGTGGAACGGGTGCTCAATGTACGTATTCATCCTCCTTTTTACTTATCAGTGTGGGCATACGTTATTTATGTTATCTTGGCCCTGTGTTCATTGGTTGCCACTATTTTATATTTCAGAAGACGGACGCAAGAGAGGCATCGATTGGCAATGGAGAAGTTTGAGCGGGAAAAGGAGCGTGAGCTTTATTCTGCGAAAATCGATTTCTTTACGAATGTAGCGCATGAGATACGCACTCCGCTCACATTGATAAAAAGTCCGCTTGAGAATGTCCTGCTTTCTAAAGAGGTTTCTGACGAAATCAGGGACGATCTGGAAGTGATGGATCTGAATACAAACCGGTTGCTTGATTTGGTGAACCAGCTACTTGATTTCCGTAAGACGGAGACACAAGGATTTCAATTGAACTTTGTGGAATGCAATGTTGTAGATATATTGCAAAAGACCTATAAGCGTTTTAAACCTTTGGCACGTGAGAAGGGGCTGGAACTTACCATTGATTCTCCGGAGAGTCTGTATGCCTCGGTAGATAGGGAAGGGCTGACCAAGATCATCAGTAATTTGATGACAAATGGCGTGAAATATTCGGAAACATATATCCGCATTAAGTTACATGTTGAAAAGGATCAAATGTTGCTCCTGGCATGCAATGACGGACGTGTGGTTCCGATGGATATGCGTGAAGAGATATTTAAACCATTCGTTCAATACAAAGCCGGGGTATTGCATTCTGTTTCCGGTACAGGGATAGGGTTGCCTTTGGCGCGTTCGCTTGCCGAACTTCATGGAGGAACTTTGTGTATGGTAGATTCCATGGAAAACAATCAGTTTTTGCTCTCGCTTCCGATAAAACATGCTCATACAATACAGGCAAAAGAGCAAGTTGTTCATGAAGAATCTTTAGAAAGACAGGAGGTTGAAGAAGAACCTAATTCGCAAAATCGTTATACGTTGCTTGTTGTAGAGGACAGTTTGGAAATGCAGGCGTTCATTGTGAAACAATTATCAGCGAAATATCGGGTTTTGACAGCCTTGAATGGAATGGAAGCTTTGAAAGTATTGGAAGAACATACCGTCAATCTGGTTATTTCGGATGTCATGATGCCTGAAATGGATGGATTGGAATTATGTGAGCATTTAAAGTCCGCGGTTGATTATAGTCATATTCCTGTTATTTTATTGACAGCTAAGACCACCCTTCAGGCTAAGATAGAAGGTATGAAACTTGGGGCGGATGTCTATATAGAGAAGCCTTTTTCTGTAGAGTATCTTAAAGTTTGTGTATCTAACTTGCTAAGTAACCGTGAGAAACTTCGTGTTGCTTTCGTGCATTCACCTTTTGAGCAGGTCAACAGTATGGCGATGACTAAAGCGGATGAAACTTTCTTAAAGACATTGAAAGAAGTAGTGGTCGCAAATATGCAGGATCCTGACTTTAATCTGGATGATATGGCAAGCCAGCTGAATATGAGCCGTTCGAGTCTTAACCGGAAAATAAAAGGTATATTGGATATGACTCCGAATGATTACATTCGTTTGGAGCGTTTAAAGAAAGCGGTGCAATTACTCAAAGAGGGGGAATGTCGGATAAATGAGGTTTGTTACATGATCGGTTTTAATACCCCCTCTTATTTTGCCAAATGCTTCCAGAAACAGTTTGGTGTTCTGCCTAAGGACTTTATAAAATAGCGATGGGGAGGCTTTGGTACTATTTTTGCATTGTTTGAGTGGATTTTTATATTTTATATCTTAAGATTTCACTATTTTTGGGCTGTTATTTTTATATGGATATTCTGCCCGGAAAAAAGAAAGGAGTATATTCGTATTTTATTTTAAAGACCATATTATGAAAGATACATTAATCAACAGAAGAGAATTCCTCAAAAATATAGGGATGCTTGGAGCCGGGGTGTTGTTGTCAGCAAGTCCTTGGCTTTCTGCTTTTTCAGAAGTAAAGGAAACTTCCAATGAAAAATGCCGTTTGGCTGTTATCGGTCCGGGTTCAAGAGGACGTTTTCTTATGAGCTTTCTGGTACAGAATCCTAAAGTGGATATTGTGGCTTTGTGTGATATTTACCAGCCTTCCATTGATGAGGGGTTGAAACTTGCCCCGAAAGCCAAGATTTATGATGACTACCGGAGACTATTGGAGGACAAAACGATTGACGCGGTATTGGTGGCTACTCCCCTTAATTCCCATTGCCAGATTGTATTGGATGCTTTTGATGCCGGTAAACATGTATTCTGTGAAAAGACCATAGGCTTTACGATGGAAGAGTGCTACTGTATCTATCAGAAGCACATCAGTACGGGCAAGATATTCTTTACCGGTCAGCAGCGCCTTTTCGACCCGCGATATATAAAAGTAATGGAGATGGTACACGCCGGTACATTTGGTGAAATCAATGCTATCCGTACTTTCTGGAACCGGAATGGAGATTGGAGGCGGGAAGTCCCTTCCCCTGAGCTGGAACGTCTGATAAACTGGCGTTTGTATCGTGAATATTCCAAGGGTTTGATGACTGAATTGGCCTGCCATCAGCTACAGATCGGAAGTTGGGCTTTGCAAAAGCTTCCTGAGAAGGTGATGGGACATGGAGCCATTACTTACTGGAAAGACGGCCGTGAAGTGTATGACAATGTAAGTTGTATATATGTGTTTGATAATGGAGTGAAGATGACGTTCGATTCTGTCATATCCAATAAATTCTATGGCTTGGAAGAGCAAATCATGGGTAATTTGGGAACAGTAGAGCCTGAAAAGGGTAAGTATTATTTTGAGAGTGTAGCCCCTGCACCCGGATTCCTGCAGATGATCAATGATTGGGAGAATAAAGTCTTTGACTCTTTGCCTTTTGCCGGTACCAGTTGGGCACCGGAAACTGCCAATGAAAACAAGGGAGAATTTATTTTGGGAGAACGTCCTAAATCGGATGGTACTTCTTTGCTGCTGGAGGCTTTTGTAGAGGCCGCTATTACCCGCAAGCAGCCGAAACGTATAGCCGAAGAGGGTTATTATGCAAGTATGCTGTGCTTATTGGGCGATCAGGCTTTGCAGGAAGAAAAAGTACTTTACTTCCCCGATGAGTATAAAATAGATTATCTGAATCATAAAGCTAAAACAATTGAAGCCGTATGAAAAATACAGTTATTACCGCTCGCCGGAAAAAGATAGAATTGCTGACCTTGCTGGCATGCTTCATTATTGGCAACTTGGCAAATTTGTATGCAATAATTTCCTATAAAACCCCTTTCTCGGAGATGCTGACATCTATTTTCTATGTTCTGGCATTTTCGTGTGTGCTTTATGCCTTTTGGACCCTATTGCGGCTTTTATTCTACGGAATAAGAAATCTGTTCCTTAAAAAAAGTGAAGTATAGAGATAATTGAAATAGAATTACTTAATTAATACCAATGAGATAATGACAACACGAAGAGATTTTTTGAAGACCATGACCATGGCTTCTGCCGGATTGGCATTGGGTGCCGGTGATATACTGGCAAATCCCACCTTTGCATCGCAAAGAAAGATAACAGATAAGGTGAAGATTGCCTATGTAGGTATTGGCAATCGTGGCGAACAGATTATTGGGGACTTTGCCCGTACCGGTATGGTAGAGGTTGTAGCTTTGTGTGATGTTGATATGGGAGCACCCCATACGCAAAAGGTGATGAACCTGTATCCCAAAGCAAAGCGTTTCCGTGATTTTCGCCAGATGTTCGATAAGGCAGGCAATGAGTTTGATGCTGTAGCTATAGCAACGCCTGACCATTCCCATTTCCCTATCAGCATGCTGGCTCTGGCGTCAGGTAAACATGTTTATGTAGAGAAGCCTTTGGCACGTACTTTCTATGAAGGTGAGTTGTTGATGCAGGCTGCGTTGAAACGGCCTAATCTGGTGACCCAAGTGGGTAATCAGGGGCACTCTGAAGCTAATTACTTCCAGTTTAAGGCATGGATGGATGCCGGTATCATCAAGGATGTGACGGCTGTAACAGCGCATATGAATAATCCCCGTCGTTGGCATAAGTGGGATACGAACATCTATAAGTTCCCTGCAGGACAACAATTGCCGAAAGATATGGAATGGGATCCTTGGCTGGGAGTAACTCCTTATCATGAATATAACAAGGACTATCATTTGGGACAGTGGCGTTGCTGGTACGATTTCGGCATGGGCTGTCTGGGCGATTGGGGCGCGCATATTCTGGATACGGTTCATGAGTTCCTGGAATTGGGATTGCCTTATGAAATAACGATGCAGTATGCCAACGGGCATAATGATTTCTTCTTCCCTTATTCTTCCACGATCCTGTTCCGCTTCCCTCAACGTAAGGGTATGCCACCGGTTGATATCACTTGGTACGATGGTTTGGATAATCTTCCTCCTATCCCTGCCGGTTATGGTGTATCCGGTCTGGATCCTAACATTCCTACAACAAACCAGGGAGATGCTCCGGCTGCGAAGTTGAATCCCGGAAAGATTATTTATTCAAAAGAACTTACCTTTAAGGGTGGAAGCCATGGTAGTACGCTTTCTATCATTCCGGAGGAAAAGGCAAAGGAAATGGCCGGTAAGTTACCGGAAGTGCCAAAGAGTCCGTCCAATCACTTTGAGAATTTCCTGTTAGCTTGTATGGGTCAGGAAAAGACTCGTTCCCCGTTTGAAATTAACGGTGTCCTAGGTCAGGTATTCTCATTGGGAGTAATGGCTCAGCGCCTCAATACGCAGTTGTTCTTCGATCCTCGCACGAAGCAGATTACGAATAATGAATTTGCTAATGCCATGTTGGCCGGAGTACCGCCACGTAAGGGATGGGATGAGTTTTATAAAATGTAATAACATCATATTAAAATAATTAATAGAAGAGATATCAATATGAAAAAGAATTATTTGTTGCTTCTGTTTGTGTTTTGTGCCTCTATGGTTTCAGCACAGAATTGGGAGCCTCTTTTCAATGGAAAGAATCTGAGTGGCTGGAAGAAACTGAATGGTAAGGCCGAATACAAAGTAGTGGATGGAGCTATTGTGGGTGTTTCAAAGATGAATACTCCTAATACCTTCCTGGCTACCAAGAAAACGTATGGTGACTTTATCCTGGAATTTGATTTTAAGATAGACGATGGATTGAACTCTGGTGTACAAGTACGTAGTGAAAGCAAGAAAGACTATCGGAATGGCCGTGTACATGGCTATCAGTTTGAAATAGACCCTTCAAAGCGTGCATGGTCAGGTGGTATCTATGATGAGGCTCGCCGTAATTGGTTGTATCCTTTGACACAAAATCCAACAGCTAAAACGGCTTTCAAAAATAATGAGTGGAACAAGGCTCGTATTGAGGCTGTGGGCAATTCTATTGCTACCTGGATTAATGGAGTACCTTGTGCTAATATTTGGGATGATATGACTCCTGTAGGCTTTATTGCTTTGCAAGTACATGCTATCGGCAACGCTGCTGATGAAGGAAAGACTGTCAGCTGGAAGAATATACGTATTTGTACTACAGATGTAGAACGCTACCAGACAGCTCAAAAAGCACTGGAAATAAATGTTATTCCTAATACAATTTCTCCGAACGAGGCGAAAGAAGGTTGGGCACTCCTTTGGGATGGCAAGACTTCCGAAGGCTGGAGAGGGGCTCGATTGAACTCTTTCCCGGAAAAGGGCTGGAAGATGGAAGACGGCATCCTGAAAGTAATGAAGAGTGGCGGTGCGGAATCTGCTAATGGTGGTGACATCGTAACAACTAAAAAATATAAGAATTTCATTCTGAAAGTTGATTTTAAGATTACTGAAGGTGCTAATAGCGGTGTGAAGTATTTTGTTAGTCCTGATATGAATAAGGGAGCCGGTTCAGCTATCGGTTGTGAGTTCCAGATTCTTGATGATGACAAGCATCCAGATGCCAAGTTGGGCGTAAAAGGTAACCGTAAATTGGGTTCGCTTTACGATTTGATTCCTGCTCCGGCAAACAAACCTTTCAATAAGAAAGACTTTAATACGGCTATGATTGTTGTGAAAGGTGATCACGTAGAACATTGGTTGAATGGTGTGAAGCTCATTGAATACACACGTCAGAATGAAATGTGGGATGCATTGGTTGCTTATAGCAAGTATAAAAATTGGCCTAATTTCGGAAATCATGAGTCAGGAAATATCCTTTTGCAAGATCATGGAGATGAAGTCTGGTTTAAGAATATAAAGATCAAAGAATTGTAATTAATATTATGTCTTCGAAAAGGGCAAGTTGCAACACTGTGGCTTGCCTTTTTCATTTTTCTCTTAAGAAACACAGATTTGAAAATGTCGAATGTAATTCAACATCTTTATAAGTTCTCATCTGTCCACGGTGGACTGCTTTATGCTTGGTTTCCATCGATGCATACACGCGTTGATATAGTGCTGTGCGGCAGGCAAGGCGAAGAGTCTTTGATGCTTGTGATCAGTGCTATCCATGAAATGCTATGCCGTTTGGAAAAGATGGCAAATTATTATGATGCAGAGAGTGAACTGGCATATTTGAACCGTACAGCAGCCACGGGACCGCAACCGGTTAGTAAGGAGCTTTATGATATGCTTGCTTTCTGTGTAGAATGTTATACTCGAACTGACGGATGTTTCGATGTTACTATTCATTCGGCTAATTATACACGTAATTCTATCTATAGTATTCAACTCTCACCTCAGGAACATACTCTCTTCTTTTTGCAACCTGGAGTGACTATCAATCTTTCCGGTTTTTTGAAAGGATATGCTTTGGAGAAGATACGGGAGCTACTTCAGCAATATGAAATAGAGAATGCATTGGTTAATATGGGGAATAGTTCTGTATTGGCTTTGGGGCATCATCCATTGGCTGATGGGTGGAAGGTTAACTTCGGACAAAGTGCTGTCACGCAAGCGAAAGAATGGCCGGAAATATTTCTTAAAAATGAATGTCTCACAACTTCGGGTAATGATTCGCATGAGCGGAAACATATTATCGATCCTCAGAGTGGAAAACTGGTAGAGGGGAAAAGGGAAGTAGCAGTTGTTACGGCTAACGGAACTGTAGGTGAGGTGTTGTCGACTAGTTTATTCGTAGCTGATGCTCGTCAGCGTGAACTTTTGAAGGTAGAATTCTGCCCACGTTTGATTCTTGATCTTTAAAATCTTTCTTTGCTTTGATATATATGCTATTTCTATCATAGTATAAAAGACATGACAAACAAAAATGGTGGTATAAGAAGAGAAATGTATACTCCTGAAAAGTAAGAATTGCGTCAGAAAAAGTAATTATCCAGTCAAGGAGGCGTCCTAAGATGCAATTGACGTAATTATTCCATACGTTGAATCTTTTCTGTTATCCTATGTGTTTTCGATTCTCTACTTTTGTATCACCATGAAAACATCAATTTTATGAAAACACATTTAATACTTTTCTTATTGTTTTTTATATGGACGTCTTGTGGAAATTCTACAAAGCCGTCTGCTTCTACATCAACAGATGACGATTTTGAAGTTCTGGAAGAACGTTTGCCTATAGCAGACCCGTATGTACTCTTTTACGAGGATTGCTATTATGCATATGGAACAAATGTCCGGGGATTCGAAGTTTATACTTCTACCGATTTAAAACATTGGCATCGGAACCGCAATTTAGCTTTGGCACCCGAAGATTCTTGGGGGAATAAAGGCTATTGGGCTCCTGAAGTTTATTATGTAGAGTCGTTGAAGAAGTTTTATATGTTCTATACTGTAAACGAGCAAGTTTGTGTTGCTACTTCCGATTCGCCTGAAGGGCCGTTTGTGCAGGATGTGAAGCAGCCTCTCTTTGGTAGTGAAAAGAATATTGATCCTTCTCTTTTTATAGATTCCGATGGTAAAGCATATCTCTATTTTGTCCGTTTCACGGGTGGAAACGTCATTTGGTGTGCGGAAATGAATCCTGATCTGAAAAGCTTGAAAGAGGAAACATTGACGAAGTGTATTGAAGCACAGGATGAGTGGGAGCGTAAACAGGCTACTGTAGCTGAGGGACCTTCCATATTGAAGCAGAATGGAGTCTATTATTTACTTTACTCAGCCAATCATTTTGAAAGTAAGGATTATGCTGTAGGTTATGCCACCTCGGATTCTCCTTTCGGACCTTGGGAGAAATATAGCGGAAATCCTATTCTCAGGAGAGATATGGATCAGACTGCGAGGTTGTCGGGTACTGGCCATGGTGCTCCTTTTATCTGCGAAGATGGAAGCTATAAATACATATTTCATGCTCATGCCAGTGAAGAGAAGGTGCAACCTCGTTCTTCCTATATCAAGGATCTTACTCTGTCGGATAAGGGGATAGTCTCTATTCATGGAACAGTTATCCGACCTGTAGTTGTGAAGTAACTAATGAATAATTAAGATAAACTTTTGGATTTTATGAAACGATTGATGACGCTATTGCTGGGATTTGCTGCCCTGGCGGGATGTACCTCACCCCAATCTGAGCAGCATGTGAAGAATGAATTGCGCGCGCCTGCCTATCCGTTGGTTACTATTGACCCTTATACGAGTGCATGGGCTTTTCAAGATAACTTGTATGATGGTGCAGTGAAACATTGGACCGGCAAGAGCTTTCCTCTGATTGGCGTAGCTAAAGTAGACGGACAAACTTACCGTTTCATGGGAGCGGAAGAACTCGAATTGAATTCTGTGGTTCCCAATTCGGAGCAGGAAGACTGGGTAGCGAAATATACAGTGGTACAACCGGCTGAAGGTTGGCAGAATATGGACTTTAATGATAGCCGCTGGAAAGAAGGCAAAGCTGCTTTTGGAACCATGGAGAATGAGCATACTGCCAAGACGCAATGGAGTGAAAAGTATATTTGGGTACGCAGAACTATAGACCTTCAGGAAGATTTGGCTGGTAGGAGTGTATACCTTGATTATTCACATGATGATGACGTAATTATTTATATCAATGGTGTCAAAGTGGTGGATACGGGTAATGCTTGTAAGAAGCATGCCCAGGTGAAGCTTTCGGATGAAGTGGCTGCTTCTTTGAAGAAAGGGAAGAACTTGATAGCTGCATATTGCTACAATCGTGTAGGAAATGCCTTGCTGGACTTTGGACTATTGGTTGAACAGGAAAACTATCATTGCTTTGAACAGACTGCCGAACAAACTTCGGTAGATGTACAAGCTATGCAGACCTATTATACATTTATTTGTGGGCCAGTCGATCTGAAACTGACTTTTACTGCTCCTTTGTTTATGGATAATCTGGATTTAATGACTCGTCCGGTTAATTATCTCTCGTATGAAGTTGTTTCCAGAGATGGTAAAAATCATCAGGTGGATTTGTATTTCGAAGCCTCTCCTCAATGGGCGGTTGATGTACCTCATCAGAAATCTATAGCTGGCAGTTTTGAAGAAGGCGATTTGCTGCTTTTACGTACCGGAAGCCAGAGTCAGGAGATTCTGAAAAAGAGAGGGGATGACGTCCGTATTGACTGGGGATATTTTTATTTAGCTGGTAAAAAGGATAATGCTACTTATGGTATCGGCGATGGCAAGACTTTGCGTAAGAGCTTTTTGGAGAATAAATTAGATGCACCGGCTACTGATGGTTATGATAAACTAGCCTTGGTATGTTCGTTAGGTGAAACAAAGAATGCTGATGGTTATCTGATGCTGGGATATGATGATATTTACTCCATCCAATATTTTGGTGACAATTTGCGCCCTTATTGGAATCGTTCAGGGAAAGAAACGATTGTTTCTCAGTTCCAGAAAGCTGCGGTTGACTATCAGAAACTGATGAAAGATTGTGCTGCTTTTGATAAGAAATTGATGGAGGAAGCTACCGCAGTGGGCGGTCGTAAGTATGCTGAACTTTGTGCATTAGCTTATCGTCAATCTATAGCTGCCCATAAACTTGTAGAAGCTCCGAACGGTGAATTATTGTTCCTTTCTAAGGAGAACTTCAGTAACGGTTCTATTGGAACTGTTGATATTACATATCCTTCGTCTCCTTTATATTTACTTTATAATCCGGAATTGGCCAAAGGGTTGCTTAATCATATTTTCTACTACAGTGAAAGTGGTAAGTGGACTAAACCGTTTGCTGCCCATGATGTCGGTACTTATCCACTGGCTAACGGACAGACATACGGTGGTGATATGCCTCTGGAAGAGAGCGGTAATATGTTGCTGGTGACTGCTGCCATTGCTGCCATAGAGGGAAATGCGGACTATGCAAACCGTCACTGGGCTACATTGACCACTTGGACTGATTATCTGGTGGAATATGGTCAAGACCCGGGAAACCAACTCTGTACAGATGATTTTGCAGGACACTTTGCTCACAATGCGAATCTTTCTATAAAAGCTATATTGGGTATTGCTTCTTATGGTTATTTGGCCAATATGCTGGGAAAGACTGAAGTAGCCGAGAAATATACAAATAAAGCAAAAGAAATGGCTACCCAATGGGTAGAGATGGCCGATGATGGCGACCACTACCGTTTGACATTTGATAAGGCAGGCACTTGGAGTCAAAAGTATAATTTGGTATGGGATAAATTGATGAATTGGCAGATATTCCCGGAAAAAGTAGCTGAAACGGAAATTGCATACTATCTGACCAAGCAAAATCGCTATGGTTTGCCACTTGACAGTCGTGAAACATATACCAAGACTGACTGGATTATTTGGACAGCTACTATGGCTAAGGATAAGACTACTTTTGAAAGTTTTGTTGATCCGGTTTATAGCTTTATGAATGAGACTGTTGACCGCATTCCAATGTCTGATTGGGTCTTTACAGATAGTCCGAAACAACGAGGCTTCCAAGCTCGTTCGGTGGTAGGCGGATATTTCATTAAGATGCTTGAAGAGAAACTGCATACTAAATAGTATGCAGTTTTATCAAAAGTTTCGCTATTTAGAAAATAGATATTATAGTCTTGTCGAGAAATGTCTGTAGGGGCATATTTTGGTTTTATAATTGTATTTCTTGAAAAGATCGTTCTATTGTTTTTTCTTATAAAGAGATAATTTTGCTTCGTGAAAACAGAAATTTCGTTTAATGTTAAATCTAATAATAAGCCTATGGTATAAAGAGAGACAATTTTTAATTAATCTAATTTGCTGGCTAAAAATTTGCTTGCAATACACTGTATTAATAAAAAGTACGGAATATTCATCTTCCGTAATATTTCTAATCTAATATCTATAAAACATGTCTAAGAAAATCTTATTTTTATTTTTTTGCGTGTTTGCACTTGCAGCACATTCTCAGAATGTTGTAATAAAAGGTTCTGTAACGGATGTTAATAAGGAACCTTTGTTGGGTGTGAATATTAAGGTAAAGGGAACTACTACAGGTACCATTACCGACATCGATGGTAACTTCTCGATAAATGGGCCAAAGGGTGCTACACTTGTAATTTCTTATATTGGTATGGTGACCCAAGAAGTGGAATATAAAGGACAACCTTTGAATGTTGTATTGAAAGACGATTCCCAGGCTCTGGAGGAAGTGGTAGTTGTAGGTTATGGTTCGATGCGTAAGAAAGACCTTACGGGGTCTGTAGTACAAGTACGTCCGGACAAGATAGCTAATGATAATCCCAAGACAGTACAAGATGTCTTACGTGGTACACCAGGTTTGACGGTAGGATACGGTGAAAGTGATGCCGGTGCTAAAGGTGGTGGCTCAATGAAGATCCGTGGTCAGCGTTCAGTTTATACCGATGGTGGGCACAATGACCCGTTGCTTATTCTTGATGGAATGTTCTTTTATGGTGAGCTTTCTGAAATTAATCCGGATGACATAGCACAGATTGACGTGTTGAAGGATGCTTCTGCTGCTGCTGTTTATGGTGCACGCGCTGCGAATGGTGTTATCATTATTTCTACCAAAAAGGGTAAGCAGGGTAAACCGACAATCAATTTTACAGCTAGCATCGGATTGACTCAAAAAGCTGCTTATCGCGACAGGTGGCAGAGTCCGGAAGCATATCTGCAACATTATGTAGACTGGAAAGAAAAAAATACGTATGGTGTAAATGCTGAAACCGGTGAATATGCCGCTTACTCAAGACCGGGTAATGAATATACTTCAAAACCGGGTTACTTCCGCAATCCTAATAACCTTGACGATGTGTCTTTGGAAGCATGGAGAGGTTATACTACCAATGATGAAGGGGAATCAGACCTGAGTATTTGGGCAAGACGTTTGGGATTTAGACCTAATACAGCTTTGATGGATAATCTTTTGTCCGGTAAGGTAATGGACTGGCAGGATAAAGCATTCCGTCTGGGATTCAACCAAGATTATAATGCTAGTATCAGTGGTGCAGGTGAGAAGATTGACTATTATATGTCATTAGGTTACTTGCGTAATGAAGGTGCTTTTGTAGATGATACTTATCGTGCTATTCGTGGTAATTTCAAATTGAATGCAAAAGTGACTGATTGGTTTGAAATAGGTGCTAACATCAATTTCCAGGATCGTTCAGATGGTGAAATTGGTATGAATAAAGGTGGTTTCATGGAAAATAGTCCATACGCAGTATTTAAGGATGATGAAGGTAATTATGTACAAGACCCTTTGATGTTCCAGTATGACCGTAACAATCTGACAAACTGGTATTACGAAAAACAGTTTTTGGAATTGCAAAAAGGATATACTACATTCAATACGATTTTTAATGCGAAATTGAAATTACCGTTTGGTATTACTTATACATTCAATGCTGCTCCGCGTCTTCAGTATTTCCATGATCGTTACTTCATGTCTGCTGAACGGCCGAATTCTAAGCCAACTGACCGTGGAGTGAATCGTGAACAAGCTAAACGTTTCGACTGGTCTTTGAATAATACCATTACTTGGGATCATACTTTTGCCGATAAACATCATGTTATTTTGACACTGGCACAAGAAGCTGAAGAACGTCAGTATTGGTCAGACCGTATTGAAGCCCGTAACATTTTGCCATCTGATGTACTTGGATTCCACAATACACAAAATGGTGATAAGTCGGCAAGTTCGTTTAGAAGTGATGACTCACATCAGACTGCTGATGGTTTAATGGGGCGTGTGTTCTATTCTTATGATGATCGTTATATGGCTACTTTCACTATGCGTCGCGATGGTTATTCGGCTTTCGGTTCTTCTAATCCTTACGCTTACTTCCCCTCCGGTGGTTTGGCATGGACTTTCTCTAATGAAAAGTTTTTCCAGCCGTACACTCACATCATGAGTACTGGTAAATTGCGTGTATCTTTCGGTAAGAATGGTAACCGTTCGCTGGCTAATCCTTATGAAGCTCTTGCTAACCTCTATCCGGGTGGTGGAAAGATGCAGGGCTATATTACATCTTCTGGCGATTTATACTTGATGCGTTACTTAATGGCTCAACGCATGGAGAATCCGGGGCTACAGTGGGAGAAGACACAGTCTTGGAATTTTGCCTTAGACTTTGGTTTCTTGAATGATCGTATAACCGGTACATTGGAATATTACCGTATGAGTACCAAAGATATGATTATGGGACAGCGCTTGCCTAACTTTACAGGTTTTGAAAGTATCACGACCAATTTGGGACAAGTTGATAACAATGGTTTGGAAATTGCTTTGAACACGTTGAATATTGATAATAAGAATTTCCAATGGAGCACAACATTTAGCCTCTCATACAATAAGAACCGTATTAAACATCTATATGGTGATTATGAAGATATATTGGACGCTTCAGGCAATGTGATTGGTAAAAAAGAAGCTGATTACGTGGGTAATGGCTGGTTTATTGACAGACCTATCAGTGCCATTTGGGACTATAAAGTGACCGGTATTTGGCAGAAAGATGAAGTAGAGGAAGCAAAAATATATGGTCAGGTTCCGGGTGATCCAAAGGTATGGAACAATCCGGCTAACGATGAATATGATGCTGATGGAAATCTGAAGAAGGTTATTTATAACAATGATGATAAAGTATTCCAAGGACAAACGGCGGCTCCCGTAACTTGGGCATTACGTAATGACTTTACTTTGTGGAAAGATTTGACATTATCTATCAATATTTACTCTCGTATGGGTCATAAGAGTTTGGAAAGTATGTATCTGAACAATGACGACGATGGTGGTGGTATGACTTACCGTTTAGTGAATAAAGAAGCTAAAGAGTATTGGACAGTAGATAATCCAAGCAATAAATATGCGCGTATTGAAGCACAAGGTCCTGAAGGCGCCAGAGGAGCCCGCAGACTTTATAACCGTTCTTTTGTCCGTTTAGAAAATATTTCAATAGGCTATACATTGCCCAGACAATGGACAAAAAGAGTAGATATTGAACGTGCTAAGGTATATGCTACAGTTCGGAATGCTGCTGTATGGGGCTCTAAGGACTGGGAATATTATGGTGACCCGGAAACAGGCAATTATGCTTCTCGTATTTGGACACTGGGACTTAACTTAACATTCTAAATCTTTTAACTCAAGAATAAATATGAAAAACTATATTCAAAAATTTATTTGCAAGGGATTTATCCTGATGGCCGGAGCTTCAATGGTGCTGACCGGTTGTAAAGAAAGCTTTTTGGAACCTGATCCGCAAACCATGTTCAAACCTAGTGAAGTGTTTACTACAGAAGATGGTATTAGGTCTGTGTTGGCTATCTGCGATCGTCAGTTGAAGAGAAACTATGTGAGTGAAGATTCTCGTGAAATGATGGCGTTGGCTACAGAATACACTTTCTCTGATTTGATGGTACCTGCTGCGACTGATAAATCAGGATTCCTTGATAATGTAGATAATATGTTGCGTTCGAATAGCGATCAAAGTACAGAAAAAAACTTAGGTCGTACAAACAGCATCTATTTCTTTTGGCGACAAGGGTATGAAGGTGTTCGAAATGCCAATACAATACTTTCATTTATAGATGGTGTCCCTATGGATGAGACGTTAAAGAAAGAATATATTGGTCGTGCCTATTTCCATCGTGCTTATCGATATTATGCATTGGTATTTCAGTATGGGCATGTGCCTTTACTTACTAAATTGACATCATCTCCTAAATTGAGTTACCATTCTACTCACAGGGATGCAATTCTGGAGAAGATGGCGCTTGATATGGAATTTGCAGTTCAGTGGGTGCCCGACCAGAAGGATATGCAATACATCGGTATGGTGAATAAGGGAGCTTGTCGTATGTTGCTTTCCAAGTTATATCTGGCTCTGGGTAGATATGAGGATGCAAAGAAACAGCTGGATATTTTGATTGACCAGTCCGGTTATTCATTAATGACTAATAACTTCGGTACCTTCTTTGAAGGTGGTGAACCTACCTCTTGGCCCATTACGCGCAACGTGATT
This sequence comes from Bacteroides sp. Phil13, assembly GCF_001940965.1. NCBI lineage: Bacteria > Pseudomonadati > Bacteroidota > Bacteroidia > Bacteroidales > Bacteroidaceae > Bacteroides > Bacteroides sp. Phil13. The sequence continues at coordinate 2,746 of NZ_MSHA01000044.1, read as the reverse complement.
TGGGATTTACATCGTCCTGAGAACAAGTTGATTACAGCTAACAAGGAAGTTATTATGGGTATGCCCAACCGTGGTGCAGCTGCCGAATCGTTTATCCCGATGTTGAGTATGCGTATCATGTATCCTTTCTTCTTTGATGGTAGAATCAAGATGCCCGACGGTAAACAAGCGTTGTATAACCTTGACCGTACTAATAGCAAATACCGTGTGGAATATGATTATATGCGTGGCTTGGGTCGTGGTATTGCAACTTTCCGTACCAGTACTTTCTATCAAGATGGATTGTGGGCTGTAAATGGCAAGATGGATGAAACGGATTTGCGCCATAGTTCAGAAACTGGAAACTGGATGCACATGGAAAATTTGCGTTGTAACAATGTAGACTCCGAATTCTATGGACAGAACATTATGCTTCATTCCGACAGAGATTTTTGGGGTAAAGATAAAGATGGAAATCCCGTGTTGGTTACCGCAAAGGGACAATTATTATGTTCCGATACAATTCGACGCTGGTATGATGTGCCTCATTATATTTTCTGTCTGGATGATGTTGTCAACCAAGCTTTGATTAAAAATAATGGTCTTGAAGGAGCTACTGAGGGTAGTGTTGCCGATTGGTATCTCTATCGTTTGGCAGAAGCATACTTACTTCGTGCTGAAGCTAAATTCTACATTAATCCGAGTGATCCGACTATCAAGGATGACCTGAATATCATCAGAAAACGTGCACAATGTTCTGAACTCTATACCGGCAATGTGACTATCGGTGATATCATGGACGAACGTGCACGTGAGCTTTTCTATGAAGAGTGGCGTAATGTAGAGTTGACTCGTGTATCTCTCTGTCTGGCTCGCAGTGGAAGACCTGATGAATGGGGCAATACCTATAATGTGGAAACTTTTGACAAACAAACCGGTACAGATCTGGAAGGTGGTAGCTATTGGTATCAACGTTGTGTACGCAAAGGTATGTACAACAAGGGTGTAACGATTCGTGTTGATGCCACTAAAACAGACATTAATTTCATTATGGGTAAGCATAATATTTATTGGCCGATTCCTTATAATGCTATCGAGGCTAATAAAAATGCCAAGCTGTGGCAGAATGTAGGTTATACAGAATACGACCCTGCTACTCCTATATGGAATACTTGGGAAGAAGCCGTAGCTGATGAAGATAAAATTTAATCAGTCACTTTCGCTATAGTGCAGAAAGAATATTGGAGGTATATAGGATCGGCAAAGTCAGAATGGTGAATTGCTGTGAGAAATATACCTCCATTTTCTTTTTTATCATAAATATTTGTTCTGATGAAAAAGTTATTTATAATATCGGCATTATGTTGCTTGGCGGCATGTTCTTCATCATCGTCAAAAACAGAAGATGATCCGGAAAATCAACCGAAGAATGTATATCATAATCCGGTTATAAACTATAGTTTGCCTGATCCTTCTGTTATCAGAGGAGAGGATGGTTATTTCTACTTATATGCCACTGAAAATATCCGTAATCTGCCTATTCATCGCTCCAAGAATTTAGTAGATTGGGAATATGTGGGTACGGCTTTTACAAATGATACTCGTCCGAACTTTGAACCCAAAGGAGGACTATGGGCTCCAGATATTAATAAAATAGGCGATAAATACGTGCTTTATTATTCCATGTCCGTTTGGGGAGGCGAGTGGACTTGTGGCATCGGATGTGCTACTGCCGATAAGCCTGAAGGCCCTTTTAAGGATCATGGAAAAATGTTTCGTAGCAATGAAATCAATGTGCAGAATTCTATTGATCCTTTCTATATAGAGGAAGGAGGACGAAAATATCTTTTCTGGGGCAGTTTCCGCGGCATTTATGCTATTGAGCTGTCAGATGATGGACTTTTCCTTAAAGAAGGTGCTACACCTCAAAAAGTGGCAGGAACAGCCTACGAAGGCACTTATATTCATAAGAAGGATGGTTATTACTACTTTTTTGCTTCAATAGGTACTTGCTGTGAAGGATTGAACAGCACATATACAACAGTAGTAGGACGTTCAGAAAATCTTTTCGGCCCTTATGTTGATAAAAAGGGTGGGAGTATGCTCGACAATAAACATGAAATCCTGATTCATAAAAATAGTGCTTTTGTAGGCACCGGCCATAATTCTGAGATTGTGACGGATAATGCCGGTAATGATTGGTTTTTCTATCATGCGGTAAGCGTGAAAAATCCCGAAGGACGTATGTTGCTGATGGATAAGATTGAGTGGAAAGATGGATGGCCATCTGTAAAGGGTACTTCTCCATCAATAGAGGCAGAAAAACCAGCATTCTAACAACTATAAAACAAATGCGATTATGAGACTAAAGAGATTGTTTTTTGGAGTAATGCTTTTAGCGGGCATTACAAATGTAGGGGCTATGGAGCATTCTCTGGGAGATGTTTCGACCTCTATTTCTTTAAAAGTTCCGGGTAATGACGCCCAACACTATTCACTGACACTTCAGAAGCAGCAGGACGGTGTGTATACTTGCCAGTCTTCCGAGCAGTTGCCATTGGCTATTACCCGCCAGGTAGTTGATAAAGATGGCAAGCAGCGTATTAACGTTGTCATCACGGCCTTGGATACTGTTTATTTCAATTATGGCGAGCAAATAAACACCGGATACCGTCATTCCGATTGCCAGTTCTATATGCCCGGCTTCTGGTACCGCCAGAATCTTCGTTCTCCCGAAAAGGCTCCTTCTTTCCATACCTCGGATAGC